>NZ_JBXWOP010000002.1:0-319039 GCF_059610965.1 Ruegeria sp. CDSB136
CGGCGACAGAAACCTCATCTGCACATGCCCTCCAATGTCAGAATACGAAGAAGCCGCTGAGTGAAAGATAATACCCCGCCAGCAAAATGGCGGGGTTTTTCGCCAATCGGAAACCTGCGTTCCAATTTGTGCCATTTTCAGATGTCGTTTTCACCCAGCGAAGCGTCTTTTCTGCTTGCTGCGGGTGCAAACTGACCATACCTCTGTCCGTGGGACACCCCTCCCCAACGAGGGGCGTGTATCTGGAAGGGTAATACAGATGACTATCGAACAACCGGCGTCGCTCGACGCCGTGCGCAAACCCGAACTACGGCCGGCGAACCCGCGTTTTTCTTCGGGCCCCTGCGCCAAACCCCCTACATTCGAACTGAACAAGCTGGCCGACGCCGCACTCGGTCGGTCGCACCGGGCCGCTGTCGGCAAGGACAAGCTCA
Organism: Ruegeria sp. CDSB136; assembly: GCF_059610965.1. NCBI lineage: Bacteria > Pseudomonadati > Pseudomonadota > Alphaproteobacteria > Rhodobacterales > Roseobacteraceae > Ruegeria > Ruegeria sp. CDSB136. The sequence continues at coordinate 435 of NZ_JBXWOP010000002.1, forward strand.
AGGCGGCCATTGAGGGCACGCGCGAAATTCTGGGTATTCCGGCCGACTACAAGATCGGCATTGTTCCCGCTTCGGACACCGGCGCGGTTGAGATGGCGCTCTGGTCGCTGCTGGGCGAACGCAAGGTCGAGATGCTGGCATGGGAGAGCTTTGGCGCGGGTTGGGTGACCGATGTGGTCAAGCAGCTGAAGATCGACGCCGAGGTCAAGACTGCGGATTACGGTCAGATTGTTGATCTGGCGACGGTCGATTTTGCCAATGATGTGGTGTTCACTTGGAACGGCACGACTTCGGGTGTGCGGGTTCCGAATGGCGACTGGATCGCGGATGACCGTCAGGGCCTGACGATCTGCGACGCGACCTCGGCAGCTTTCGCGATGGACCTGCCGTGGGGCAAGCTGGATGTGACCACCTTCAGCTGGCAGAAAGTGCTGGGCGGTGAGGCGGCGCACGGCATGCTTATCCTGAGCCCCCGTGCGGTGGAGCGGCTGGAAAACTACACACCGGCTTGGCCTCTGCCCAAGATTTTCCGCCTGACCAAGGGTGGCAAGCTGATCGAGGGCATCTTTACCGGTGCCACGATCAACACGCCGTCGATGCTGGCGGTCGAGGATTACCTGTTCGCGCTGGACTGGGCGCGCTCGGTCGGCGGGTTGCAGGGGCTGATGGCCCGTGCGGATGCCAATGCCGGTGCGGTGCACGCGTTCTGCAAACAGAATGACTGGATTGCCAATCTGGCCGAGGACGCGGCGACGCAGTCGAATACTTCGGTCTGTCTGAAGTTCACCGACGCGCGCATTCAGGACGGAGCGGGTTTCGCCAAGGCTGTGGCCAAGCGGCTCGAGGCCGAGAATATCGCGCTGGACATCGGGGCCTATCGCGACGCGCCTGCGGGCCTGCGCATTTGGTGCGGCGGCACGGTTGAAACCTCGGATATCGAGGCGATGCTGCCTTGGCTGGCATGGGCCTTCGAGGCTGAAATCGCGGCGCAATCTGAGGCCGCCTGATCTTATTCACCGGGCCACATCCGGCCCGGACATCCCATACAATTCAAGGACCAAAGAATATGGCTCCCAAAGTACTCGTCTCTGACAAACTCAGCGAAACAGCCGTGCAGATCTTCCGTGATCGCGGCATCGACGTGGATTTCATGCCTGACCTGGGCAAGGACAAAGACAAACTGGCCGAGGTGATTGGCCAATATGACGGTCTTGCCATCCGGTCGGCCACCAAGGTCACACCGACAATTCTGGAGAAGGCGGACAAGCTGAAAGTCATCGGCCGAGCCGGGATTGGCACCGACAATATCGACAAGGAAGCGGCCTCGAAAAAGGGCGTGATCGTGATGAACACGCCTTTCGGCAACATGATCACCACCGCAGAACACGCGATTGCAATGATGTTCGCCGTGGCGCGCCAAATTCCCGAGGCCAGCACCTCGACCCATGCGGGCAAGTGGGAAAAGTCCAAGTTCATGGGGATCGAGCTGACCAACAAGACCCTGGGCGTAATCGGTGCGGGCAATATCGGCGGCATCGTCTGCGAGCGCGCGCATGGGTTGAAAATGAAGGTCATTGCTTATGACCCCTATCTGAGCGAGGAAAAAGCCGACGCGATAGGAGTCGAAAAGGTCGACCTGGATCAACTGCTGGCCCGCGCGGATTTCATCACTCTGCACGTTCCGCTGACCGACCAGACGCGCAACATCCTGAGCCGCGAGAATCTGGCCAAGACCAAGAAGGGAGTACGCATCATCAACTGTGCCCGAGGCGGTCTGGTCGACGAAGAGGCGCTGGCCGAAATGCTGCAATCGGGTCACGTCGCTGGTGCCGCGTTCGATGTGTTCAGTGCCGAGCCTGCGAAAGACAACCCTTTGTTCAACCTGCCCAACGTGGTCTGCACACCGCACCTTGGGGCGGCGACGACAGAGGCTCAGGAAAACGTCGCGCTTCAGGTGGCCGAGCAGATCTCGAACTACTTGCTGACAGGTGCGGTCGAGAACGCGCTGAACATGCCCAGCGTTACCGCCGAAGAGGCCAAGATCATGGGGCCGTGGATTAAACTGGCGGGTCATTTGGGCAGCTTCATTGGCCAGATGACGGATGAACCGATCAAGGCGATCAACATCCTTTACGATGGTGTCGCGGCGGAAATGAACCTGGCGGCGCTGAATTGTTCGGTGATCGCTGGGATCATGAAGAAGTTCAACCCCGAGGTGAACATGGTGTCGGCACCAGTGGTTGCCAAAGAGCGTGGTATCAAGATCTCGACCACCAATCAGGACAAATCGGGTGCTTTTGACGGGTATATCAAGGTGACTGTCGTCACGGAAAAGCGCGAACGCTCGATAGGCGGAACCGTGTTCAGCGACGGCAAGCCGCGATTCATCCAGATCAAGGGCATCAATATCGATGCCGAGATCGGGTCGCACATGCTCTATACCACCAACGAGGACGTTCCGGGCATCATCGGTACGCTGGGACAGACCATGGGAGAGCATGGTGTGAACATCGCGAACTTTACGCTCGGCCGGTCCGAAGCTGGCGGCGAGGCGATCGCCTTGCTTTATGTTGATGAACCCGTCCCGGCCGAGGCACGGGCCAAACTGGCGGAGACCGGATTGTTCACGCAGATCAAGCCGCTGGAATTTGATGTGGCCTGAAGCCTGTTGAGAATCTGAGACGCACGGATACCCGCAGGTGCATTCCCGCGGGTATCGGCTTTATGAAAGTCGTCAATTGCGCCAGAACGTTCCCTGTGGTCGTCACCGGAGGATACCAATGACAATGCCAGTTTACGCAGTCGGCGATCTGCATGGGCAAGTGGCCGAGTTTGAACGGGCGATGCAACTGGTCGAGCGCGATGGCGGGCCGGATGCGCGCATCGTGTTTCTGGGGGACTATGTCGATCGCGGCCCGGACAGCCGGGGTGTGATCAAAAGGCTCATTGCGGGCCGCGGTGAAGGCCGGGACTGGATCACGTTGCTGGGCAATCACGATCGCATGTTCGCCTGGTTCATGGAGGATGTTCCCCGCCACGACCCCCATCTGCTGGTCGGGTACCACTGGCTGCACGAGCGCCTTGGCGGCATCGAGACCTTGCGCAGCTACGGGGTGGAGTTCGAGGATCGCATCCGACTTGAAGATCTGCACGCAATGGCCCGTGCGTCGGTTCCGAAGTCGCATGTAAATTTCCTGCGTGATCTTCTTGCCATGTACCAGACCCAACAGGTTGCTTTCGTGCATGCCGGCGTCCGCCCCGACGCGTCGCTGAGCGATCAGAACGAAAACGATCTGGTTTGGATCAGGCAGGCCTTTCATGCGCACAAGAAGCCGTATTCAAAGCTGATTGTGCATGGCCACACACCGGTAGACAGGGCGACCCATTACGGAAACCGGGTCAATCTGGACAGCGGCGCGGGCTATGGAAAAAGCGTGAGTGTCGCGGTGTTCGAAGGTCGAAGATGCTGGTTGCTGACGGATCAGGGACGCGTGGAACTTCAGGCACCTGTCGGGTGACGGGCGGGCACGACCTGACCCAGCGGGGCGTGTTTTCGCAACGGCCTCTGGCCAAAATACTGTACCCGCGATTCTTCGCAGGTGAGCTTGCAGGAGATCGAATATGTACATTGCCACTCTGCTGACCAGCCCCGAGACACGGACGCTGGACCTGGCTTTGGTCGAGTCGTTGCGAAATGCCTGGGGCGGTGGCGATATTCTGTGGCTCAGCCCGGATGAGGCGGCGGAATTCCCGCTGTCAGAGATGCCCGGAAATCGCTGGGACGTCTGGGCGGATTTGCAGCAGATGGGGGTTGATCTGATCGTGCAGCCGGCGGAAGGACGGCGCAAAAGGATGCTGCTGGCGGACATGGACAGCACCATGATCCAGCAGGAGTGCATTGACGAACTGGCCGATGAGGCGGGTGTCGGTGAACGGGTCAAGGATATCACGGCTCGGGCTATGAACGGCGAACTGGATTTCGAAGGCGCGCTGACGGAGCGGGTCGGCCTGCTGAAAGGTCTTGATGTCGGCGTCATAGAGAAAGTTCTGGATGAACGTATTACACTGATGCCCGGTGGTAAGACCTTGTTGAGCACGATGCGGACAAATGGCGGTTATGCAGCGCTGGTCTCTGGCGGGTTCACCGCCTTCACCGCACGGGTCTCTGAGCTGTTGGGCTTTGACGAAAACCGGGCCAATACGCTGCTGTTCGAAAACGGCAAGCTGACCGGAAAAGTCCAGCACCCCATCCTGGGGCGTCAGGCCAAGATTGAAGCCCTGGAGCAGGTCACCAGCCGCCTGGGCCTGGCCGAGGCCGATGTTATTGCGGTGGGCGACGGGGCCAACGATCTGGGCATGCTGAGCCGCGCCGGAACCGGCGTCGCGCTGCACGCCAAACCCTCGGTCGCTGAGCAGTGCGAGGTTCGCGTCAACCATGGTGATCTGACGGCGCTGCTTTACCTGCAGGGTTACACTCGCGCGGAATTCGTCACGATCTGATCGAGGCTTCCCTTTATTTAACACATGTGTTAATTATTGGTCATGAACACGCTTCTGACCGCTTTTTCTGCCCTGTCCGACGCCACCCGCTTTTCGATCGTTGAACAACTGATGGAGAAAGGTGAGCTGCCCGCCGGTGATCTGATTGAAGGCCGGGGCATGTCCGGTGCCGCGATCTCTCGTCATCTCAAGGTTCTGCGGGAAGCCGGACTGGTGCGGCAACGGGTGAACGGCACTCAACGGATTTACTCAATCCAGCCCGATGGCCTGCGCGCGATTGCGGAATGGACCATTTCCAAGCGGCAGTTCTGGGAGGCCAGCCTCGACCGTTTGGGCGACATTCTTGAACAGGAGAATTCATGGCCGACTTGAAACTCGAACGGGAATTTCCCGTCAGCCCCGAAACCCTGTTTGCCTGGATCAGCGACGGCGCAAAGCTGTTGCGATGGTGGGGGCCGGAAGGCGTACACGTGCCCGAGCATGATCTGGACTTTTCACGAACCGGACCATGGTTCTCGGTCATGCAGAACGATGAGGGCAAACAGTTCAAGGTGTCCGGTCACGTGACCCATGTTGATCCGCCGAAGTCGGTTGGCTTCACTTGGGCCTGGCATGACGATCAGGACAAGCGCGGAGCGGAAAGCCACGTGACCTTTTCCGTTGCAGCGACGCAAACCGGGGCGCGACTGACCGTGGATCATCGCGAGCTCGCGGATGCCGAGGCTGCGGCCAATCACGAGATGGGCTGGACTTCGTCCCTGCGCAAATTGCAGGCCCAGTGCACGTAGGTTTTCAAAAAGGGAGGAGCGATATGCCCCAATATTTGTTTGTCTATCACGGGGGAACAACCCCAACCGACCCCGCCGAGATCGAGGCGACCATGGCCGCATGGGGAGCTTGGTTTCAGGGCATGGGCGATTCGCTGGATATCCCCGGCAACCCGGTGGGTCAGTCCTATACGGTCAGCAACAATGGCGTTGCTGATAATGGCGGCGCCAACCCCGCCTCGGGGTTCACTGTGGTTCGGGCCGACAGCATTGATGCCGCGACCGAAATGGCCAAAGGCTGTCCAATGGTCGTCAATGGCTCGGGCTCGGTCGAAGTGGCCGAGGTGCATGAGATCGAGATGTAGCGGGCTTAGCCGGGAAACCCCGGTGCTTGTCTGATCACGCCGCATTCCAGCCCACGGCGGCTGTATTGAATGGCGTTCATGAACTTGCGGGTGGCCGGGTGATCGGCCTCCAGAACACCGAGGCTGACCAGAATCGCGGCGATGGCGCACTCGCTGGCGCGGGTTGTTCCATCGGTGACTTTCAGCGCAACGCCCATTCGTTTCTCGGGGATGATGGCGACAAAAACCGCCTCGGCCCCGGTTTTGATTGCAGCGCGACCATTCATGGCGCGCATCAGTTCGGTACAGGCCCGGGTTTCGCCGGCAACCAGTTCAGGGTGCGCGAGCATGGCTTCGGTCAGTTGGCGCGCGGCATCGCTGGCCCGGTCAGATCTGTCCGCCGCCGAAGCGAACCAGGCCATCGACCGCGCCAGACCCGAAAGTGTTGTTGCGAAATTCGGGGCGGAACACCCGTCAATTCCAAAGGTCGGGCTGGATTCACCCGTGGTTTCTTCAAAGGCCGCCAGGCAGGCCTGCTGAACCGGGTGATCGATTTCAAGATATTCCGGCCCGGCGCCCATATGCTGCGCCACCGAAAGGAACCCGCAATGTTTGCCCGAGCAGTTGTTGTGGATCTGGCAGGGCGTATCATCTGCCAGGATCAACCCATCCCGCGCGGCCATGTCCTGCGGCTCTTGCGGGCCGCAGCGCAGGTCAGGCTCGGCCAGGCCCAGATGATCCAGCCACGCCGACACACGATCAGTGTGAATCGCGGCACCGCTATGTGACGCGCAGGCCAACGCCAGATGTTCGCTGTTCAACCCGTATCTGGCTGAAGCACCTGAGGTGAGCAGCGGCAGAGCCTGGATCATCTTGGCCGACGACCGCGGATAGATAACCGCCTGCGGATCGCCCCAGCTTTTTACGATCTGGCCACTGTCGTCACAGATCACTGCATGGCCCAGATGCAGGCTTTCCAGCAGCGAGCCGCGCCACAGTTCTGTCATTGCCAAGGGCTGCGTCATGTTATCCTCCGAAATTATGCGCAAATTTCTGCCAATCGCCCTTTCGCCTGTGGCGAAACCTGCGTTAGTGTGTGTATGTCGGCAATTATCGGAATGCGCAACATACGAGAGACGGACCATAAGGGTTCGCGGGCGCGTCCGATCGGTTTGGGGTATGGGTCGGGCTAGGAGGCTGGACAAATGGGATCAAGACTAGTCCGCGCAGTTGCGGGCTTGTGCATGGCCGGGATGGCAACAACCGCAACGGCCCAACAGGCAAGCAGCACCAACAGGGTTGCGGCAAAAACCGACTGGAGCGTTTTTGTCGAAAGCGATCCGACGGAATGCTGGAGCGTTTCTGCGCCAAGGGAAACGGTCAACACACGCGGTGGCCGAGTGGTTTCGGTGCGCCGCAGCGATATTCTGCTGTTTGTGTTCTTCCGCCCCAATGCCGAGGTTAAAGGGCAGGTCACGTTTACCGGCGGCTATCCCTTTGCGCCTGGATCGACGGTCAATCTGAATGTCGACGGGACCGAGTTTGAACTGATCACCGAGGGCGAATGGGCCTGGCCAGCAACTGAAGGCGAAGACCTTAAGGTGGTTGCAGCAATGAAGCGCGGCACCGAAGCAGTTCTGACGGCGCGCTCAGAACGCGGAACTCAGACCAAAGACACGTTCTCGCTGCTGGGGTTCACCGCAGCGATCGAAGACGCCGAGAAGCGCTGCACCAACTAAGCGCTCATTTCAAGTTCATGCGGCCCCGTCATCCGGCGGGGCTTTTTCGTGAAAAGGCGCAATGCAGTCTTTTCCTTGACGCAACGTTCGATCCTGAACTTGATCCGCATCAAGGCAGGCTACCCGCTTTTTCTGAACTAATCGGTTCAGGAATTCAGAAGGAACCTGCCAATGCTGAACAAATCACTTGCCGCGCTGATGATGGCCGCGATGTTGCTGAGCGCGTGTGAAAAGACCGCCGAAACATACCCTGTGACCGGTGAACAATGTGGCCCGGAAGATCCCGTACAAACCCTGGACGCTGCGGATTGCGATATCCTTCCCCCGGGCGTTTGACGTATTCGCCTGATCTGAAACCCTGAAAGCGAAATGTACTTGTTTCGGTCGCATCGACTTGGTCTTTGCGACCGAACTGCGATTGGGACGCCGGAAAACACGTGCTACTGTGACCTGATGTAAGGGTTCACATGTGGAAACGATGATGCGTTACGTCTTGATCGCACTGCTATTCTCATCCGCAGCGTTGGCCGACCCCAGCCTGGAATGCTCTGACGCGGGTTCGCAGGTTGAGATCGGGTCTTGCGTCGGGAAAATGGAAGAACGCGTAAACATGGCAGTGAAGGCCAGTTACGATTTTGCCATGCAGACAGCAGCAGAGTTGGATGAGGTTACAGGCCGCATGGCCACGCAACCCGCACTTGAGGCCGCACAAAAAGCTTGGACCACGTATCGCGATACGCAGTGTGACGCCGTAGGTGCGTCGTATGGCGGCGGGTCTGGAACCGGGATTGCCATCACGTCCTGCCGCATTGATCTGGGTCGGGCGCGCGTGGACGAATTGCTGCGCATGGCAAATTAAGTCGCACGATTCCTTTTGATCTTTGCGCGCAATCCTATATAGAGGCGCATCCCAAGCCAGAATTCTTCGAGATAACCACATGTCGCCCAAAGCGCCGATCACTCAGGATGTCATGACCATCCCCCGCAAATTGCCCGAGGGGAAGGTGAACCTTGTCGGTCTGACCCGTGACCGCTTGCGCGAGGTTCTGATCGAACACGGGACGCCGGAAAAGCAGGCCAAGATGCGCACCGGCCAGATCTGGCAGTGGATCTATCAGTGGGGCGTGCGCGACTTTGCCGAGATGACAAATCTGGCCAAAGCCTATCGCGCGCAACTGGCCGAGCATTTCGTCATCGAGGTTCCCGAGGTTGTGACCCGTCAGGTGTCCGAAGACGGCACCCGCAAGTACCTGTGTCGCATCGCCGGCGGGCATGAGGTCGAAGTGGTCTATATCCCCGAAGAAGACCGGGGGACACTGTGCATCTCGTCTCAGGTCGGCTGCACGCTGACCTGTTCGTTCTGTCATACGGGCACTCAGAAACTTGTGCGAAACCTGACGGCGGCCGAGATTGTAGGTCAGATTATGATGGCCCGCGACGACCTTGAGGAATGGCCCGTCCCCGGCGCGCCCAAGGACGAAACCCGTCTGCTGTCGAATATCGTTCTGATGGGCATGGGTGAGCCGCTGTATAACTTCGAAAACGTCCGCGATGCGATGAAGATCGCCATGGATCCCGAAGGGATTTCCCTGTCGCGCCGTCGCATCACGTTGTCCACATCGGGCGTGGTGCCGGAAATTGCACGGACTGCCGAGGAAATCGGATGCCTGCTTGCGATCTCGTTCCACGCGACCACGGATGAAACGCGCGATGTGCTGGTGCCGATCAACAAGCGCTGGAACATCGAAGAGTTGCTGCAGGCGCTGGCCAGCTATCCAAACGCGTCGAATTCCGAGCGGATCACGTTCGAATACGTCATGCTGGATGGTGTGAATGATAGTGACGAAGACGCGCACCGCCTGATCGACCACATCAAGCGCCATAACATTCCGGCAAAGATCAACCTGATCCCGTTCAACGAATGGCCCGGCGCGCCGTACAAGCGCAGCTCGAACAACCGTATCCGGGCGTTTGCGAATATCATCTATCAGGCGGGCTATGCCTCACCCATCCGCAAGACGCGGGGTGAGGACATCATGGCGGCCTGCGGGCAGCTGAAATCGGCGACCGAACGCGCACGGAAGTCCCGCAAGCAGATCGAGGCCGAGGCCGGTCTGGGAACCTGACCCTGACCCTTGCAACCCTGCCGGTCGCGAGAATTAATGTTCCCGCGCCTGTTCTTTATATGCGCGATTTGTTATGTTTCATCTTGTCAGCGCCCTGGGGGTTCACGCGTGTGCACAAGGCGGTGAAAGCCATGGACCGGTTGTGGCAGGTTTATTTGCGCCTGTTATGATCGAATCTGATGCAGGTGCGCTGAAACAAGGCAAGCCTTTTTCAACTCAGGTGGGTCATCCAGTATGATTGCACGTTACCAGATTCAGTTTTTGAAACCCCTCGTTTTCCTGATCATGGCAACGGCCCTGCCATCTTTCTCGGCGGCTCAGTCCAGTGATGAAGACGCGCATCTGGCCATCGAGAACCCGGCGGATTTGTCGAAAAAGGATGCGCGCAAGTTCTATAAGTCCCTGCAAAAGCGTCTGGCGCGCGGGTACGCGGCTGCGCAGATGGATTTGATCCGGAACTATCAAAGCTGGCCGCTGTTCAACGATGCGCCTTATATCTCGGCCACACACGGTCAGCGCTACGTGAACAGCTACGCCAATCGCATGGCGCATAATTACGGAACCCTGCAAGAGGGCGAAGAGTTGCCGATGGGGTCGGTTCTGGCCAAAGACAGCATGACGGTCACTGATACCGGCAATCTGCACCCGGGTGCCATGTTCGTAATGGAAAAGCTGGCCAAAGGCGCCAGCCCTGAAACCGGCGACTGGCGCTATATCATGGTTATGCCGGACGGATCGCTTTTTGGTGACACGATGGGCGCTCGGTCAGAAGCTGTTTCCTATTGCCACGACTGCCACGAGGCCGTGGCGGATCGGGATTACACGTTTTTCGTGCCGGAAGACTACCTTGTGAACAACTGATCGCCGATCACCTGCGACCAAACCGGGCCGACCCGATGACCTCGATCAGGGTTTGACGCACTGGTTCGGGCTGGGTGTCAACGGCATTCAGAACCTCGCGCAGTTCGGCGCGCAGACAATGCATCTGGTCGATCAGGGAAATCATCATCGACAGCGCGTCGGGCTCCATCTCGTATTGATCATGCAGTTCGCAGGCCAGTTCCAGACGGGCGACGTCGATGCTCTGGTAGACAAGCCCTTGCTCGGTTTGCTCGGGGATCACAATTTCGGCGGCCAGATAGACGGACAGCCGGTCCGGGGTCAGGCGGGCGATAGTTGCGAGCACCTCGTCTTCTGTCAGGTGTCGGGTCATGACGGCATCCCCTCGCGTGGATCGTATCGATGCGATTCCCGCCAGGTTTCCATGAAGGCCCTGAGGTCATCATCGACCTTGTCCGGCAGGGTCACGATCAGTTCGATCAGCTGATCCCCGCGCTCGGACGCACCCCGCTTTTTGACACCCTTGCCGCGCAGACGCAGGGTCTTGCCGCTGCTGGTCCCCGCCGGGACGCTGACGTTCACGCCACCGTCTATGGTGGGGGCGGGAACCTTGCCGCCCAGAATCGCCTCGTCGATCGAGATCGGCAGAGTGATGTGGATGTCGTCGCCCTGCCGGTCAAAGACCGGATGCTTGGCGACCGAGATGGTGACAAGCGCATCGCCCGCAGGCCCCTGTCCATATCCGGGCGCACCCTTGCCGCGCAGCCGGATGGTCTGACCATCGGTGATGCCAGCGGGGATTTTGACCTCGATTCGATCACCATCGGGCAGGGTCAACTTCTGACTGGCCCCGAACACCGCGTCCAGAAAGCTGACCTGAAGCGAATAGTTCAGGTTGTGACCGGGCGCGTGAAATTCATGGCTGCGGTGCTGGCCGCGCCCGCCGCGCCCACGCATGAACTCGGCAAAGATGTCGGACATATCCTCGGGGTCGCCATAAGACGCACCCGAACGATAGGGATTTCCTGCCGCCTCGGCATAGTCGCGGTAATATTGCTGCTGCGGTCTCTCCTGACCCGATGCATCAATTTCGCCATTGTCATAGCGCGCCCGCGTTTCGGGGTCTTTCAGCAGATCATAGGCTGCTGCGGCAGCTTTGAACTTTGCCTCGGCTCTGGCGTCACCCGGTTTCAGGTCCGGGTGGCAATCCTTGGCAATGCGCCGGTAGGCTTTCTTGATATCAGCGGCGCTGGCGTCTTTCTGGACGCCAAGGACCGAATATGGCTCGTCGCTCATCTCACTCTCGCGGGTCACGTCTGATCGTTGGGCTTGTTTTTTATCATGCGATTTCAATGCCCCGATTGGAAGAGGCTTTTGAAACCGCTCGCAAATTCCCGCAGGTCTGATAACATATGCATATTTCAGCTTGTTTTCTGACGGAGCCCCCATGACACGCAGAATAAAATCCGCACTGGCCCTTCTGGCGGGGAATGCCATCGGGTTGTTGATCGCCTCACTTCTGTTGTCCGGTTTCGCGATCCGGCCAATCTCGTTCATTGTCGTGGTGATCGTATTCACCCTTGTTCAGGTCGTGGCCGAACCGCTGATCCTGAAGCTGGGAGAGAAGAAAGCGCCCGCGCTGAAAGGCGGGATTGCGCTGATCGTGACATTTGTAGGCCTTTTGGTAACTGATCTGGTGACGACGGGCCTTACCGTCGGCGGCATCTCCAATCTGCTGGCTGCAACTTTGCTGGTCTGGTTGGGGGCTTTGATCGCCAGCGTGGTGCTGCCGATCTACGTGTTCACAGAACTGCGTGAGCCCAAGAAGTAATCACAGCGCGTTCAGGCTGGCCTCGATGGCCTGCCACAGTTCCTCCACCGGCTCGCATCCGACCGACAGGCGGATGAAGGCAGGATCGACGGCGTCGCCCCACCGAGCGCGACGCTCGGCCGAACTGTGGATGCCTCCGAACGAGGTGGCCGGGCGCAGCAATGGGCAGGCATTGATGAAGGATTCGGCGTTGGCCTCGCTGTCCAGTGTCAGAGACAGCAGAAAGCCGAACCGCGCTGTTTGGGCCTGTGCCAGTGCATGGGACGGATCATCGGGCAGACCGGGGTAACGGACCTTTTTCACGGCCGGGTGCGCCGCCAGCCGTTCCGCCAGAACCTGTGCCGACGCGCACATGCGGTCGAACCGGACGTCCAGCGTTTCCAGCCCGCGGTGCAACAGCCATGCCTCATGAGGTCCGGCGATCGAGCCGGAGATCTTCCGCCATTCCTCGACCCGCTCCATGATCTTGGCGTCGCGGCTGGCCACATGGCCCATCAGCATGTCGGAATGCCCACCCATCGCCTTGGTGTCCGAAGACACGACGACGTCGATGCCCAGATCCAGCGGGCGCTGGCCCAATGGTGTTAGGGTCGTATTGTCGGCAATGGTCAGCCCCCCGGCGGCGCGCACCTGTCCGGCTACGGCTGCCAGATCGATCATGTCCAGTCCGGGGTTCGAAGGGCTTTCGACGAAGACCACGTCGAACCCGCCAAAGCCGCCCTCGGCAAAGGCGGTGGTGGGACGTTCCTCGATCTTCACGCCAAGGCGTGAGAGAAACCTGTCCGCCAGCAGGCGCGTGACGTAATATCCGTCCGAAGGGATCAGCAGGCGCGATCCGGCTTGCACGGTCGCAAACAACGCCGCCGATATCGCCGCCATGCCCGACGGGAAGCTGAGGCAGGGCGCGTCTTCAAGATGTGCTAGCACGTGCTCAAGATGTACCCATGTTGGATTGTCGACGCGTCCGTAGGTCGCGTGACCATCTGGCGGGCCCGGCAAGTGGAACATGCTGCTTTGCGTCAGCGGCAGCGCCACCGGCTCGCCCATTTTCAGGGCATTCCCGCGCAGGTGAAGCATTTCTCCGGTCTTTGGCGCCGTCATCCGTCAGCGCCCCGGGATTTCGTCGCGGGGCGGGGCGGGTTCCCAGTTTTCGATGATCCCGACCGCCTCTTGTGCCGTGTCGACGAAACGGAAAAGGTCCAGGTCTTCGTCCGAAATGGTGCCAGCGTCCGCCAAAGCTTCCCAGTTGATGACCTTTTCCCAGAATGCGCGGCCAAACAGCAAGAAGGGGACGCGTTCCATACGACCGGTCTGGATCAGGGTCAGCGACTCGAACAGTTCATCCATCGTGCCGAAGCCGCCGGGGAAGATGGTGATGGCGCGGGCGCGCATCAGGAAATGCATCTTGCGGATCGCGAAATAGTGGAAATTGAAGCTCAGGTCCGGTGTCACGTAAAGGTTTGGTGCCTGTTCGTGCGGCAGCACGATGTTCAGACCGATCGAGTAACCTTCGGCATCCTGTGCACCGCGGTTTCCGGCCTCCATCACGCCGGGACCGCCGCCGGTGACGATCACGTTTTCACGGCAGCCGGTTTCCTTCGACTTCAGGGTCATCAGCCGGGCAAATTCCCGCGCTTCGTCGTAATACTGCGACAGACCGGCCAGCGTTTCGGTCCGGGCGGTGTGCTTTTGTGACGGTTCGGGAATGCGGGCCCCTCCGAACATCACGATGGTCGAGGTGATCTCGCGCTCGGTCATGATCATCTCGGGTTTCAGCAATTCCAGTTGCAGGCGCACCGGTCGCAGTTCTTCCCGGCACATGAAGTCCTCGTCGGCAAAGGCCAGACGATAGGCGGGCGACCGTGTCTGTGGCGTGTCCGGCACCTCGCTTGCGGTCGACCGGTCGGTCTGCGCGTCGCGGAAGGGGCTGAGTCGGTCTTCTCTCATGGGTGAACGATCCCTGCTTGCGTGTTTTTCAAACAGCTATAGGGTTCGCGGACAGAGTGCCAGCCACGGAAAGACAAGAATGAACTGGAAGAGTGAAATATCGGCGGCGCGGGATCGCATTGCCGGCTATGCACAGGTCACGCCGGTGATGGAAAGCCGCATTCCGGGGTTTCCGGTTGAAATGAAGCTGGAGCATTTGCAGCACACCGGCAGTTTCAAGGCACGCGGGGCCTTCAACACGCTGCTCAGCCTGGATGTGCCCGAGGCGGGCGTTGTTGCGGCATCAGGCGGCAACCACGGTGCGGCGGCGGCCTATGCGGCGCAGTCGCTGGGCCACCCGGCCAAGATTTTTGTGCCGGAACTGGCGGGGCCGTCCAAAATTGCGCTGATCGAGCAGACCGGCGCCGACCTGAGCGTTGTTCCCGGCGAATACGCCAATGCGCTGACCCAGGCCCGTTCTCATGAAGAAGAAACCGGGGCAATGCAGATCCATGCTTACGACGCACCGGCGACGGTGGCCGGGCAGGGCACCTGTTTCGCCGAGTGGGAGGCGCAGGGCTTGCAGGCGGATACCGTTCTTGTCGCGGTCGGTGGCGGCGGTCTGATTGCCGGGGCTTTGGCCTGGTTTCAGGGTGCGCGCAAAGTTGTGGCGGTCGAACCGGAAACTTCCTGCGCGCTGCACGCCGCGTTGCAGGCCGGGGAACCGGTGGATGTGTCCGTATCAGGGGTTGCGGCAAACGCATTGGGCGCGAGGCGGATCGGATCGATCTGTTTCGATCTGGCACGCGGCATATCATCGGTTCTGGTCCCGGATGCGGCCATCACCAAGGCGCAGCGCGCATTGTGGCAGGCCCATAGGCTTCTGGTGGAACCGGCAGGGGCAACGGCTTTGGCGGCCTTGATGTCGGGTGCCTATCGGCCGGAACCGGGCGAGAATGTGGCCGTTCTGATTTGCGGCGGCAATATTGCCCCGGACCCGTTCGCGGGCTGAATTATCTGCTTGTGGAAGGCGGGCTTCATTTTTATCTACAATCTATGACCGCGACCATTGCCGATACGATCTATCAGAAACTCAGCCAGCAAATCGTCACCGGCGACCTGATCGCCGGTGAAAAACTGCGTCAGGACCATATCGCCCGCGCATTCGAGACCAGCCATGTTCCGGTGCGCGAAGCTCTGCTGAGGCTGGAGGCGCATGGGCTGGCCAAAAGCGAGCCGCGGCGCGGGATGCGGGTCACCGCGCTGGACCCATCCGAAGTGCGCGAAGTCATCGAAATGCGCGTGGCGCTGGAATCGCTGGCGATGCAGCACGCGGTTCAGAACCTGACGCCAGCCGCCTTGCGTAAGATTGACGAAGCACGGCTGGCCTGCGACGCCGCCCGGACCATGCCGGAGTGGGAAGCGGGAAACCGTGCTTTTCACCGGGCCATCCTGACGCCCTGCGGATTGCCGCGCCTGCTTCACACGATTGACGATCTGCATATCGCCAGCGCGCGCCATCTGTTTGCCTATTGGCGTCCCCGGTGGAAGCAACGCGCAGACACTGATCACGCCGCCATCGTGCGCGCGATGAAAGGCAGGGACGCAGCCGCCGCTGTCTCGATACTGGTTCGGCACATACGCCGGGCTAGCTGACAAAAGCCGCGAAAGGCTACGGATAACCACCCGGGCGATGGTCTTTGTCCCACCAGTGACGCAAAACCGCCCGCCTACGCCGCATTGCGCCCTGTGTGTGGCTTGCTTATAGGCAAAAACAACGTGAACAGATTCAGCAGGGAGTGATCTCATGTCCAATGCGCAACTGGAAGCCGCAATCGAAGCCGCCTGGGAGGTTCGCGACACGATCTCGCCCGCCAGCACCGGCGAGCAGAGAGAGGCGATTGAGGAAACACTGAACGCGCTGGACAGCGGATCGCTGCGCGTTGCCGAGAAGCTGGAAAATGGCGATTGGCACGTGAACCAGTGGGCCAAAAAGGCAGTGCTGCTGGGCTTTCGCATCAAAGATATGGAAATCCACGTTGGCGGACCACAAGCCGGTGGCTGGTGGGACAAGGTCGACAGCAAGTTTGCCGGTTGGGGTGAGAGCCAGTGGCGCGCCGCCGGGTTCCGCGCCGTGCCCAACTGTGTTGTCCGCAAGTCAGCCTATATCGCACCGGGTGCGGTTCTGATGCCGTCCTTTGTGAACCTTGGCGCCTATGTTGACGAAGGTACCATGGTCGACACCTGGGCCACCGTCGGATCCTGCGCGCAGATCGGCAAGAATGTGCACCTGTCAGGTGGCGTCGGAATCGGCGGCGTGCTTGAACCCATGCAGGCCGGTCCGACCATCATCGAAGACAACTGCTTTATTGGTGCCCGCTCGGAAGTGGTCGAAGGCTGCATCGTCCGCGAAGGTTCGGTTCTGGGGATGGGGGTATTCATCGGTAAATCCACAAAGATCGTGGATCGCGAAACCGGTGAGGTCATGTATGGCGAGGTTCCGCCCTATTCGGTGGTCGTTGCGGGTTCGATGCCGTCGAAGAACAATATCAGCCTCTATTGCGCCGTAATCGTGAAGCGTGTGGACGAAAGAACCCGTTCGAAAACCAGCATCAACGAGCTGCTGCGCGACTGAAGATATCGTACAGAGTTGAAAGGCCGGTGCGGGACAGCACCGGCCTTTTTTATTGAACTTTCCCGAAGGATTTTGATCCTGAGCTTTCAAAGCTCTGATCAATCGGCTTTTCGGGTAATACCAACCGTGTTTGGTTAGCGATCTTCGCCCGGCCGTTCTACGTCATTCTCGGTGGACCCTTCGTCATCTCCCGAATTGCCTTCGGTGTCTCCATCGTCTTCGGTCTCGCTGCCGCCTTCATCACCGCCCGAGTTGCCATCGGTTTCACCACCGCCTTCGGTCTCGCCACCGCCTTCGGTTTCACCACCGCCTTCGGTTTCACCACCGCCTTCGGTTTCACCACCGCCTTCGGTCTCGCCACCGCCTTCGGTCTCGCCACCGCCCTCGGTCTCGCCACCGCCCTCGGTCTCGCCACCGCCCTCGGTTTCACCACCACCCTCAGTCTCGCCTTCGCCTTCCTGGGCATAAGCGGAGGTTGCGACAAAGCCGGTCAAAACAGCCGCCGCTGGGGTCATTGACAATACGAGAACACTTGCAGTGGTAGTCAGCAGTTTGGACAAAATGCTCATTTGATTCCCCTTTTGATGAAATTACGGATGCAGTGCCGTCATTCTAGGGACGGGGGTGCTGGCTTCGTAACGGCTTGACCTTGTCTCATTCTGATAGGCCATTACCCGTGTGACTCAGCGCGGGAGGTTGGCAGTTTGATGCTCAATACAACCAAGTAGAGACTCACCGCTGAGCGCGACACTTTTCAGGTGTGGATTCGATTCGCCCTGCCGGTGAACTGCCCCAGAGTACCAAGGACGGTTTCAAGCTTTCTGACTGGCCGGACAATGTCGCACAGACAGAACTAGTGACGCTCGATGAGGTGTAGCGCTGTGGCTCGTTGGCCTGCGATGGTCCAGTCGAACAGGCCTCCGGTCGTGCGGCTTTTGCGCGATCTGAACTTTTGCTGGCAAGGCCGCCGCAGGTTGCGACAGGTGGAAATACACGCGCAAAAAACCCGCCCTAGTTCAAGGGCGGGCCGGGTCCGCTATGAAATCCTGTGTCTTTGGGGTCAGCCCATCATCTGATAACTGACGGGGACAAACCGGAACCCTTCACCACGGGTTTCGACATATCCCGCTGCGGGAAATGGCATGTGATATCCGATCATCGGCACCTTGTCGGCGGCCAGAAGCCCAAGCACGTTGCGTCGTGCTGCGGTGGCTGCAGCCTTGTCCATGTCAAACCGGACTTCCCATTCCGGATGGGCGAATGACCAGACATAATGGTTCGCCAGATCTGCCGTCAGGATCAGACGCCGGCCGTTGCTTTCCAGGTGATAGACCGTATGGCCGGGCGTGTGGCCAAAGGCAGACATGGCCGTGATGCCGGACGCAACATCGCCGCCGTCTTCGATAAAGGTCATCTTGTCCGCCAGTGGCGTCACCTTGGCCGCAACCAGATCGCCGACCCGGTTTCCTGCCTCCTGCCCGGCCCAGAAATCGTATTCGTTCGAAGCAGTCACATAGCGTGCATTCGGAAAGGTCGGTGCGTCATTGGTTGTCATGCCGCCGATGTGATCAGGGTGCATGTGGGTGATGACCACCACGTCGATCTGATCAGGTGTCACACCGGCATCGGCCAGTGCCGCCTGAATACCGCCTTTTCCGAGGCCTGTGTCGAACAGCACCATTTCGGACCCGGTATTGACCAGCGTTGGCGTGAAGAAGAACTGGGCCATGTCGTCTGGAATAAAGTTCTCGGCGGAAACCCTCGCGAATTCCTCGTCCGATGCACCGCCGCCGAATATTTCCTTGGCGCCGTCGCGCGGCAGACTGCCATCCAGCAATGTTGTAACAGTGAAATCACCAAGCGCGAACGATCTGGCGGTCGTCGGGTTTGCGCCGGTTTCAGCATCATTGGCCAGAACCGGCGCTGCAGCCGATGCAAATGGCAATGCTGCGGCAGCGCCGAGCGCTGCTCTTCTTGTCAAATTGATGGTCATTATGTTTCTCCCTGTCAGGACACCAGCCCGGGAACTAGCCCGCTGTGGATCGTTTGCCATATTTTACCCGCCTGACATGGGCTGCATGGATAAACATTACGTGTTAATTTTTGCTCATGTCCCGATCCGAAAACAAAACGCAGCCGACAGGGCAGGCCGTCGACGGGTTTTTGTCATCCGTCCTGCCAACGCGAAAGGCAGACGAGGCGCGTGTGCTGGATGCGTTGTTTCGCGAAGCAACCGGATTTGAACCGGTGATGTGGGGACCGTCGATCATCGGGTATGGCCGCTATCATTATCGCTACAAATCCGGGCGCGAAGGAGACTTTCTGGCAACCGGGTTTTCCCCGCGCAAGGCGGCGCATTCCATCTACATCATGCCCGGCTATGCGGATTTTGATGACATCCTGTCCCGGCTGGGAAAACACAAACTTGGGAAATCCTGTCTTTACGTGAACAAGCTGGCGGATATCGATCCTTCGGTTCTGTCCGAGCTGATCGTCGCGGGGCTTGAAGATCTGGGCCGGCATTGGCAAGTCGAGCCGACCTGAGCCTTTCCTGGCGCGCGCAATCCTGCCCGGGGCCTCATTCGCTTGCTGGACAAAACGCCCCTCATGTGACAAGAGCCGCGCCAACAGGAGATATCCATGACCACCACCCGCTTCGCCCCGTCGCCCACCGGTTACATACACGTGGGCAACCTGCGCACTGCCCTGATGAACTATCTGATTGCCCGCAAAAACGGGGGTACGTTCATCCTGCGCATCGACGACACCGATCCTGAGCGGTCGAAGGAAGAATATGTCGATGCCATCAAGCAGGACCTTGAATGGCTGGGCCTGCACTGGGATCGGGTCGAACGTCAGTCCGAGCGTCTGGACCGTTATGCCGAGGCCGCCGACAAGCTGCGCGAGATGGGGCGGTTCTACGAGGCTTTCGAGACGCCGACCGAACTGGACCTGAAGCGTAAGAAGCAACTGAACATGGGCAAACCGCCGGTCTATGACCGCGCCGCGCTGAACCTCAGCGAGGCCGAGAAAGACGCGCTGCGCGCCGAACGTGGCAACGGGGTCTGGCGCTTCAAGCTGGATCACGAGCGGATCGAGTGGACCGACGGTATTCTGGGCGACATCTCGATCGATGCAGCCTCGGTTTCCGATCCGGTGCTGATCCGTGGTGACGGTCAGGTTCTTTATACGATCGCTTCCGTTGTGGATGACACTGAGATGGGCGTGACCGACGTGGTCCGCGGCTCGGACCATGTAACCAACACGGCGACCCAGATTCAGATCATCAGGGCACTGGGCGGCACCTGCCCGCGCTTTGCCCACCATTCTTTGCTGACCGGTCCGCAGGGCGAGGCGCTGTCAAAACGTCTGGGCACGTTGGCGCTGCGGGATCTGCGTGAACAGGGCGTGCAGCCGATGGCCTTGCTGAGCCTGATGGCACGTCTGGGATCGTCCGACCCGGTCGAACTGCGCGCGGATATGGCCGAATTGATTGACGGGTTCGACGTAAGCCGCTTTGGTGCCGCGCCCACCAAGTTTGACGTGCAGGACCTGTTCCCGCTGACCGCGAAGTATTTGCAATCACTGCCGCTTGCCGATGTGGCTGATGCTGTTGCCGATGCCGGTGTTCCGGCAGATCTGGCCGAGCCGTTCTGGGCCATGGCGCGCGAGAACATCACCACGCTGGGCGATTTGAAAGCCTGGTGGGAGCTGTGCCGCGTAGGCGCGGAACCACTGATCGCCGATGAGGATCGCGCGTTCATCGTTGAGGCGATGGCGCTGCTGCCGGAGGGCCCGTTTGACGGCGAAACCTGGGGTAAATGGACCAGCGCCGTGAAAGAAGCGACCGGCCGCAAGGGCAAAGGTCTGTTCATGCCGTTGCGCAAGGCGCTGACGGGGATGGAACGCGGGCCCGAGATGGCGGCCCTGTTGCCCCTGTTGCAGGTGATCCGCGCGCGGGGGTGATGAAACGCGCCTTGCGGCGCGTGCCTTCGGCGAGAGTATTTTGAAAAAGATGAAGAGGGCTGGTTGAATCCGGCCCCTTTTTTATGCGTTTTGAACGATGTTTGCCGAGATACTGCGCAGGCGGTCGTCGACGAAGTCTGTTTCGTCGGGGCGGAGCTGTTGATGGCGCGGATAGCGGGGTTCGGAGCGGTCATTCAGGATCGGGGCGTCCCACCCGTCCGTGGTGGCGAAGAAACGATCTGCTCCGTCCAGACCGAAAGCGCGCAGATAACCCTGCACCACCACGTCGATATAGCTGAGCAGCAGCGGATGTTTGTTGCTTGGCGCATTGTGCCGATCCTGCGGAACGGCATAGACGGCGATTTCAACTTCATGCGCCAGGGGGTGGGTCACTGATTGCGTCGCAGTCACGCGATCGTAGGCCCATTCGCGCTGATCCAGCGCTGCCCAGTCGTTCTTTGGAACATGCGCGATCATGCCTTCGATTTCGGCATCGGGGTCAGGTACGGCTGTCAGAAACGCCACTTCGCGCAGGTCGGTATGTCGCCATGCGCGCCGCCAGCCCTTCAGCCGGGCCGGATGCGGATCGGGAAAGTCATGGGTGGCCAGATTGACCAGGCTGCCATAACCGAAGAAATACGGGTCTTTCATGCGCTGTGCCGTCCTGGATCTCGATTGATGTATGTCAAACCGCTTTTTTGCGGAACATGCAATAAGACTGCATCTTGATATTTGGGAGGCCTGTGATGCGGATTACCAAACGGACGAATATTGCAGTGCGCCTGCTGATGTATTGCGCGGCGCATCAGGATCGGCTGGTGACAAAGGCCGAGATTGCCGAAGTGTGCAACATCTCGGAAAACCATCTGGCGCAGGTGATCAACCAGCTCAGCCAGCTGAACTATCTGAACACGCAACGCGGGCGCAACGGCGGCATGATGCTGGCCCGTCCGGCGGAACAGATCCGGATCGGATCGGTGTTTCGCCATGTGGAAGGCAATCTGCCGATTACGGAGTGCTTTGCCGATGCGGACAACACGTGCCCGCTGACCGATGCCTGTCGATTGCGGTTGGCCCTGCGCGATGCAGCCGAAGTGTTTTATGCGTCGCTGGATGAAATCACACTGGACGCGCTGGTCTGTGATAATGATCGCTTGTTGCAGATTTTGCAGCCGGTGGCCTGTGTTCGCTGAGACCTAACCGGCGGCGCGCAGGATGCGCGCCGGTCTGACAGCCAGAGGGCGCAGGGCAAAGACCAGGCCGGCTCCTGTGGTCACGGCGATTCCGGCCAGAACGATGGCAAGCGCGGATGGCCAGATGATCGTGAAGCCGGTGTCAAAAATGAACGTTGCCACGGCCCAACCGCCGGTGATGCCGGCCAGCAGGGCCACGCCTCCGGCTGCCGTGCCAAGAAGTACGGCGCGCAATGCAAAGCTGAGAAGAATGCGGCGGCGGCCAGCCCCGAGCGTTTTCAGGATCGCGGCCTCGTAGCGGCGCGCGGGCTCTCCGGCGGCGGCCGCGCCGATCAGCACGAGAAACCCGGTCAGCAAAGATACCCCGGCCCCGTAAGACGTGGCGGATGCCAACCCGGCTAGCAGGCCGGAAACCCGGTCGATCGCGTCCCTCACACGGATTGCGGTGATGTTGGGAAATTGCCCTGCGAGATCGCGTAGTATGGCGGCCTCGGCCTGTTCTTCGGCATAGACCGTTGCGATGAAACTGTGCGGTGCCCCGGCCAGCGCGCCGGGGTTCATGGACATGACAAACCCCATTCCGGCGGTTGAGAAGTCAACCTCACGCAGAGAGGTCAGCCGGGCCGTGATGTCCCGGCCGAGAATGTTAACCGTCAACTCATCGCCCAGCTTGAGACCCATCTCAGCAGCTTCTTCCGCGGCAAAACTGACCTGCGGCGCGCCGGAATAGTCATCTGACCACCATTCCCCTTTGGTGATGCGCGCGTTCTTGGGGGGACGTTCGGAATAGGTGATCCCCCGGTCTCCGTCCAGCACCCAGTGATCGCCAGCCACCTCGCGTGCAGGCTGTCCGTTGATCCCGGTTATGATTCCGCGCAGCATTGGCGCACTTTCGATGCGGCTGACCGCCGGGTCGGTTTCCAGCCGTTCCATGAACCCGGGCATCTGGTCTTTCTGGATGTCGACAAAGAAGTATGACGGCGCCACGTCCGGCAAATTGCCCGAGATTGCGTTGCGCAATGTTCCGTCAATCTGCCCGACGGCCGCCAGCACCGACAGCCCCAACCCAAGCGACAGCACGACGGGACCAGCACCTTCGCGCGGGTCAGAGATGGCCGACAGGGCCCAGCGCAAGGCGGGCCGCCCGCGTGTTGCCGAAGCCCCTGCACGCGCAACTCGGCGAATGATCCACGCGGTTGCGGCCAGCAAAGCCATCGCTCCGGCCAAACCGCCGCTGGTCCACAAGGTCAGGCGGGCGGAGCCGCTGAACCATGCGGCAAAAGAGATCAGGAGGGCAAGGCCCACTGCGGTGGCGATCACGTAAGCGGGACGGGGAAAAAACCGCGCCGATGTCAGGGCATCGCGAAACAGGGTTGCGGCGCGGACCTCTTCGGTTCTGGCCAGCGGCCAGAGAGTGAACAGGAACGCCGTCAGAACGCCGTAGAGGGCTGCCTCGGCCAATGGCTGGGGATAGATCGAAAATACAGCTGGAACCGGCAACCGGCTTTCGATCAGCGGTGAAAGCATCAGGGGGGCCGCGCCGCCCAGGGCTAGGCCCAGCGCGATGCCGATGACAGACAAAATGCCGATCTGGATCATGTATGTCTGAAAAATCGTGGCACGGTCGGCACCAAGGGTGCGCAATGTGGCAACCGTTTCCGTCTTTTGTGACAGGTACGCCCGCACCGCTGCCGAGATGCCGATGCCGCCTACGGCCAGACCCGACAGACCTACAAGCACCAGAAAGGCGCTGAGCCTTGCGACGAACTCAGCGATGCCAGGGGCACCGTTGCGAGCATCTGTCCAGCGCATGCCGGTGCCGTCAAAGGCTTCTTTTGCTTCGGTCGACAGGGTGGCAAGATCTGCGGCGGGCGGCAGGTCCAGCCGGTATTTCGTGGAGAACAGCGTGCCGGGTTCCAGCAAACCCGATTTGCTCAGGTCTTGAGTGCGCACCAAGGTACGCGGCCCCAATCCGAATCCGTCAGCGGCCCCGTCCGGCTCGAACATCAGCGCGGCCATTACGACAAACTCCTGCGTCCCGAGCGTGACGGTGTCCCCTGCCTCTAGGTTCAGCCGATCCATCAGGGCGGGGTCCATCACCGCTCCGGGCAGATCGTCCTGACCGTTCAACGCAACTGGCAGGGGCATCGCGGGCTCCAGCGTGACAGAGCCAAGCAATGGGTAGGCGTCATCGACCGCCTTCACCTGTGTCAATGCGCGATCCGGACCGTCATCGTGTTGCGTGACAGCCATGGACCGGAAGTCGACGATTTCGGATACCTGCCGGGCTGACGCGTTCATCCAGCTGCGTTCTTCGTCGCTGGCATAGCGGTAGGTGAATTCCAGCTGCGCGTCCCCACCCAAAAGGGCGGCGCCCTCTTGGGCCAAGCCAGCCTGAATCGCATGCCGGACTGAACCCACTGCGGCGATCGCGGCGACACCCAGCGCAAGGCAGGCCAGAAACACGCGAAATCCCTGCAATCCGCCGCGCAGTTCACGGCGCGCCAACCGTCCGGCCAGCCGCAGGCTCATTCAGCGGCCTCCTGTTGGGCATCCCCGGCAATGCGGCCATCCCGCAAGCGCACGACTCGGTCGCATTTCCGGGCCAGTGCGTGGCTGTGCGTTACCAGAACAAGGGTGGCACCGTGTTTGTCCCGCAACCCAAACAACAGCTCGACAATGGCGGCGCCATTGCTTTCGTCCAGATTGCCGGTCGGTTCATCCGCCAGCAGGATCTGCGGCCGGGGGGCCGATGCGCGGGCAAGGGCAACGCGCTGCTGTTCCCCGCCCGACAACTGCGCCGGGTAGTGATTGCGCCGGTGCGACAGTCCAACGGCTTCAAGCTCGGCCTCGGCGCGGGTGAACGCATCCTTGTGACCAGCCAGTTCCAGTGGCGTGGCGACGTTTTCAAGCGCGGTCATTGTCGGGATCAGGTGAAAGTTCTGAAACACAACACCCATGTAGTCGCGCCTGAAACGCGCCAAAGTGTCTTCGTCCAGCCCTGTCAGATCGCGCCCAAGCGCCGAGACGGTCCCACAGGTCGCCTGTTCAAGCCCACCCATCAGCATCAGAAGTGAGGATTTGCCTGACCCGGACGGTCCGACCAGGCCTATCGTTTCACCCTGCCGCACAGTCAGGTTGATACCATGCAGGATATTCACCCGACCGGCATTGCCATCCAGCGACAATGAGGCATCTTGGAGCGTAAGAACTGGTGACGTCATCAGTCTTTCCGAAAAGGAGCGGTCATTTGGGATATGGAGCGGTTGGGACCTTGCGCAAGACCTTGATGTCGGGCCTGTTTGTCTTTTGCGGCTTTGCGGCCACAGCCGAACCGGTGGTCATCGCGGCGGTAGGGGATTCTCTGACGCATGGCTATGGCTTGCCCGAGCAGGAGGGATTTGTCCCTCAGCTCGGCCGCTGGCTTGAAGATCGCGGCGCCGAGGTGACGCTGATCAACGCAGGTGTGTCGGGGGACACAACAGCCGGTGGCGCGGCGCGTATCGAATGGACGCTGACACCGGAAGTCGATGGCGTAATCGTTGCCCTCGGGGCCAATGATCTGTTGCGCGGTGTTGATCCTGCGGTGTCGCGTGAGAACCTCGATACCATCCTGCAGACAGCCAAAGCGGCCAATGTCGAGGTCTTGCTGATCGGGATGGAAGCGCCGGGAAACTTTGGCCCTGACTACAAACAGGCCTTTGACGCCATCTATCCTGAATTGGCGCAGAAACACGGAGCGCTTTATGCAGAAAGCTTTTTCGCCGGCCTTGATGCCGGTGGCGATCCGACTGCCGCGCTTGGGTTCATGCAGGCTGACGGCATTCATCCCAATGCACAGGGCGTGGCCCTGATTATCGAGGCGCTTGGGCCAGATGTTCTTAAGCTGGTCGGGAACGCAAACCGATAGGAGCGCATCATGCCGGGGCGGTTTTTTCTGACGCGGCCCATTTCCGAGATTGCCCGGTTTCTGGGTGTGCCCGCTGAGGTGGCCGCTCAGCCGCCGCGTCATAACATTCAGCCGGGGCAGGAGGTGATGACCCTGACAAGCGCGGGGCTGGCGCCGATGCGCTGGGGCATGATCCCGGTGGGGCGGGTCAACGCGCGGGGCCGCCCGGTGATGGAGACGATCATCAACGCAAGATCCGAAACGGTGTTTGACAAGACGGCGTTTCAGGGTGTGGGCAGGGCGGTGATTCCTGTCGACGGCTGGTACGAATGGACCGGAGAGAAACGGCGCAAGACAGCGTGGCGCATTTCGTCGGTTGACGGTGCGCCGCTGATATTTGCGGCGATTACGGACACCTGGCAGGCCCCCGGCGGACTATGTGTCAATCAGGTTGCCGCAGTGACCTGCGAACCGAACGCGGATGTCCGGCCGATTCATCATCGCATGGGGGTTTTGCTGAATCCGTCCGATGTGCCGGGATGGCTGACCGGAACCGAGGCTGAAGCGCAAAGCCTTGCTCGCCCGTGGCCAGAAGGGCGGTTAAGGATCGAGCAGGCTGATAATGTGGATTGGTCAGCGCCGTGATCGGATTAAACCACACTGACCACCGTGCCCAATGGTACGCGCTGGTAAAGGTCGATCACATGCTCGTTCAGCATTCGGATGCAGCCGTTTGACACCGCCCGTCCAATGGTCTGCGGCTGTGTTGTACCGTGAATGCGGAAATAGGTGTCGACGCCGTTTTGGAACAGATAGAGCGCCCGGGCCCCCAGTGGATTGTCTCCTCCGCCGGGCTGGACATAATCGTTGTCCTTGAACTTGGCGTAAGTCACCGGTTCCCGCTCGATCATTTCGTCCGTTGGCCGCCACGTCGGCCATTCCTTCTTCACGTCGATTGTCGCGGTGCCGGTGAATTCCAATCCGGCTTTGCCGACCCCGCAGCCATAGCGGATCGCCTTGCGCGGCTCGGTCACGAAATACAGATAGAACGAGCGTGGCACGACCAGCAACTGACCAGGCTGAAACTGTTTCTTGATCCGGACCACCTGCGGCGTGGGGTCGTATTCGACGGCTTTCTTCTTGGCCAGGCTCATTCCCGGTGTGAGGCTGGCTGCTGCTGTCGATGCAAGAAATACACGGCGCGTGAACATGGTGGGCTCACCTATCCTTCATGAAAAACATGAATTCAGTCTCGGAAGGATACACGATCCGGTCAATCGCTGCGCACTGATAAAGGGATTGTGATGTATTTTGCGCGCCACAGTTCAAGGGCGCGGCAAGAAAAAGGGCGGAGAGATTCTCCGCCCTTTTTAACTGGTCAGGCCAGTTCGATATTGTCCGCGCTTTCGCGGCCGTCACGACCCGAGCGCAGCTCGTACGTGACTTTCTGGTTGTCGGCCAGACCGGTCAGGCCGGAACGTTCCACGGCCGAGATGTGTACGAAGATGTCTTTGCCGCCATCTTCGGGTGCGATAAAGCCGTAGCCTTTGGTGGTGTTGAACCATTTTACGGTGCCTGCTGGCATGCCCGTTGTCTCCTGTTTTGATGCTGCCCACGGGGTTGCGGCAGCCTGGCGTCGTCGGTCTGGATCGATAGACTGAGCGCCGGAAACGGAGACAGTAGGTCGAAATAGAAAAACGTAAGCAACCGGGATATGGCACCGCGCAGGGCGTGTGACAAGGGAGTTTGTGTGCTTTGTACAACGGTTTAAGGGCCTGCAGCGCGTTTTGAACGGTTTCCCGCCGAAGGGTTCGGCCCGAATCCCGCGCATGTCGAACCTGATACGGGGACCGCGATTTCAACAACCTGAGCAGAATTGACAGAAGCGCCTACCACCATGGGCCCTGCCCGAGCAATCGTCAGTTGAGTCCCGAGTCGCAGAGCACCCGAAAAACTATAGGGTAGAGAAGTGGGGTTGCCCACAACCCTCGGATTTTATTCAGATATTACGATGTTTTGAAAAGCAGGCTTTTGGTGCTATAGTAACGCACATAACCGTGGGGGCGGATATGAGACTTGTTTGTACATTTGCGGTCCTTTGCTGGGCTGGTTCTACCGATGCATTGACTGTTACAGTTGATTGGGAAAGCCCGTTGCCTGATGGTATCGAACGGGAAACCAACCGGTTGTCCACGTATTCGAGCGAAAAATCCCGTGAGGATATGGAATGGGACATGTTCCGAATCATCCAGTCGGCAGCAACCTCTGATCGCCACCTCGAAGAAATTCGGCATCTTGAAGAGCTGGAGTTGGAGCAGGAGCAGAACCCAATCGAACAGGATCCCATCGAACAGGATGAGGAATTGACGGAAGTTACAGAGCCCGATTTCTGTGAATTGTGGTGCGAAGAGCCCGGGTCGGAAGGTACCGTGACAGAAGTGAATGTCTCTGCCGTCCCAATTCCGGCCACTGGGTTGTTGCTGATCGGTGCTTTGGCGGGATTGTTCGGATTCAGACGGATTGGTGGCAGCCGGTCCGGGTAGGCGCGGCAACGAACGACCCCTTGGTATTTCGAAAGTGAATTATGTAATCCGATGGCGCGGTGCTTTGGCGTCTCGCCATCGCGTATGCAACCAGTCGCTGGATGGGTGGAACCGCCCGTCCTTCCGGTCCCTTACCGTTTCAGTCCACCCCTTTACGAGTTGGTAGTCATAGCTGCCGTAAACCGGATGCATGTCCAACTATCGGCGTGTCCGCATTCCCGGCGCCAGTTATTTCTTCACCGTTTCTTTGGCCGATCGATCGTCGGACCTTTTGACGCGCGAAGTGGCGCATCTGCGGGCGGCCTTTGCGATGACGCAGAGGGAGCGGCCATTCTGGTGCGATGCGTTTGTTGTGTTGCCGGATCATTTGCATGCAGTATGGACCCTGCCACCTGGGGATGCGGATTATTCGACGCGGTGGGGCGCGATCAAGGCACGGTTTACCATGCGTGTGAATAAGGCAAGTTGTAGGCCGGGCTTCAGCCCGGCACTCGTGCCCAGGGAATTGCCTGTAGTGACATCCGGCAGGTATGCCGGGCTGAAGCCCGGCCTACGGGCCGATAAACGCGAAGCGCCTGTATGGCAACGCCGGTTTTGGGAACATTGCATCCGGGACGAACGGGATTACCGCAATCATATGGCGTATTGTTGGGGCAATCCGGTCAAACATGGGTTGGTGGAGCAGCCGGCCGATTGGCCGTATTCGTCGATACACCGCGATATTCGCGCAGGTCGGGTCGATCCGGAATGGAGTGGTGTGGTCACCGATGGCACGTTCGGTGAGCCGTAGGATGGGGTTTCACCCCATCATTTGAGAGGTTGGAGTTTAGAAGAAGTTTGGTGCGCGGGAACAGATCGTGTGGGTGTTCGGGTAGGGTCGTTGAGTGGGTGATGGGGTGAAACCCCATCCTACGCTTGCTTGCTGCTTTTAGTGATTAATGGGGTCATTTCCTATCCTGAGTTTGCTTAAGCGATTCTGCACTGATTGAAGCGAGCGATACGAATTCGTCATCCCCGAAAATATATCTTTCGCCAGAATAAGGGTACATTGTTGACTTAATCGTAGCTTTGTCTTTTTCACTAAGATCATCATACCATGACGGTCGAAAGAAAATATTCTCGACATGTGACAGTGACATGGCGAACGAGAATTTAGCTAAGCTTTTCGCTTCGATATCGTACAGATCACGGATAAATTTTCGAACGTCTTGCTGTTTGTTTCCCTGAAACCCACCAACTACTAAATAGCTGCTTCCATCTATGATGCCCACAAACAGACCTACGTGACTCCACTGAAAAGACAGTTTTTCGCCAGTCATTACATTTTCACCTGTTACACTCTTCATGGGTGCAAATGCACCCGTGGCAGCGAACGGCAAAGTCGAGTCAAACTTTGCAGCAAAAAAGTAAAATTCTTTAGATTTCCAGTATGAACTGCTCTTTGTAGTTGGAAATGGGTCCACTTAAATTCTTTGTAGCCAGCCGCTATACCTTCTAGGTTAGCCGCAAATATCTCTTTGTTTTCCTTTGAGGAAACCAAGTCCGAGTTCAGAACTTGTTGATTGAAGGCCAATGATCTCCTTTTCTTAAAACATTCAAGTGATATTGCCCGATAGCAGAGCAGCAGTGCCGCCCGCTCTGTCATATACTGGAACCCATCCTCGATCTCATAAAAGACGTCGTTATCATGTCTTTTGCAAAATCCATCAAAAACAGATGCCTGTCGTGTACCTAGTTTTTTGAATAACTCCTTCTTCATTGTAGGCAATGCAAGAGGGTCAAATCCGAGAACGTGCCCGTTCTCGGAAATCCCCTTCAAGGCACCTCTATTGTGCAGAGAGTGACTCCCAATGGTTCTGTTTTTGCACCTAATGTCTTGTTCATCATGGTAAAGACAGCGCTCAGGTCTTCTCTAGACCAATTTTTTAAGTTTAGTTAAGCCTTGAGATAAGTTTTTGGTCACCGCGCAAACTTCTTATGCTTCAATCGCTTGGGCTCCAGCGCGTCCGGTCCCAGACGGCGCTTTTTGTCCTCTTCGTAATCCTCGAAGTTGCCCTCGAACCACTCCACGTGGGCATCGCCTTCGAACGCTAGGATATGCGTGCAAATCCGGTCGAGGAAGAAGCGGTCGTGTGAGATGACAACGGCGCAGCCGGCGAAATCGACCAGCGCGTCTTCGAGTGCGCGCAGGGTTTCGACGTCCAGATCGTTGGTCGGTTCATCCAGCAACAGGACGTTGCCGCCCTCTTTCAGCAGGCGGGCCATGTGGACGCGGTTGCGCTCACCACCAGACAGCAGCGAGACTTTCTTCTGCTGGTCGCCGCCCTTGAAGTTGAAGGACGAGCAATAGGCGCGGGAGTTGACCTGTGCGTCGCCCAGCTGGATGATCTCGGCACCGCCGGTGATCGCCTCCCACACGGTATCGTTGTCTTTCAGGTCATCGCGGGACTGGTCAACGTATGACAGCTCGACCGTGTCGCCCAGCGTGATGGTGCCGCTGTCGGGCTGTTCCTGACCGGTGAGCATCTTGAACAGGGTCGATTTACCGGCGCCGTTGGGGCCGATGACGCCGACGATGCCGCCGGGGGGCAGGGCAAAGTTCAGCCCTTCGATCAGTTGCTTGTCGCCCATGTGTTTCGACAGGCCCTCAACTTCGATCACCTTGCCGCCAAGGCGCTGGCCGTTGGGGATGACAATCTGGGCGCGGGTCAGCTTTTCCCGCTCGGACTGTTCGGCCAGTTCGTTATAGGCGTTGATCCGGGCCTTGGATTTGGCCTGACGGGCCTTCTGGCCCTGACGCATCCATTCCAGTTCGCGCTGCAGGGTCTTTTGCTTGGACTTGTCCTCGCGCGCTTCCTGCTCAAGCCGTTTGGCCTTTTGTTCCAGCCATGCAGAGTAGTTGCCCTCGTACGGAATGCCGCGGCCGCGGTCGAGCTCCAGAATCCAGCCAGTAATGTCATCCAGGAAATACCGGTCGTGGGTGACGATCAGGATGGTGCCTTTGTAGTCGATCAGGTGCTGTTGCAGCCAGGCGATCGTCTCGGCGTCCAGGTGGTTGGTCGGTTCGTCCAAGAGCAGCATGTCGGGCGCTTCCAGCAGCAGCTTGCACAGCGCCACACGGCGTTTCTCACCACCCGAGAGGTTGGCGATGTTGGCATCGTCCGGCGGGCAGCGCAGCGCCTCCATCGAGACGTCGATCTGGCTGTCGAGGTCCCACAGGTTTTCCGCGTCGATGGCGTCCTGCAGGGTGGTCATTTCCTCCATCAGCTCGTCCGAATAGTTCTCGGCGATCTCCATGGCGATCTCGTTGAAGCGGTCGACCTTGGCCTTTTTCGCGGCCACGCCCAGCATGACGTTTTCGCGGACAGTCAGGGATTCGTCCAGCTGCGGTTCCTGCGGCAGATAGCCGACCTTGGCACCTTCGGCGGCCCAGGCCTCACCGGTGAAGTCGGTGTCGAGACCGGCCATGATCTTCATCAGCGTCGATTTACCTGCGCCGTTGACGCCGACGACACCGATTTTCACGCCGGGCAGAAAACTCAGGTGGATGTTTTCAAAGCACTTCTTGCCACCGGGATAGGTCTTGGAGACACCCTGCATGTGGTAGACATATTGATAGGCGGCCATGTCGCGTCCTCTGGGTCGGGAAATTGGGTTGGAACGCTAGATATCCAAGCGGGACGGGCGGGGCAAGCTGGTGGTTTCGTGAATTTCGTTCACGGATCGCGACGGGTATTGTGGCCATGGTCGAAGGGGAGAGTGTTTTGTCGGAACTGGCAAGTTTGATAGCTGGATGGGCGCAGCCGGGGCACGTTGAATGGATCGGGTTACGTCCTGACCGGCGGGCCGCGATGATCCCTGTGAAACAGGTTCTGGTATCCGAGGCCGGACCCGAGGGCGATCGGGGCCGTGCGGGTAAACGCGCGGTGACGCTGATCCAGCAGGAGCATCTGGCGGCGATTGGTGCGTATCTGAGACAGGGGCCTGTTTCGCCGGACATTCTGCGGCGCAATCTGGTGGTGTCGGGGATCAATTTGGCCGCGCTCAAGGGGCGCGAGGTGCAGGTGGGTGAGGCCATTTTGCGGTTCACCGTGATTTGTGCGCCCTGCAGCCGAATGGAGGAGGCGCTGGGCAAAGGTGGCTACTCAGCCGTGCGCGGTCATGGCGGCTGGTGTGCCGAAGTGGTGCGATCCGGGCAGGTCCGCCTGGGCGACGCGGTGCAACCAGTTGATTGACAAGCCCGACCGAATTTGAACATCAGCAAAGAATGAAGCGGTATTCGATCCCTTTTGCGCGGCCCGGGCAGGTCGTGGGGCTGTTCGGTGGATCCTTTGATCCGCCGCATCGCGGTCATGTGCATGTGACGCTTGAGGCGATGAAGGCGTTCGGGCTGGACCGGGTGTGGTGGCTGGTTTCGCCGGGCAATCCGCTGAAAGAGCGCGGCCCCGCGCCGCTGAAACAGCGGGTTCGGGCGGCAAGGGCGGTCATGCGGCACCCAAGGATTAAGGTCACGGATATCGAGGCGCAGACGGGAACGCGGGCGACGGCGGATACTCTGGCGGCGTTGCAGAGGCTCTATCCGCAGGTCAGGTTTGTCTGGCTGATGGGTGCGGATAATCTGGCGCAGTTTCACCGCTGGAAAGACTGGCGGAAGATCATGGACAGTGTACCTGTGGGTGTGGTCGCGCGGCCCGGTGACCGGATTTCGGCGCGGATGTCTCCGGCAGCGCGGGCTTACGCAAGATATAGGATTGACGGGCAGGCGCGGCATTTGCTGGGGCGGGCCAGCGCCCCCGCTTGGTGTTTCGTGAATGTGCCGATGGTCGATGTCAGCTCGACCGAAATACGCGGGCGCGGTGAATGGGCAAATCAGGTGTTGCCGGAATAGCCCCCATGGCCACATAATCCTGTGCAGGCGGTTGTTTGGGCGAAAACTCTGGGATTTTAATTGACCTATGGTTGATCGTTATTCGCGTCGATTCATTCTTGGCGGGCTTGGGGCCGCGCTGATCCCTGCTACCGGACTGGCTGGGGCGCCGCTGGTGTCACTGCGGCCGCAGATGCGCGGGCCGGAGTTGAACGGTGTCGAGCGGATTGTCCGCGCAGCCGGACTGCAGGGTGAGGTCGTCTTTGCCGTCGCCGATGCGGAAACCGGGGCGCAGCTGGAAGGATATGGCGCGCAGGACGGATTGCCGCCAGCCAGCGTGGCCAAGGCGCTGACGGCATTGTATGCGCTGGATGTGCTGGGGCCAGAGCATCGGTTTGAAACCAGATTGATGGCGGACGGACCGGTCGAGAACGGTATTCTGAAGGGCGACCTGATCCTTGTGGGTGGCGGCGATCCGCTGCTGGATACGGATGCACTTGCCAGCATGGCGGCCAATCTGCGCGAGGCCGGGATCACCGAGGTGCGCGGCGCGTTCAAAGTGTATGATGGCGCGCTGCCCTACGTGAACAGCATTGACCCGGGTCAGCCGGATCATCTGGGCTACAGCCCGGCGATCAGTGGCATATCGCTGAATTTCAACCGGGTTCATTTCGAATGGAAGCGCGACGGCAAGGGCTATGATGTGGCCATGGATGCGCGCAGTGCACGGTATAACCCGGCCGTCGACATGGCGACGATGCAGGTCGAAACCCGCAGTTTGCCGATTTACACCTATCAGCCCAGTGCGCGGCAGGACCGGTGGACTGTTGCCAAGGAGGCGTTGGGCAATGGTGGCGCGCGGTGGCTGCCCGTTCGAAAGCCGGCGCTATATGCGGGCGATGTGTTCCGCACGCTGGCGCGGGTCAACGGCATCGTTCTGGGCCGGGTTCAGGTCACACGGCAGGCGCCTGAGGGCACGATTCTGGTGGTGCACCAGAGTGACCCGCTGGAGAGCATCCTGCGGGGAATGCTGAAATACTCGACCAACCTGACGGCCGAGATGGTCGGGTTAGCGGCCTCACGGGCGCGGGGCGCGCGGCCGCAGACTCTGGCCGAATCCGCGTCCGAGATGAACCGATGGGCGGCTGAAACCTATGGTGTCGAGCGGATCGCCATGGTGGATCATTCGGGTCTGGGCGATGCCTCGCGCATGGCACCCGGCGATCTGGTCAAGGCGCTGGTTGCGGCGCGCAAGACAAATGTGCTGCGCCCGTTGTTGAAGCCCTTCACCCTGACCGACAGCAAAGGACGCGCCGTGCGGGATCACCCCGTCAAGGTAGCCGCCAAAACCGGAACGCTGAATTTCGTTTCCGGCCTGGGCG
The DNA here is from genome assembly GCF_059610965.1 of Ruegeria sp. CDSB136. NCBI lineage: Bacteria > Pseudomonadati > Pseudomonadota > Alphaproteobacteria > Rhodobacterales > Roseobacteraceae > Ruegeria > Ruegeria sp. CDSB136. The sequence continues at coordinate 34,983 of NZ_JBXWOP010000002.1, forward strand.
GGTTTTTGACAACGGTTGACGGAACCGATCTGGCCTTTGCCATCTTTACCGCCGACGTGGACCGGCGCGCCACAATTCCACGTGCGCTGCGCGAACGCCCCGAGGGTGCGCGCAACTGGAACAGGCGCTCGCGCAAGCTGCAGCGCACGCTGATCGAGCGCTGGGGGTCACTTTACGGCAGTTGAACTCAGACGGTGTGGCGGGCGCGGGCCCCCCGCTCGATTGCGGCGGCGTGCAGACGGTCAACGTCCAGTTCGTACCGGATTTCCTCGAGCAGGCGCAGTTCGGTTTCCGCAAGGGTGCCATCGGCGGCTGCAACGTCGCAGGCCAGCGCGTAGGCGGTTTCGTTCAGCCGCTCGGGCAGGTTTTCCCGGATCAGGCCAAACAGGGCGTCCAGGCCGTCTTCCTGTTCGAACAGGTCAAACACGATCTGTGACACCCGGCGGGTACGGTCGATGTCGTAATCGGCAAAGACCGGCAGCATGTTGACGGCGGTTTCTATCTTGACCAATTCGGCAGTGCGAATGTTTTCGTCCGAGGCCGAGACCGCAACCATGATCGCCACGAGGCAATCCTGCGGGGACATGGGATGTGCAATTTGGTCGGTCATGGCCTGTTCCTGACTGGTTTTTCTGAGTGGGCACGATAGGAGGGCGCGCAGGCAGGTTCAACACCTTGTTTTCTGTGACTTGGTCGGGGAATGCCCGCAGTTCGTATCCGGAATGCCGCTCCGGACGGTCAGCTTGTGTTCACCCGGCCGCCGACATCCTGAGGTGCCAGAGCCACGGTTTTGATTACGGCGTAACAGGTGCGTCCCGGGGCCAGGCCCAGGGCCGACACCGACCGGCGAGTGACGCGGGCCAGAACCGGGCCCGCGGGGGTTTGCACCGATACGATGGCCCCCGGACCGTCACCGGCGCGGATCGTATCGACCGTGCCTTCCAAGACGTTCAGGGCCGACAGACCTTCGGGTTTTCGGTCTGACAGGATGACTTCCTGCGCCGGGATGCGAATGCGCAGGTTTTCTCCGACCCGGTGCGGGATGCGCGGCAGGAACAGGCGTGCACCGCCCGCGTCCAGTTCGCTCAGCCCGTCGGCGTGGTGATCGTGTACACGAACCCGCAGCACCGCGCCGACCGCGCGCACACCGGCAGGTGCAACAGAAGGGTCTGCCAGCACGTCCGATGCGGGACCGTGCCGCACGACCTTGCCGTCCTGCAAGGCCACAACCGAGGTCGCAAGCCGGGCCACCTCGGCGGCGGAGTGTGTGACATAGAGGATAGGCACCGATACCTCGTCCCGCAGCCGCTCGAAGTAGGGCAGGATTTCCGCTTTACGGGCGTCATCCAGCGCGGCGAGCGGTTCGTCGGCCAGTATCAGGCGGGGGCTGGCCAACAGGGCTCTGCCGATGGCAACACGCTGCTTTTCGCCACCCGACAGGCCCGAGGGGCGGCGATCCAGCAGATGACCGACGCCCAGCATTTCGATTACTTTGCCGGGATCTTCACGGTGCGCCCTGCGGGGCGCAAACCAGCGGCCGTAAGCCAAATTCTGGCGGACGGTCAGATGCGGAAACAGTCGGCCTTCCTGAAAGATATAGCCAAGACGTCGCCGGTGAGGTGGCAGCCACAGGCCCTGATCCGTGTCGAACAGAACCCAGTCATCCACGGCCACCCGCCCCGCCCGGGGACGCAGCAGACCGGCCACCGCATTCACAACGGTGGTCTTGCCGGAACCCGATCGCCCGAACAGGACGGTCACACCGGGCGGTGCGTCAAAGCTGAGGTCCAGATCGATCCCCGGCAGTTCCTGTTGCAAGCGGACAGAAAGGCTCATGACCCGGCCACCCGTTCCGCCGCGCGGCGGCCGACATATTCGGACAGGAGCAGCGCGCCCATGGCAATGATGATGGACACGATGACCAGCCGGGTTGCGGCGGCCTCACCGCCGGGAACCTGCAGAAACGCATAGACTGCCGACGGCAGCGTCTGTGTCTGACCGGGAATGTTGGACACGAATGTTATGGTGGCCCCAAACTCGCCCATTGCCTTGGCAAAGGCCAGAATGGCACCGGCGATGACGCCCGGAAGGATCATCGGCAAGGTCACGGTGGCAAACACCATAGGCCGTGAGGCCCCCAAGGTCGCACCTGCCTGTTCCAGTTTGGGGTCCACCGCCTCAATCGACAATCGGATGGCGCGAACCATCAGGGGAAAGGCCATGATGCCGGCGGCCAGCGCCGCGCCGGTCCAGCGAAAGGCAAACACGATGCCGAACTCGGCCAGGAAGCTGCCTAGTGGCCCCTGAATGCCGAAGGTCAGCAACAACAGATATCCGGTCACGACAGGTGGCAGGATCAGGGGCAGATGCACCAGCCCGTTCAGCACTTGCCGCCCCGGAAACCGCCAGCGTGCCAAGGCGTAGGCCACAAAAATGCCAAACGGCAGCGTGGCCAGTGTGGCCCAGAACGACACCCGCAGGGACAGTTTCAGCGCCTCAAGCTCTTCTGGTCCCAACCAGCCCATCGGCTTTACCCGTTCGGCAGGGAAAAACCCTGCGCGGCAAAAACGCCCTGAGATGGGGTAGATTGCAAGTGTTCGAGAAAGGCCCGACCTGCCGGATTGGCGGTTGCGGTCAGGGCGGCGGGATAAACGATTGGGGGGTGCAGGTCACCCGGTATCGCGGCGACGACGCTGACCCGGGTTTCGGCCTGCGCATCGGATCGATAGACGATCCCCAGCGGGGCTGCGCCGCTTGCGACCAGCGCAAGTGCGGCGCGCACGTTGTCGGTCTGTGCAACCTGTTCCTGCACATCGTCCCACAGGCCGAGGCTTTGCAACGCGGCCTTGGCATAGACACCCGCAGGGACGGCATCGACCAGCGCCGTGGCCAGATACCCGCCGTCCAGCGCGGTCATTAGATCGAAATCAGCGGACAGGTCTTGCGCGGGTGCCTTACGGGAAGGGCCTATCAGCACAAGACCGTTGCCCAGAAGATCGATACGGGAATCGGGCGCAATCAGCCCCATGTCCTGCAACTGATCCATCCAGTCCTGATTGGCCGAGATGAAAAGATCCGCCGGTGCGCCCTGCTGAATTTGCCGCGCCAGAACTGAGGATGCGGCATAAGACACCGTCACCTGATGCCCGGTCCGGTCTTCGAAAGCAGGGACGATTTCATCCAGCGCCGTCTTGAGGCTGGCCGCCGCAAAGACGAGAACACCCTCGGCCGTGGCCCGCACCGGAGCCAGCGTCAGGGTGCCAAGGACCAGGGCCGCAATGAGAAAACGGCAGGCGCGGGTCAGGATCATGCGCATTCCTGTGGTTTCAGTCCTTTCGGGAATATCGGAGGCAGCAGGGAACACGCAAGCGCCTTTCCCTGCGGCGAAGGAATTTGTGGGCCAGTGGTCTGACGAAATCGCTGATCTGATCCGGTCCGTTCCTGTCCTTTGGCGCAAGAATTTGTTCCGGACCCTCTTGCGCCCGCGCGCAGGCTTGGCTACATGCACCGTCACGGGTGATTAGCTCAGTTGGTAGAGCGCTTCGTTTACACCGAAGATGTCGGGAGTTCGAGTCTCTCATCACCCACCATCCTTCAGCCCTGATGTTCTGGCGTCTTTTCAAATAAAGACGCGACAACGCCACTTTGCGTTCATCGCGGGTGTTTGTTGTTGGTCTAACGTGAATAGAACCCGTCACGAAGCTCTTGTCGCAAGCGCAGACGCTCGGGGTATTCTTTCAGAAACTGTTCGGGTGGCTTGCCCTCCCAGACCTGCGCGTAGACCCGCATCTTGTTGCCGCCATAGATCTTTTCGAGATCCTCGTTGGAATAGCCGCGCGCCCAAAGATCATCTGTGATGGCCGCCAGGATCTTGGCGAGTTCACCGTTGCCGGTGGCTCCTTTGTTGAAGGCGTCGATCATGTATCCGCCATCATCGTACATGCTTGCGTTTGCAGTTGCGAACTGCACGACAAGTTCGGTCGAGAACATGTCATCCGTTGCGACCCCGACATGGTCGACACCCACAAGCTGGACGTAATAATCGATCATATCTGCGGCCTGTTTGGGCGAGATATCCTCGGGCCAGATGCCGTCCATCATCCATTCGGTGAACGTCGGCGATACATATCCGCCCGACTTGGCCGCGCGCAGCGCCTCGTCGTCGGGAATGGCGCGATAACATCCGCGCGCGGTTGCGTTGGGTTCGTTCTTGTAAAGCCCCGCAGGCACAGAATGTGTGTAGACATAAGGCACGCCGGGGTAATTCTCGTCCATATAGTTTATGGCGTCGTTGGCGGTCTTGGAACCAGTATGGCTGAGGTCCAGCAGGATGCCGAACCGCACCATTTCATCGATGACAGATTTGCCCCAGGGCGTAAGGCCGATGTCACGTCCGTTGTAGGCTGCTAATTGTCCCGAACCCGTTCGGAAAATATCGTTGTAGGCCAGGATCATGCTCTTGACCCCCATATCCTTCAGCAACGCCATCTTCCTGAGATCGCCATCCAGGATCGTTGCCGTTTGGCTATTCCAGATGACCGCCGTCTTGCCTTGGATATGGGCGGCCTCGATGTCGCGTGTCTCGTTCACGATCAGGTAGTTTTCAGGCTGTTGCGCCATGGCTGCGCGGAAATGGTAGTGCTGCTCAAGCAGGGATTCAAAGGACATGCCAGCGGCTGCCAGCGTCATCTCATGCCCCGTGATGCCATTGTCCCGAGCACGTTCAAAGTAGGTGTGCAACTGTTCGTACTCGGTCCAGCCGGTGCCGTAGGGGCTGGCCAGCATACCCAGAACGATTGTGTCCTTCACGAACTGCCTGGCTTCATCTGACGCGTCCCATGTCTTGCTTTCTTCACTGGCAAGCAACGCGCCACCAAAGATTATTGCCAGGGCGCTTGCGGCCAACAGGGTCTTCATTACGGAATCTCCCTTGTTATTTGTTGTTCAGGACGTCGGGCGAACCTCAGAAAACGATCCGGGTTCGCAGACTGAACAGCGTGATATTATCCTGATTTGGGTTCAGCAGCGGATTGGAAATGAACTGCACCGATGGCGTGATCTGCAGGCCGGGCGAAATCGAAAAGCGATAAAACGCCTCGACTGTGAACTGGTCTCCGTCGATGCCGCGGGCTTCGGCCCAATTGAGGCCCAACCCGGCCAGATCGGTGTTTCGGCCGTAATATCCCATGCCAGCCGAGACCGACCGCTTGTACAGCGCGGCCGTCCCTTTCGCGGCCCCGGCACGCAGGAACGGCATCCATTTGTTGTCCACAAACCAAGCAGCAGAGAACACACCGCCATAGTCTTCGGGGCGGCTGCCGTCGTCGGCGGCATCCGCGTGCCAGAGGGTAAGATGGACATTGTCAAAATAGATGCGGTCGAAGCCGGATGTGTAACCAAGTTCGAGCGATTTGAAGAGATTGCCATCGCTGAAAACATCAAAATCCGGGTCGGACGGGTCGGCATTGGCATCGGCGACACTGGCGACCAAATAAAGGTTGCTGTTGAGCTTGAGGCCCCCGGCAATACCAAGCCCAGGATTGGGGGCATTGATGGTTGGATTGGTGTTGAATGCCAGGTTCTGAAACCCGCTATAGGGGCTGACCAGACCGTAGATATCAACAAAGTCGGTCACATCTATCTGACCAAACTGTAATGTCCACGCCCCGTCGTCGGCCCTTTGCGTCCAGAACAGATTGGTCAACAGCAGCCCGGTGTCGTTGAAAGCCGTCCCGGTGATCGACAGGGCGCCGCCGTCCAGTCCAAGAAACTGCGGCGCAACATCCGTATAGCTGTGCCGGTGCTCGATCTTGAATGTCAGAGAGCCACGCTCGGTCGCTTGCCAGTTTCCGTAAAAGCGCGCGATACCGCTGGCTGCTTCTCCGGTTCCCAAGTCTGCGTTCGTGGTTTGGCCCAACGCCAGATAATCCAGGTTGAACCGAACCCCGTTTTCGGCCAGCCGATCTTTCCAATTGAACCAACCCGGCGCGATGTTGCGCGGAAAATCCGAACGGTATTGCGGGTCGGTCAACCCGTCCCCGGGTTCAAGATCGGCCTCAACGGATGAAGGTCCTGACAGCCCCTGCGCATTGGCTGCAGCAGCGGTCGCGATGACAAAAACGGCGGCAATCAGGTGCCTTATCATTCGGAAATCCTTGCCCCTCCGGTCTTGCGGTCGCCCGCCGCGCGGAGACGATCTGCTGCCTGCTTTTTCCACTCCAGCCTGTCTGCCTCTGTTTCCAAAGTTTCGACGCTGTCCGTCTCCAATTGGAAAGTTGCGCGCATGGGCACAAGTCCATCGACAACCATCAGTTCCTGATCCGAAGGATCAATTGTCAGCTTTCCAGTCAGTCGCACAGGTTCATGAACATAGCTGGGCGTCCAATCGCCGTTCAGCCGCACCCGGATCATCTGGTTGGGCACAGGAGGGGGCATGTGGCTGCACATTCCGCGTTCCGGCACCAAATAGGCCACGGGCTGGCCGTCCGGGTCGCTGGGTGCGGGAATAGCAAAACCCGCCAGCGTAATTGTCTGACCGTCGAATTGCGGGTTACCGGCAGTCCCCGCCTTTCTTCGGCGTTCAGTCACGACTTCCCGCTGATCCAGCAGCCAGTCGACATCCACACCACCGGCCAGCAAGGCATCCTCGGTCTCGGTCAGAAGCTCTTGCCAGTTCTGCCGTTCTTCGGCGCTGCCTTTGTCCTGCTGCAGCCTGCCGCGCAACCGCACAACAAACAGAACGTCGTCGAATTGTTCGGGGCTGAGGTCCCGGTACGGGTCCTCGAATTCCTGCACGGACGGGTCGGGCAAATCAGCCCAGTCCAGCGCTGTGCCTGACATCGCCACCGCAGATTGAGCGCACCAGGACATGGCTGCGACGACAGCGAGGAAAAACCAGTGACGCATTAAGAACCTCCGGGTGATTTCTGCGGTCAATCCAGCGTGTTTTTGTAAATTACACCGTCTTTCATGATCACGCGAATGGTTTCCGGGCTGTCGGGCCTGGGATCAGCACCGAACCACTGATCCCCGGTACCAACCACCGAGAATTCCTCGAGCGGGTTGCCATCGATCAGCAGAATGTCGGCATAGGCGCCTTCTTCGATCACGCCCAGCTTGCCGGCGGTATACGGGTTCATGAAATCGCCCGACAGCGCCACAACCTCGCCACCGGTCGAGGTCAGCGTCACCAATGACGTGTAGGGACCGAAGAATTCGTTATTGAGGTGCTTCTCGTAGGCGATCTGGATGTTGCACGCTTCGACCGAGCCGACACAATCTGTCTGGAACCCGCGCTTGACCGGGCATTTTTTCATGTTGTCGATGTAGCCGGCGAAAGTGGCCGAGGCCGATTTCGCCTTGGCAAGGCTGGAGGGCACATTGGCAACCGCCGGAATATCCAGCAGGCCGGGATCGAAGGCTGTCAGGTTCGTGGTGATGTAGGCCCCTTTCTCGTTCATGACCTGGGCAATTTCGCAGTCAAACGAGAAGCCATGTTCTATCGACATCACACCTGCGTCGAGCGCACCCAGGATCGCTTCCTTACGATAGGAATGCGCCATGACGTAGCTGCCGTACTCATTTGCCACCTGCACTGCGGCTTTGATCTCTTCAGGGGATCCCGCCAGCAATTGCCAGGGGTCGAATGCCGAAACCACACCGCCGGACTGCATGAATTTCAGTTGCGTCGCACCCATGCGAAAATTGTTGCGCGCGAATTTGTAGACATCGTCAACGCCGCTGACCTCCTGCGCCAGGTTCAGGCGGCTCATGTTGGTTTCCGAACCCGGCGGCGCGGTGAAATTGGCAAAGTCGGCGTGGCCACCCCGGGTTCCGATGAACGCACCGGACGGATAGTAACGGGGGCCCTCGATTTGACCCGAGTCGATTGCCCTGCGAAGTCCCCCATTGGCCCCGCCCGCATCCCTCACAGTGGTGAAGCCCTGCATCAGGTACATCTCGGCCATCCGGGCGCCGTGAATGGCGAAGTCTTCCCACGTCGTGTTGGCCTCCATCGCCGGAAGCGTTGGGCCCATCAGCATGAGATGCGCATGCAGCTCGATAAAGCCGGGGGTTAGAGTTCGTCCTCCGCCATCGATCACGGTGGCATCCGGTGCCTCGATCGCACCGGTCGAAACGGATTTAATGAGGTTTCCCTCGACCAGAACGCTGGCATTCTCGATGCGCTGCTCATTCACACCGTCGAAGACATGGACATTGGTAAACAGCGTCTGGGGCGCTTTTTCGTCTTGCGCCTGTGCGGCCAGAGAAGAGGAAAACGTTACCGTGACAACGGCCGCTGAAAGAAGGAAGTTTTGTAAGCCGGACATGAGAAACCTCGTCATATTCAGATCCTTTTAGACTAGCCCGAAAGGGCTTGGACCGGTTGCCACTTTTTCAGTAGGATGTTCGAATGTGGCAGGAAAAGTGGCTACTCGCCCAAACTTGCTGCTTGAGCCGAAGGGGACGATCGTGCCAGTCAATTCTACCGCAGGGGACCATAGCGAGGGCTTTATTCGGCTGGCATTGGCCGCGCCGTTTCTACGGCACCTCACCGACCGCAGGATCGACCCGCGGCCGGCCCTGGATCAGGTGGGCCTCAAGGCCGAATTGTTGTCCGATCCATCCGTCTATGTGCATTCCGAGCTGGTTTTCGGACTTCTGAATGCGTTTTCGGAATTGGCGGGCGATCGGTATCTCGGGCTTCATGTCGGCGAAACCTTCGATCTGCAGGGCTGGCCGCCTTTTGCGCAGGCGCAGCAATCCTCAAAGACGCTTTTCGAGTTTTTCGCCCATTTCGTGCGGCTCGTGCCGCAGGAATCCAGCTCGGTTCGGCACAGGCTGATCGTGGATGCGGACAAAGCGACCTATCGGGTCGAGCGGCAACAAGAGCCCGCGGTTCCACCGATCCAAGTCACCGGTTTCGGCGCCGCAATCTATGTGAGGCTTCTGCAAACCGTTGTTGGCAACTCGTGGGATCCAACTGTCGTGCGATGGGAAAGCCGATACATCAATGGCTTGCCGATCGCCTACAAAGGGATCGAGGTTGGTCTTGGGGCCGACCCCGGAATGCAGCTAAGTTTCCCTGTTGAATGGTTGTTTTTGCACCATGTTTCAGTGGGTTATGTCGCCCCCAAAGTCTCGGCACCACAAGAGGAAGAAGTGACCGTGGTGGCCGCATTGCGATCCGTCTTGCGCGACAAACTGGATGAAACGGATTTGGGACCAGAGGTGGTGGCCGGGTTGCTTGGCATACAGCCGGATCGGTTTCTGAAGGCACTTCAGCAACAAAGCACAACGCTGCCGCGCGAAATCAAACGGCTGCGCATCAATGTAGCAAAGGAACACCTGAAGGACGACAAAAAGACAATCGCAGAGATTGGTCTGATGCTGGGTTACTCGGACAAGTCCCATTTCACGCGGTTTTTTCGAAGCCAGACTGGAGTGACACCAACCAAATTCCGGCTTGGATCTGGCTGAAGCGCAAAAGTCCGGACTGGCGGTTCGCGGCCTTTCATAGGCATGTCCGTCAAAAGCCGACAAGAATTCGTAACACATTCTCTCAGAAGGCATCTTAGGGTTGTGAGGTCTCGAGTTCTGCTCGCTATCCCGTCAGAAACCGCCCCCCAACAGGACCAAAGCTGTTTGCGCCGGAGAAATTGAACTTTGTATTTGTGCGATTTGACTGCGGGCCAGATACCTGTCGGTCAAAAGGCCAACGGCATCCGGATCTGAGAATTGAGACAGATCGTCGGAACCGGTCAGGCGGGACAACTTGTCTTTGAAAACCTGAAGCTGTTTGTCGATATCAAGCTGTGCGAAACTTGCTGGCAGGCCCAGCGCCGTTTCCATCATCTTGCGCAGGGGCGGCAGGCTCATCAGATCAAACCACTTGGTGTCCGCGCTCCCGCCGCTTGCCGCCAGATCGGCCAGCGCGTGCTGCGCATAAAGCGAGATTCGCAACGTTTCGTCGCTTTCGCCCACCGCAATCTCGAACCGGGAAACCACGTTGTTGCGTGCTATTTCTTCCATCTTCGCGATTAGGCCGGTTTTTCTGATTTCTCCTGGCCCCAGGCCAAAGGCTTCGGAGAACGCGCGATACCTTTTGTCGGACAAGCGATTGGACAGCGCATCATCGGCCTGGGTGCCGTCTGACAGGATCTTCTGAATGAAAAACCGATTGTTCAGGTCGTTCTCCAGCCCAAACGCCCCCAGCGCAACCTGTAACAGGCGGCGGTCAGACACCAAATCTTCTGCCGCTTTCACTTTGCCGATGTTGTCCAGAAAATACCGGGCCTCGCGGTCATTGACGTTGGACGTGCCGAAGCTTTGCATCTGCGCGTCATAGGTACGCTGCAGGAAGCGCCAACCGACCAGTCCGCCCGATGGTATGACCGGCTGAAAGCTCATCACTGATACGCCATCAGCCGCGCTTCCCGCGGCAGCAGGGATCTGAGCGCTTTCAGGCATTTATAGTGCTGTCCGGCGACAAGGGCCTGCGTTGCCTCGGCCAGAACCCGTCGGCTGTCGGCGTCGGTGAACACCTGGCTCAACTCCTCGACCCGGCGCAGCAATTGTTGGCGGGCCTGATCCGGATCCATATCTCCGGACAAAACAAGCTGAGCCGCGTAGCATACCCGTCGGACAGGTGTATTGACCTCGTCCGGATGAATGGCGTCCCGCAACCGCAATACATTTGCCTCCGGCGTCATGATCGAGAACCGGCTGCGCCGGTCTCCGTTTTCGATCACCACCCCGTTGATCAGCACCCGTTCCTTTGGGGCAAGCTTCAGAACCAGCCCGCTCATCTTGGGTCTCCGTTTTGGCGAAGACCGCGCAGGACGGCCATGTTGATCTCAAGCAAAGGGTCCACCATTGCGTCGTTGCTTAGCACTTTGCTGCTGTGCTGTTCCGTGAACTCGGCCAGATAGAATATCCGGGCACGCAGTTCGGCGGGCAACGCGTTTTCTGAATCTGAAACACCGCTGGCAAGCACCGACCACAACCGCCGGTTTTCGTGCAGCGCATGAACAAACCCGCCATAATCCGCATTACGGCGCGCGGATGCGGCCTTCAGCCTGTGAGTGATCTTGGAAATCGCCTCGTATTCCGTGTCGCGCGGCGTTCGTGTCGGTGCAGCGGTTTGAGCATAAGCGCGTTGGGCTAGAGTGAGAGGGGTCACATGAAATCCTTCCAGCAGGTCGTCTTCAGGCTGTCTTTGCCGGGGCGGATCGCGCCCGCCCCGACAAGGTTTGGATATTACCGGAACAGCGACAGGATCGACTGCGGTGCCTGGTTGGCGATCGAAAGCGACTGGGTGGCCAACTGCTGCTGTACCTGCAGCGCCTGCAGGCGCGCCGAGGTCTCTTCCATGTCGGCGTCGACCAGCGAGCCGATCCCAGATTTGAACGAGTCCGCAAGGTTCGAAATGAACGCTTTTTGGGTTTCGATTCGACCCTGCGATGAGCCAAATGCCGCAGATGCGTCAATCGAAGTGTCGACCAGCGATTCGACTGCTGCCAGGGCGGCGGTCGCTCCTGCTCCGGTGGAGACATCGATCCCCGCCAGCGCGCCCAGGCCGCCGGATCCGGCGTTCACGTACTGGGCCGAGAACGAGATATCCTCGCCGGTGCCATTGGTCACGGACAGTGTCCCCGCAGTGCCTGAATCGTAATCGACGGTCAGGCCGGTAATGCCCAATTCCTCAATCTTTGCTTTCAGGCCTACGGCGACCAGATCGCCGGTGGTGGTCGCAGCGGCATCCGCTGCCGACACCGTGTAGGATACAATCTGATCGTCAATCGCGACGACAACCTTGTCACCGGCGGCGAAGGCGCCGCTGGATTCATCCGTCACCAGGGCGGTGGCGGACGTGGCGCCATTGTCAATTGTGGCCCCCACGCGGTCGTTGCCGGTCGACGCGCCGGTCGAGCCATCGAACACCTGCGCCGCCACATAGCCGCCCGTTGAAAGGTTCTGGCCTGCAACCGTGATGGACGACGCCGTTACCGCACCGGTATTGTCGCGATCCAGAGAGGCCAGGATTGACGCCGACCCGGCTGATCCGTTCACCAGATTCAGGCCGTTGAACTGGGCCGCGCTGACCACAGACGCGATCTGGTCCTTCAATGCGGTCACGTCGTCATTGATCTTGCTGCGATCAACGTTGTCTTCCTGCGCGGCAACGATCTTGGCCTTCATTTGGGTCAGCAGATCCGTCACCGTCTCGGACGCATTGCGCGCCACGGCGACCGTCGATTCACCCAGTGCGAGGCTGTCCTTGATGGCGTTGAACCCCTTGACGTCCGACTCCATCACCTTGGAAATTGCCCAGACGGCAGAGTTGTCCTTGGCAGTCGCAACGTCTTTGCCTGTCGAGATCGCGTTCTGGGTCTGTGCTAGGTTCTTGTTGACCGACTTCAAGGTTTGCAGCGCCACCATTGCGCCGTTGTTTGTCAGAATACTGGACATGTCATTCATCCTTCTCCGTTCGGGCATTTCGGGCCCATGCTGTCCCGCCAAATTGGGCGGGCTTTGATGTCTTTCTGACGGATGCGATGCGCCGTTCGGTCGTTCGCGCCACCTGCTGTTTCCAGATGCAGGCTCACTATTGGTGCCGATCCCCTAACGGAGTGCTAAAGCGAAATGCCGCTAAAATTCCGATTTGAATCAAACCTGCGGCTATGCCCGTTTTTCCAGCTTTGCACTGCGCCGAACGGAAAAGCCGCTGCGTTGCCCGTCTGCCCCATAGGTGCTGAACTCCTGCTGAACACGGCGCAGCTCGGCGATGCGGTCAGCCACCGACCGGATACCTTCGGCCGCGCTTTTCAGCAGATCCTGATTCCGCGAAACCTTGCCTTGAACCCGCATCAGTTCATCCCGGCGAAATACCTGCAGGTCATTGATCGCGTTAATCAGTTTCTCTTTCTCGGGCTCCAGATGCGCCACGCGATTCAGATCACCTTCGGTAAGCGCGTTGCGCTCAAGCTCCAGGACGTTTTCCAGTGATTTCAGCAGGTCAACGTTTCGTTCAGTCGGCATCGGTGTTCTCCATCATGGCTTTCAACAGGATCTCGGACAGGCCCACACCGCCCGACAGGGCCAGTTGCTTTGCCTGATGTTGGACCAGAAAGGTCGAAAACTGATCTTCCCCTGCTCCGCCACCAAAGGTCTTTCGTGTTTCGCCCAACCCGGCGGATTTCAACATCTCGGCCAGAAACGTGGCCTCGAGCTCGACCGCGGCGGCCTGCAAACTGGTCAGAGGCGAAGACGGCTGAGGTGAGGCGGAAGGGGCGGCGATCTTCATGGCTTTCTCCGAAAATTCGATCAAACTTTCCTGATCAAAGGGGAAAGCGGTTAAAATAAACCTAACTTCCGCAAGGCAGGTTTCCGGATACGCAAACGGAGCCCGGAGCAAAATGCCCAACCCGATTCTGATGTCCACCCCGTCAAAACCTGTGCCCGCCAAAGCGAACGCGAACCCGCACCCGCGTGGTGACGTCAAAAAGGAGGCGACCTTCCAGGACATTCTGGAAGGGGAGATCGACACGACCGAGACCGGGGTTGATCCCGAAGCCCCTGAGGTGACTGACGCGGTGCCAGAGCTCGAAAATCAATTGCCGAGGGAACAGGCCGAACCGCAAGCGACGCCGGAACAGCCCGCTCGCCCGGCACCTTCGGATGTGCTGGCGGCCGACGCTCCAGAAGTTGGTGGGGGACCGGATGACTGGACGGGGATTTCCGTGCCGCCGGACGGGGGGACAGACTTCAACGCATCAGTAGAACCTCGGGCGGAAACCGCTCAGGCTTTGAGTCACCCCGTGCAGAGGGTGGAAATGGCTGATCAGGTCGGGCGCAAACCGTCATACTCTCCCATGCCCGCAAACCCTGAAGCTGCGCCGATCCAAGCGGCTATGTCTTCCCTGATAGACAAGCACGTGGTGGTGACTACCACTACCGGGTCTGAACCGAAACAGCAGGGGGTCAGTGCCAACCTTGCGGAGATACCTCAGGGGGATAGTTCGGTCGCTTCAGAATTCAGGCCCGCACCCGCCCGTACCAACGGCGCGGCAGCTGCACCGGGCTTTGCTCAGATGCAATTGCTCGCGTCAGCCAAATCGGATTCCAAGACCGAGCAGTCAGCGGTTCAGGAACTCGACATTTCACAATCGCCGGGTGACACCCGTTCACCTGTCGCGACGCGCGAAGCATCACTTATGAGCAGTCCACCGCCCACGCCCCGCGCAGATATCGCGCGAGCCATCGCAGGACAGATGGCCGCCGTCCTCTCGTCAAGGCCCGGCACCGGAGCCGTTGAGGTCGCCCTGAACCCAGAAGAATTGGGACGGGTCTCGATTGTGTTGAACGGACGCGAGGACGGGTTGCACATGAGCATTACCGCTGAGCGTCCGGAAACGCTGGACCTGATGCGCCGGCATATCTCGATTCTGGAAAGCGAGTTTCAGAAACTCGGTTTTGGGGGGCTGTCCTTCGAGTTCGGCACATCCCCCGATACCGGACATGGCGGGTCGGACGCCCATCGCCCTGCAAGCGCGGACACCGGTTTGGCCGAGGCCGACCAGATCCTTGACCCGTCCGTTCCAAAAACAGGCCCTTCAAGGGGCATCGACATAAGGCTTTGACGCATGATCACACCGGCCCAATCCGTCACGCAGTCTACGACTCAGCCGCCTACCGCGGTAAAATCCCAGGCATCTGCCCTGACATCGGATTTTGAAACCTTCCTTTTGATGTTGACAGCACAGGCCCGCAATCAGGATCCTTTGGAACCCCTGGATTCGTCCGAATACGCATCCCAGCTGGCGCAGTTTTCAATGGTTGAGCAACAGGTCCAGACCAATGATTTGCTGACCAGCCTTGCCATGGCGATGACGGGAGCCAATCCCGAGCAACTTGCCAACTGGATCGGAATGGACGTCCGGTCTGCTTCGGCGTTTCAGTTTGATGGCCAGCCTGTCACCCTGTTTGTCGAACCGGAGCCGGCTGCAGACCAAACCGTGCTGGTCATCCAGAATGCCGAAGGCGCTGTTCTGCAGCGGAAAACTCTGCCCGTCACCGAACCCGAACTGGACTGGGCCGGGGTGGATCCGTCCGGCAATCCTCTTCCGTCGGGCAGCTATTCCGCTACACTGGAAAGCTACAAAAGCGGCGAGTTGATATCGCGCAAGCTGGCCTCGGCCTACACGCGCGTTGTCGAGGCTCAGGTCGCGGAAGGAACGGTTCTTTTGATTCTGGAAAGCGGTGCGGCGGTTCCCGCCGGCGATGTCACCGGTATCCGAACCGGCGCTTGATCTGCCGGGCCGTACAGGCCAAAGGTTGGCAAAGCCCGACTCGTTATTAATCCCGGTAAAGCCCCTGTCCCGTCCGCTTCTTCCTCCGACCGACCTTGTCGATCACCTCTGCCGTCAGAAGCTGATCGCGACCGATGCACAGTTTGAGACGCTTTATGGTGGTCGCACCAATCAGGTGTGGAAGGTGCTGGGCGAGGAGTACGACAGGGTGCTTAAGCTATATCGCACGGCACTACGAAACCCTCTGTTCCGCAACGACGCGGGTCTGGAAGCCGGTTGTCTGCAAGCGCTGGCGCATACCGGGTTCGTACCGCGCCTGCGTGGTTCGGGGCAGTACGGAATGGATCGATGGGTTTTTTATGACCACGCCCCCGGATCGCCCTGGCAATCCGGGCCGGAAGAGGTCGCGTCGCTGCTGAACAGGCTGCATTGCCTGCCTCCGGCGGTCGAGGCCCCGGACGGTTGCAACGGCAGCGCCGATCTGGCCCGTCATGGCCAGCAAATCCTTGAAGCCTGCACGTCCGCAGACCGGTCCCGGCTTGAGGGTTTGAAGCCGGTCGGGCAGGTCGCTGCTTTGCCCCATCGCTGCCTGATCCACGGGGACCCGGTTCCGGGCAATATCCTTGTTGCATCAGCAGGTCTGACTCTGATCGACTGGCAATGCCCGGCTTTGGGGGATCCGTGCGAAGACCTTGCCCTGTTTCTGTCGCCCGCAATGCAGGTTCTGTATCGCGGAGCAGCTTTGACGCGGGATGAAGAAGACCGGTTCCTGTCAGCCTACCAAAACGCAGCGGTTACGGATCGGTACCGGAGCCTGCGCCGCTGGTACACGTGGCGCATGGCGGCCTATTGCCTGTGGCGCAAGGAAAATGGCGCACCGGATTACGCAAAAGGGTTCGAATTGGAACTGGCCGCGCTTTGATCCGTGCTCAGAGATCGTCCAGCGCGAGCAGCGCATAGGCGGGGGGCATCAGGGCGCGCCGCCAGGGCCCTAGTGGGAAACGACGCGGCAAGCGGGTCATTGGCGGCGGAAGATCGTCAGGCTGTCCCAGGACAAGCCGGGCCAAGGCGCGGCCGCTATAGGTCCCCATGGCGACCCCGTTGCCATGGTAGGCAAAGCCGGCGAACATCCCGGTCTGCCCGGGAACAGCCCCGACAAATGGAACCAGATCGCGGGCCAGGCACACCATTCCGGACCATGTGTGCGTTACGTCCACATCGGCCCAGCCCGGGAACATGCGCCTGAAATCCTGTTTCACTTTCCGGCGAATGGCCGCCTCGGCGCGGGCCGAGGACAGCAACCCGCCGCGCATTCCGAACAAAAACCGCCGGTCGGGCATCAGCCGGAAATAGTGCAACAGGTTCCGGCTATCGTATGACATCTGATCCGTGGTCCAGCCCTGCGCCTGCAACTCGGCTTCGGACATGGGTCGGGTGACCAGAACCGTCGACTGGGCGGGCATGTACCGGCCCGCCATCCAGGGCGGGATGTTTTCACTGGAATAGCCGTTGGTGCAGACCAGCACGTTATCCGCACGCAAGTTGCCGTTCGGTGTTTTGAGTTCGAAGCCACCGCGGGTCTTTTCTATGTTTGAAACCGGACTGGACTGAAAGAACTGTGCACCGGACGATCCGGCGGCTGCTGCCAGACCGAACAGGTATTTCCGGGGATTCAGGGCAAAACCAACGGGAGTTGTGTAACCGCCGTAAAACGGACCGCCGAACCCCAAGTGCAACAATTCTTCCCGGTCGTGCAAGACACCGGACGCGTCCGCCTTTTTGCGCAGTGCATCCATCGCGCGTTTTGAATGGGCAAGCTGTGTCTCACCACCCGAATGGGTATCGGCCTCAATGCCGTGGGCCGAGAGCAGGTCGGCAACAAGCGCCACGGCGTCCTGTTCGGCCTGTTCATAACGCTCGGCTGCGGGTTCCCCAAAACGGCGGGCCAATCCCTTTCGGGTCAGTTTCGATCCCCCCAGACAGCAAAACCCGCCATTGCGCCCCGAGGCGCCCCAACCGGGCGTTGCCGCTTCGAGCACGGCGACCGAAACGCCTTTCCGGGCCAGGTGCAAGGCGGCGGAAACACCTGTGAAGCCGCCCCCGATGATGGCGACGTCAACCTGCGACCCGCCAGGAAACGTGGGCCAGTCCGGTGCTGTGATGGTTTCGTCCCACCAGCACCCCTGCCGGGGGGCGGGGCCGTAGGTATAATCAGGAAACAGGCGCTTCATTCAGTGCGCGCCGCCGCCGTCTCGTCCTGACGTTGCCGTACCATGGCCCTCTTGGTCACCAGTGACGCGGTGATTACCCCGACCGTCACCGCCGCAATCATGAGCGTGGACAGCGCATTGATCTCAGGGCTGACGCCCAGCCTGACGGCCGAGAATATCTTGATCGGCAAGGTCGTGGCCGACGGCCCCGAGGTGAAAGATGCGATCACCAGATCGTCCAGTGACAGGGTGAAAGCCAGCAGCCAGCCGGAGATCACCGCAGGCGCGATGATCGGCAACGTGACCAGCCGGAACGCCTGCGCCGGAGAGCAGCCCAGATCAAGCGCTGCCTCTTCCAGAGACTGATCGAACGTCACCAGCCGCGAGGAGACCACGACCGAAACGAAGCACATCGAAAAGGTTGTGTGGGCCAGAACGATGGTCAGGATGCCCCGGTCCAGACCGATGCCGATGAACAGCAGCAGCAGGGACAGGCCGGTGATCACTTCGGGCATGACCAGCGGCGCGTAGATCATGCCGGAGAACAGCGTACGGCCAAAGAACCGCCCGCCGCGCACCAGCACATAAGCCGCCGCCGTGCCCAGAATGGTGGCCAGCGTTGATGAGAACACCGCAACCCGGATCGTGACCCAGGCGGCATCCAGAAATGCTTCGTTCTGGACCAGTTCCCCATACCATTTGGTCGAGAACCCGGCCCAGACCGTGACCAGTTTGCTTTCGTTGAAGCTGAAGATGATCAGGATGATCATCGGAATGTAAAGGAAAGCGAAGCCCAGTGTCAGGGAAACCGCGTTGAACCAGCTTAGCCTGTTCATTTCTCGGCCTCCGTCTGTTTCTGCTGATTGCGCTGGAACAGCACGATCGGAATGATCAGGATCAGCAGCAGAACCACCGCCACGGCGCTTGCCACAGGCCAGTCGCGGTTCGAGAAGAACTCTTCCCACAACACCTTGCCGATCATCAGCGTTCCGGATCCGCCCAGAAGCGACGGGATCACGAACTCGCCAATCACGGGGATCATCACAAGGAAGCATCCGGCGATGATGCCGGGCCGCGACAGCGGGATTGTCACCAGCCAGAACGCCTGCAGACGTGAACATCCCAGATCTTCGGCGGCTTCGATCAGCGATCCGTCCATCCGTTCCAGCGCCGAATAGACCGGCAGGATCATGAAGGGCAGATAGGTATAGACGATGCCGATATAGACCGCCGTGTTGGTGTTCAGGATGGTCAGCGGGGTCGAAATGATCCCGGTCCACAGCAGAAACTGGTTCAGATAGCCTTCGTTGCTCAGGATGCCCATCCAGGCGTAGACCCGGATCAGGAACGAGGTCCAGAACGGCAGGATCACCAGCATCATCAGCGTCGGGCGCCATTCCTCGGGCGCGCGGGCCATGCCGTAGGCAATGGGGTAGCCTACGATCAGCGTCAGAACGGTCGAGATCAGGGCGATTTTGACGCTGGACAGGTAAGCCTTCCAGTAAAGGTCATCCTCGGTCAGCCAGACGAAATTCTCCAGATCCAGTTCACTGAAGAAGGCCTTGATGCCGGCCCACCCTTCGGACAGGTCCAGCGTCGGCGTATAGGGCGGGATGGCAAGGGCTGTGTCCGACAGCGAAATCTTCAGGACAATGAAGAATGGCACCATGAACAGCGCCAGCAGCCAGACATAGGGAAGTGCGATCAGCAGGGCCCGGCGCATCAGCGATCCAGCAGAACCGCGGCGGTCGCTGTCCAGGACAGCCAGACCGGGTCTTCCCATGTGAAGGATCGGCGCGAGATGCGGCGCGTATTGGCCGTTTGCGCCTTGATGATCGTGCCGTTCGGCAGTTCCACGTGATAGGTGGACAGATTGCCCAGATAGGCAATGTCATGCACCTTGCCCTGCACCGCGTTGATCGCGTCGGCGGGGCGTTCGGCCGAAATTGTCACTTTTTCGGGGCGGATCGCCAGATGACAGGTCTGCCCGTTTGAAAATCCGCTTCTTGACTGTGCCGTCAGCGGTGCCTGCCCTTCGGCCCAGTCGATCTTGTACGTCTCTTCGCCATTTGCGGTCGCCCGGCCCTCGATGATGTTCACATCCCCGATGAAGTCTGCCACGTAGACCGAGTTTGGCGTCTCGTATATCCGGTCGGGGGTGGCCACCTGCTTGAGCTGCCCCTGATCCATGACGGCGACGCGGCTGGCGACGGTCATGGCTTCTTCCTGGTCGTGTGTCACGATTACGAAAGTGGTGCCCGTCTTTTCCTGAATATCCATCAGTTCGAACTGCGTGTCCTGCCGCAGTTTCTTGTCCAGCGCGCCCAACGGCTCGTCCAGCAGCAACAGTTTGGGCGCTTTTGCCAGCGAGCGTGCAAGCGCAACCCGCTGCCGCTGACCACCCGAGATCTGATGCGGCTTGCGGCGGGCAAACTGCTCCAGCCGGGTCAGACGCAACATTTCTTCGACCCGGTTTTCTAGATCACGCTTTGGCATGTTGTCCCGACGCAGGCCAAAGGCGATGTTGTCCCAGATGCTCAGGTGAGGAAACAGGGCATAGGACTGGAACATCATGTTTACCGCCCTTTTGTTGGGCGGGATCGGATCGATGTCCTGACCGCCAAGCATGATGTGCCCTTCGGTCGGGGTTTCGAACCCCGCCAGCATCCGCATCATGGTGGTCTTGCCACATCCGGACGGCCCGAGCAGAGCAAAGAACTCCTTCTCGAAGATATCCAGAGACAAATTGTCGATGGCGGTAAAGGCCCCAAAACGTTTGGTCACGTTCTGAAACTGGATCAGCGGTTTCGCCTGTGGGTCATCCCATGGCGCAAAGACGTCAGAAGTCACTGTGGCCCCCGTGTTGCCGGACTGGAAACAGGCGCAGGGCAGCCAAGGCCGCCCTGCGCCGATAAATCGGTCAGGTGCCCGATTTGATCTTGGTCCAAAGACGAGTCACAACCCGCTGGGTCTTCGACGGATAGGGTGTCGTGATGTACAGGTTCTGCATGGTCGCCTCATCCGGATAGATCGCCGGATCACCGATCACGTCTTCCTCGAGGAACTCCTGCGACGCCTTGTTGCCGTTGGCGTAGTAGACATAGTTCGAGGCGGCGGCCATGTTGTTGGCATCCAGAATGAAGTTTAGGAACTTGTGCGCGCCTTCCGGGTTCGGAGCATCCGCCGGAACCGCCATCTGGTCGAACCACATCAGCGAACCTTCGGCAAACGGGTGGTACTCGATTTCCACACCGTTTTCGGCCTCGGCCGCGCGATCCCGCGCCTGCAGGATGTCGCCTGACCATCCAACGGCCACACAGATGTCACCGTTTGCCAGCGCGTTGATGTACTCGGAGCTGTGGAATTTCTGAATATACGGACGTACACCCATCAGAACTTCCTCGGTCTTGCCGATTACGTCCTTGTCGTGGCTGTCCGGGTCCTCACCGATATACTGCAGCGCCATCGGAATGATTTCGGCAGGTGCATCCAGGAAGTGCACGCCGCATGAGGCCAGCTTCTCCATGTTCTCCGGCTTGAGAACCAGATCCATACTGTTCAGGGCAACGTCCTCGCCCAGCGCTTCTTTGACCTTGCCGACATTCACGCCGATACCTGTGGTGCCCCACATATAGTTGATCGAATAGGCATTGTCCGGGTCATACCCTGCGGTACGGTTCTGAATGACATCCCAAAGGTTGCCCGCGTTGGACAGCTTTGAAGTATCCAGCTTCTGGAACGCACCGGCCTGGATTTGACGTTGAAGGAATGTGCCGGATGGCACCACCACGTCATAGCCCGAGCCGCCCGCCAACATTTTGGTTTCCAGAACCTCGTTGCTGTCGAACACGTCATAGATCAGGGTCAGGCCCGTTTCTTCCTCGAACTTATTCAACAGTTCTTCGTCGATATAGTCTGACCAGTTGTAGACACGCACCTCTTCGGCAAATGCTGCCGAAGTCCCCAGTGCGACCACCGCTGTCAGTGTCAGCGTTTTGATGTTCATTTTCTTCTCCCTGCTTATTCACGCGTATTTTCACTTTTTTTGAGATTTGATCAAGTTTTGTGTTTTCTTGCAAGACCGACTAAGGTTCATCCCGAACCAAAAGCTGCTGGTTCAGGTCCAGACAAACAGGGTGAAGCAATTGGATTTGATCAAAAATAAGCCATCCGGAACTTCGGCGGACAATGAAAAAAGCCCGGCACATGCGCAGGTCTATCACAGGCTGAAGTCGCAGATCCTGTTCGGTGAACTGGTCCCCGGTCAACCGGTGACGATCCAGGGTTTGACCGAATCTCTCGGTGTCGGCATGACCCCGGTGCGCGAGGCAATCCGCCGGCTGATCTCGGACGGTGCGCTGGTGTTTCAGGGCAACCGCCGTGTCAGCGTGCCTCTCTTGTCGAACGAGGACGTCGAGCAGGTGATATTCGCCAGAATATCAATAGAATCAGAGCTTTCCCGCCGTGCTGCGGCGCGTATTAGCCCTGCGGACATTGATCGGCTGGAAGAGATCGACCAGCGGCTGGACCGCACCATCGCGGATGGTGATGTCAGTGGTT
Organism: Ruegeria sp. CDSB136; assembly: GCF_059610965.1. Lineage (NCBI taxonomy): Bacteria > Pseudomonadati > Pseudomonadota > Alphaproteobacteria > Rhodobacterales > Roseobacteraceae > Ruegeria > Ruegeria sp. CDSB136. The sequence goes on from NZ_JBXWOP010000002.1 coordinate 57,064, forward strand.
ACCTGCGTCTGAACCATGAATTTCACGAGACGCTTTATTCCCATGCAGACGCCCCGATTCTCAGCGATCTGGCCGAGCGTTTGTGGTTGCGATTCGGCCCGTCACTGCGGGTTGTCTGTGGTCGGTTCGGTACACAGAGCCTGCCCGACCGGCACAAAGACATTATTGGCGCGCTTCGCCGTGGGGATGCGGAAAGTGCCGGAAAGGCGGCCGCGCAGGACATCGAGCAAGGCATGGCACTGATGGCTGACACGCTGACTGACGCATAATGTGAAGTGATTCGATTGACAGCGTAGAATTTGATCATATTGTGTGACGCAACCATCGTTGCAGGGGATTCTCGGATGTCCATCATAACCAATCACATGCCCACCGCCGAACTTCAGGCCCTGGATGCGGCCCATCACATACACCCGTTTTCCGCAAACGGCTCTCTCGGAAAGGAAGGGGCCCGCGTCATCACCCGCGCCAGCGGCGTTTACCTGACTGACAGCGAAGGCGAAGAAATTCTTGACGCCATGGCCGGACTGTGGTGCGTCAATATCGGCTATGGCCGTGATGAACTGGCCGACGTGGCCGCGCGTCAGATGCGTGAACTGCCCTATTACAACACCTTCTTCAAAACGACCCACGTGCCCGCCATTGCACTGGCCGCCAAGATCGCCGAACTGGCCCCGGGCGACCTGAACCACGTCTTCTTCGCCGCCGGCGGGTCCGAGGCCAACGACACCAATATCCGCCTCGTGCGGACCTATTGGGCCGAAAAAGGCCAGCCCGACAAGAACATCATAATCAGCCGCCACAACGCCTATCACGGCTCGTCTGTGGGTTCGGCTTCGCTGGGCGGTATGGCAGGCATGCATGCGCAGGGCGGCATCCCGATTCCGAACATCCACCACATCAACCAGCCCAACTGGTGGGCCGAAGGCGGCGACATGTCGCCGGAAGAGTTCGGTCTGGCCCGCGCGCGAGAGCTGGAAGAAGCCATTCAGGAACTGGGCGAAGACCGGGTCGCGGCCTTTATTGCCGAACCGGTTCAGGGTGCAGGCGGGGTCATCGTCGCGCCCGACACATACTGGCCCGAGATCCAGAGGATTTGCGACAAATACGATATCCTGCTTATCGCCGATGAGGTGATCTGCGGTTTTGGCAGAACCGGAAACTGGTTCGGATCGCAAACCGTTGGCATCAAACCGCATATCATGACCATCGCCAAGGGCCTCAGCTCGGGCTATGCGCCAATCGGCGGCTCGATTGTGAACGATGAGATTGCCGAGGTCATCGGCGGCACTGAATTCAACCACGGCTACACCTACTCTGGTCACCCGGTCGCCGCAGCCGTCGCGCTGGAAAACCTGCGTATCCTCGAAGAGGAAAAGATCGTCGAACATGTCCGCGATGTGGCCGCGCCTTATCTGAAGGAAAAGTGGGAGGCTCTGGCCGATCACCCATTGGTGGGTGAGGCGAAGATCGTCGGCATGATGGCATCGATCGCGCTGACCCCGGACAAGGCCAGCCGTGCCAAGTTCGCTTCCGAACCGGGCACGATCGGGTATATCTGCCGCGACCGCTGCTTTGCCAACAATTTGATTATGCGCCACGTGGGTGACCGCATGATCATCTCGCCGCCGCTGATCCTGACCCCGGCGGACATCGATGAGATGTTCGTGCGCATCTACAAGTCATTGGATGAGGCGCAGGCCGAGATCATCAAGCAGGGGCTGATGAAGGCGGCATCCTGACGCCATTGCGCCGCGCCGCGTGATTGGGCCCCGAAATCCTGACAGGATTTCGGGGTCGTTTTCTTTCAGGAAAGCTGAGAATTTCGGGCAAGCCTAAACCAGAGCGGCCGGTCAGGGTTATTTCAAAATTAACACGCGCCGCATATTGCCACGTCTCACCCGGACCGGCACTGTCATCGGGATGACCCGCGATGAATTCAACACCTTCTGCGCCTCGCTCACAGCCACCAGACATGTGGTGCAGTGGGGCAACGCGGATGTGTGGAAAGTGGGCGGCAAGGTGTTTGCGATCTGCGGCTGGAACGAAGGGCGCGATGCGTTCACCTTCAAGGCTACCGATCTGGCTTTCGAGGTGCTGGGCGACGAACCCGGCATCCGCCCCGCGCCCTATCTGGCGTCGCGCGGGATGAAATGGCTGCAGGTCTATGAGCCAAGCGGAATGAGCGATGCCTCGCTGCGCGAGCATATCGTCACCTCATACGAAATGGTCGTGTCCAAGCTGACCAAGAAGGTAAGGGTGGAGTTGGGGCTGCAGGGTCGATGACCCATTCCGCCCGCCGACCGATCAGGACAGCTGAGCCCCAGCGCAGTCTCGAAAGATACGAACTTGCGGTGCCGCGCCGTCCAATGGAAACTCGGTCAGCTTGTCCTGCGTAAAGGCATAGGCGGTCTGATTGTATTCCAACCCATCCAGAACATTGCCAAACCCGGTATCCGTGACGGTCAGAGATTCGGCGTTTTCGGACAGAACATGGCGCGGTGTCGCGATTTCGATGGGGTTCGGGCCGTCAAAGCGCATGGCGAACCACGGCGCCTGCGTCCAACCCTCGGTCTTGCGGGTGATGGTCAGCGTATAAAGCGGTTGCGCCGGGTCATAGGTCAGAAAGATTTCGGCCGTGCTTGTGTCGTGCGACAAGGTGCAAATCGACCCGACCGTGGCCTCCCATGCGGTGGCTGGCGTGGCTAAGAGAAGAGACAAAAAAACAAAGCGCATCCTTTGGTAACTAGCCGCTGACGGCGTTGAGGCAAGTGTGACTATCCCTTCATCGCGTTCAACAGGTCCAGCAACCGTTTCCGATCATCGTCATCCGCATAGTCGCCGGTGGCCAGACGTTCCGCGATGCTCAGGCGCAAACGTTCCCGCTGGGTGCGTACCTCTTCACCAGCGGTTTCGGCCAGCGTCTTCATGATCATCGCTACTGCCTGTTGCCGCTTGGTGGTGGGGTTGGCGATATAATCGACGAGGCTTTGCTGACCGGAATCTAGGATGTTTTCGGCCAGAGCCCTCAACTGATCGCCATTCGGCAGCAGCGGGGCGGGGGTGCCCTCGGGTGGCAGGATTTCCGGCACGCTGCGCGGGGTTTCGGCCAAAGCGTTTGCGCCGTCGACAAAAGCCTCAGTAATCATCCGGGTGATCCTGATCGCGCGCGGGTCCTTGAACAGGGCCGAGGCGATGGCCACGCCGTAATCGGTATAGACCCACGGATTGACCCGCCGCCCGCCGCGGCCCTTGGGTTTTGAGATCACATTCTGTGATTGCAAATCGGCGACCTCGGCATCGGTCAGCTGAAAGCGGTAGCCCTCGAACAGGTCCTTGTTGCGCGACACGGCCTGATTGAAGGCGCTGACGGACTTTCCGTAGAACTGCGCCAGATCCTCGGCCAGCACGACGCGAGTGCCGCGCACCCGGTGAATGGCGCTTTGGACTTCATGCGTTGAGGGCAGAGCGTTTGGGCTCGTCATGGCAACCGTTTGGAATCACAATTTGTGATTTCAAACGTGAAGCAGCGGGCGCTGGGCTGCAACCTTGAAGTGTTAGCCGTCCGGATACGGTCAGGCGTATAGTTGAAAACGCCCACAAATCCCTCGTATCAATGCGAGATTTCGCGCTGTCGTGCTAGGGTGCGCCCGGCGAGGTCGCTCCGGCCCCGCTACATGGCAATTTCGCCAGACGAGGGAGGAAAGTGATGTTTGCGCGAATTACTCAATACAAAATGAAGCCCGGCACGCGGGAGGCGGCGACGGCGAAGATGAATGCGATGAAAGCGGAAATCATGGGGATGCCGGGGATGCATTGCTTTACCAATGTGATGAACGAGGATGGTTCGGGCTATGTGATCTCGGTCGTGGAAAGCGAGGCGACCTCGAACGCAAACGCGCCCAAAGTGGCCGAACTGTGGGGCCATTTCGCCGAATTCATGGAAGGCCCGCCCTCACCGGTGGGATACGATGTGATTGCGCATTGGGACAAGGGGTAAAGGTTTGGGCGGGGTTACCCGCCCTCATTTTCTAAGTCCTAGTGGGATGTGCAAGCGTTTCCCGCACCAACGCGGAGAACTGCGACGCGCGCACATCGCGCTGGGCGGTAATCTGGTAGCGCGCGGCGCTTTTGGCGGCATAACATTGATCGCTTGCTGAAGTGCTATAGTAAGACTTCTCAGCAACGAAGTCGGCCATTCTTTTGGCAGTGAGGCTGGAAAATCTCTATATTGCATAGCTTTATAAATTCACTATCAATCCTCGTATGATAGGATTACTGCTTCTTCTAATTGTTTCTATTTTTTTCGCATTTTTGTCGGTCGTGATCTTCGGCCCAATAATAACTTTGCCGCTGTTGGCTGGAGCGGTAGGAACCGTTCTCGCTGTTGTCCTGCTGGCCAGGCACTGGCATCGAAAACGAATAGAGTGGGTCGTTATCGATGGGTCGAACGTGCTTTATTGGGAAAACGATAAACCAGCTTTGCATTCGGTCAAATTAGTCATTGAAAAGTTGGTTTCGGACGGGTTTGAACCCATAGTCTGGTTTGATGCTAACATTGGTTATTTGGTTTCAGGCCGGTACATGAACCCCACTAACCTTTCCAAAGCTCTTCGATATCCAGCACGACGAATTTCAGTGGCCCCAAAAAGGACGCCTGCAGATCCTTTGTTGATCACCGACGCGGAACAATTGAATGCGCGCATAGTGACAAATGATCGTTTCAGAGATTGGGAAGAGCACTTCCCTCACATAACTCATCAAGACTTGTTTTTGCGAGGCCAGATCCGAAACAATCAAGTTCAATTCAAGTAGAATTCTACCGCTTCCTCCGCTTCACATTTCCGCCCCGCTGCCCCGGCCTGCCAGCCGTTGACCGTCCGCGTGATTTCACCGCGTCTTCTGAGGCTTTCTCGACCGCCCATTGCCGCGCCATTGGGTCGTCGGCGACGGCCAGATCGACTGCTTCCAGACGTTTGATCTCATCCCGGATGTTGGCGGCCTCTTCGAATTCCAGGTTCTCGGCGGCTTTGCGCATTTGCTCGCGCAGTCCGTCCAGATGGGCCTCGAGGTTCGCGCCGTGCATCGGTTTGTCGATGGTGGCGGTGACGCGGTTCATATCCACGTCGCCTTCGTAGAGACCGGCCAGAACGTCCTCGACATTCTTCTTCACCGTCTCCGGCGTGATGCCGTGTTCCTGATTATAGGCGAGCTGTTTGGCGCGACGGCGGTTGGTCTCGCCCAAGGCGCGCTCCATGGAACCGGTGATCTTGTCGGCATACATGATCACGCGGCCATCGGCGTTCCGCGCGGCGCGGCCGATGGTCTGGATCAGCGAGGTTTCCGAGCGCAGGAACCCCTCTTTGTCTGCATCCAGAATGGCGACCAGCCCGCATTCGGGGATGTCGAGCCCTTCGCGCAGCAGGTTGATGCCGACCAGTACGTCAAACGCCCCCAGTCGCAGGTCGCGAAGGATTTCGATGCGTTCCAGCGTGTCGATGTCCGAGTGCATGTAGCGGACCTTGATGCCCTGTTCGTGCAGGTATTCGGTCAGGTCCTCAGCCATGCGTTTGGTCAGCGTCGTGACCAGCGTACGGTAGCCATTGGCGGCGACCTTGCGTACCTCGTCCAGCAGGTCATCGACCTGCATCGAGACGGGGCGGATTTCGACCTCCGGGTCCAAGAGGCCCGTGGGGCGGATCACCTGTTCGGTGAAGATGCCGCCGGTCTGTTCGATCTCCCACTTCGCCGGGGTGGCCGAGACAAAGACGGATTGCGGGCGCATGGCGTCCCATTCCTCGAACTTCAGCGGGCGGTTGTCCATGCAGGACGGCAGGCGGAACCCGTGTTCGGCCAGCGTGAACTTGCGTCGGTAGTCGCCCCGGTACATGCCGCCAATTTGCGGGACGCTGACATGGGATTCGTCGGCAAAGACGATAGCGTTGTCGGGGATGAATTCGAACAGGGTCGGGGGCGGTTCACCCGGCGCGCGGCCCGTCAAGTAACGTGAGTAGTTCTCGATCCCGTTGCAGACGCCCGTGGCCTCGAGCATCTCAAGGTCAAAGTTGGTGCGCTGTTCCAGCCGCTGCGCCTCCAGCAGTTTGCCTTCGCCGACGAGTTGGTCCAGCCGGATGCGGAGTTCTTTCTTAATCCCAATAATCGCCTGCTGCATCGTCGGTTTCGGCGTCACGTAATGCGAATTCGCATAAACGCGCACCTGTTCCATCGTGGCGGCGCGCTCGCCGGTCAGGGGGTCGAATTCAGTAATCTGTTCCAGTTCCTCACCGAAGAACGAGAGCTTCCACGCGCGATCCTCAAGGTGGGCAGGCCAGATTTCCAGGGAATCGCCACGCACCCGGAACGACCCACGTTGAAACGCCTGATCGTTGCGCCGGTATTGCTGGGCCACCAGATCGGCCATCACCTGCCGTTGGTCGTATTCGTGGCCCACCTTCAGGTCCTGCGTCATTGCCCCATAGGTTTCGACCGAGCCGATACCGTAGATGCACGAGACCGAAGCCACGATGATCACGTCATCGCGTTCCAATAGTGCCCGCGTGGCCGAGTGGCGCATCCGGTCGATCTGTTCGTTGATCTGCGATTCTTTCTCGATATAGGTGTCCGACCGCGGCACATAGGCCTCGGGCTGATAGTAGTCATAGTACGAGACGAAGTATTCGACCGAGTTTTCCGGGAAGAAGCCCTTGAACTCTCCATAAAGCTGCGCCGCCAGCGTCTTGTTCGGCGCAAGAATGATGGCAGGGCGTTGGGTTTCCTCGATGACCTTGGCCATGGTGAAAGTCTTGCCCGTCCCGGTCGCGCCCAACAACACCTGATCGCGTTCGCCGTCGAGAACACCCCCGGCCAGTTCCTTGATGGCCGTGGGCTGGTCACCCGCCGGCGCAAATTCGGTGTGCATGACAAACTGCTTGCCGCCCTCGAGTTTCAGGCGCGCGCGCACGTCCTCTGCGGTCAGTTGGGTCTTGTCGGAATGGGCATAGGGCATAGGCAGGCTCCGGGTCAGACCCCTACATTTGTTCTTATTTTGTCCAACTGCAAGGGCTGATCCGGATTAGAATGCGCAGTTCTAATAATAGGCAAACTGCAGGTAAGGAATGTGGTCCGACTGCACTTTTTCAGCGAGCGCTTTCAGGTTGCGGTCCAAAACCCGCCCGATCATCGGCTTCAGTAGCATCTGCCCCAACAGCCAACCCAGAGGCCCATATTTCATTTGAAAGTCCATGCTCCAGACCACCCTTGAGCGGTTGTTCGCAAGTGGTTCGATAGCAATCGCTGCGTGCGCTTGGGCCAAAGGCATGGCAGACATGTCCGACAGTTGAACACGATAGCCCCGGTTGACTTGCCAGTCCGTGACTTCTTCTACCAATGAGGTGCCGTTTTCAAAGTGGCAGCGCCGTTTTGATCCCACGCCATTCTGGCCTCGTGTCAAGGCATCCTCGGATTTTACCTGAGGAGCGAATTCGTCGATATTCATGAACCGGCTCAGTACAGACCAGATGGCCTCGGGCCGGGCATCAATTTCCAGGGTTCTTTCGTGATGGATCATCTGTCTATCCTCGTCATGGGGTTCAACAATATTTAGATGACAGTGATGACAGTTTCTGGCATCAGAAGGGCCGGGCGATGCCGAAAGCCTGCGGGCGCGCCGCGACAATTGCGGACTTGTCCCCGTGCGCGCTCTGACGCATAACATCCCAAGCCAAGTGAGTACGGAGAGGCGACATGCGCGCACGGATTTACCAGCCTGCAAGGAATGCGATGACCTCGGGGATGGCCAAGACCCGCAAGTGGGTTCTGGAATATGCCCCTGCATCCGCGCGTGAGGTTGATCCGTTGATGGGCTGGACCTCATCCAGTGACACACAGACCCAGGTGCGTCTCAAGTTCGACACCAAGGAAGAAGCGCTGGACTATGCCGAGAGCAATGGGATTGATGCGGTTGTCAGCGAACCACACAAGCGCAAACCGAACCTGCGCGCCCGTGGCTATGGCGAGAATTTCGCAACCGACCGGCGCGGTCCCTGGACCCATTGAATGATCGAAATCCGCGAGGCCGACCCAACCTCGGACGCATTGCGCCCGGTGGTCGAGGCGCATTTTGCCCATAGCGAAACGGCAGGGCCTGCAGAAAGCAACCACACCATGGACGCCGAGTCGCTGGCAGGGCCGGGCATTCGGTTCTGGGCGATGTATGAGGCCGGCAAGCCGGTCGGGTGCGGTGCGCTTAAGACCCTGCCGGACAGTACGGCCGAGGTGAAATCCGTGCATATCATCTCAGAAGTGCGCGGGCGCGGGCTGGCGCGCACCATGATGAACCACCTGGCAATTCTGGCGCAGAGCGAAGGGTTTTCCGCCCTGGTTCTGGAAACCGGTGCCGACCACCTGCCCGAATATGACGCGGCCCGAAAGCTGTATGAGGCGCTGGGATATGCGTATTGCGGGCCGATCTACGGTTATGAAGACGACCTCAACAGCGCCTTCATGCGCTTGGCCCTTGAACCCCGCCCGTAAAAACCGCAAGAAGGGCGCAGCGGTCCCTTAGCTCAACTGGATAGAGCAGCTGACTTCTAATCAGCAGGTTGAGGGTTCGAGTCCTTCAGGGATCGCCATTTTACAACAACAGGTTAACACCCTGAGCTTGCAAACGCGTGGTTTTATTTTCGTTTGGGCGAAGATTTTCAACGGATCTTTATTAAAGGCCTGTTCGAAATTTGGAGAGTGGTCATACTCTGCCATCCAATAGGCCCAACGATTTCCCGCACCGTAACGAAAAAGTGGTAATCAAACGCGACGTGGGGCAGTCTGGAAACCTGCGCCCAGCCAGGAGGTTCCGAAATGCCCCGCTACAACGACATGTTCGAACTGTCGGTCAAGGACATAGACCTGATCGAAAGCTCACTCCGGATCGCATTGGCATCGCAGTCTCACGCACCTGCGCAAGAAGATGAAGACGAGAAATCGAAGCGGGAAGAAACGCTTCGCGACATTCAGGAACTGTTGGGGCGGCTTCACGACCAGAAGATATTCTACCGGCCCAAAAGCGGCGTTTACGTCGGGGGCTAGGCTGGGGACACGCGGCCCGGGCTTGGACGGTGTTCTGCGCGCTTCGTGAATACGTCACAGACGGATTGGCCCGATCAATGTACCTTTCGAATATTTTTAGAAAGGTCATTGTTATGCGAACATACAAAATCCCGACACAAAAGCTGAGCGTTGCGCCCGGAATCACGGTGAAATTTCACGGAAAAATCTGTGTGGATTTCCCTAAAGCCAGGATTGAGGTTCCAACAAGCGTAACAGGCTGCAAGGACCACACCTACCGCATCACTCTGGACCCCGCCAAAGGTCATTGGGACGGTCAGGACAGCCACAAATGGACGCTTGCAAACTACGAGGTGGTTGTTCGGCTGAGTATCGATCCAATCAGGCCGAGATTTGTAGGCGCCGAAGTCTTTCACCCGGTCAAGGGGAAGCGCCACCGGTTATGGCACGATGAGTTCGACATCTATGACCCTTACAAAGAGCGCAAGGTCGAGATGTTCGCGCAGGGCGCTTTTATCGATCCGATCAAATCGAATGCCGACCATACCTATGCGGTTGGATACGATGATGCCGGTAAGCGGAACTACCTGTGGCCTTGCGGGGGCGATCACGACGAAAATCAGCGGTCCATTGGTCATGGAATGGCCTTTCAACCCGAATGTGATTGCCTGTCGCAAATGCGAACCGATCCGCTGACAAAGGGTCTGGCCGGAATTCGGTACGGTCTCGACGGTGTCTGCCATCAGGCGACCAACAGGATCATGTGTACCGCCGGGCTCGAGGTGAACGACGCAAAAGGTTATAAATCAAAGGGCTGGACAAATCTGACGCACACGCTTTACGGGCGGTTGGGTCTGTTGGCCATTGACGGTCTGGGTGTCAAAAAGTGGAAAAGCATCTGCGACGGCTGCTTGACTAAGCGCTACCCGCGGTGTTCGGAAGAAACAGAGTTTTTGGTATCTCCAAACGAATATCCGGGACTGATGCAATCGCACGTGGATTTGCATCAGGAAATGATCGTCCAGTTGCGTCATGACCTGCTGGATGCCTACACGAAGCTTGCTGCCGGAAAGCTGACGCCAACGGAATACGCGGATGTGCTGAACGCATCCATCAATGGCCACAAGGCGCAGATGCAGGACGTTCTGGGTGACACCCTGCATGCAGAGATTTTTGAGGATATCGCCACTGTCGACGTGGTCGTCGTCGACCCCAAAATCGCCGAAGCCGTTTTTGAAAACGGTGTGTCGTAGTCACGGTTCAAGTGCAGTCACGCAGCAGTCCCGGCAACGAAGAACACTGCAAAGCCGGGCCTGCCACATCAGCTTTGTTATGCTAGTGCGGCCGGATTCTGCACCAATTTTCAGCACTGCGCAAAAACATCTTGCAACCGGTTGCAAAGCGAAACATTCTGTCACGCGAATAAAGGATTCGGGAGAATTGAATGCTGAGGATCGGATTGCTGGGGGCCGGACGTATCGGCCGCGTGCATGCGCAGGCGATCACCGCCCACCCCAAAAGCCAGCTATGTGCTGTGTCCGACGCGGTGGCAGAGGCGGCTGAAAGCCTTGCCTCGGACACCGGGGCCGAGGTCCGCAGTTCTGACGACATCATCGCGGACCCGTCAATCGATGCAGTGCTGATCGCCACGCCGACGCATACTCATTCCGACCTGATCGAGGCGGCAACCCGTGCCGGAAAGGCGGTTCTGTGTGAAAAACCTGTTGATCTGAACCTTGAACGCGCCATCGCCTGTCAAAAGGCCACCGCTGACAGTGGCCAACCCGTCATGATCGGGTTCAACCGCCGGTTCGACCCCAATTTTTCCGCGCTTAAGGCTGCGTTGGACGCAGGGGAAATCGGCAAATCCGAAATGTTGTCGATCACCTCATTCGACCCCGCTCCACCGCCGGTTGGTTATATCAAGGTGTCCGGCGGCTTGTTCCGGGACATGATGATCCACGATTTCGACATGGCGAATTATCTGATGGGTCAGCTGCCAAAAACCATCTCCGCCGTGGGGGCATCGGTTGTGGACCCCGAAATCGGCAAGGCCGGAGACGTGGATACCGCTGTTGTTACAATGAGTTATGATGATGGTCGGATAGCCGTCATCAAGAATTCCCGCCGGGCGGCCTACGGATATGATCAGCGCGTCGAACTGCTGGGTTCTGAGGGGTTGTTGCAGGCTCACAATATGCTGGAAAACACGGTGGTCAAATCCACCGACAAAGGCGTTGTCGGGGCGAAACCAACCTATTTCTTCCTGGAGCGTTACATGCCGGCCTATCAGGCGGAATGGGATGCGTTTGTACAGGCGGCCCTGACGGGTGCCGCGCTGTCGGTGACGCTGGAAGACGGGGTTGCCGCGCTTGCAATGGCCGAGGCCGCGACGCGGTCGGCGCAGTCCGGAAGGCCGGTTGACATGTCTGAAATTTTGAAACCGGTTGCAAAATGACCGGAATGCTTCAAACTGACATCAGCTCCGTATCAGATCGGAGTCGCAGAGATTCGGCGCTGCCGAATGATTGGGGCTGACACCCCGACACGAAAATAGACTGTTCTAATGGGAGGAAACAGAATGAATAAGTTCGTAAAGGGCGCACTGGCAGCAGGGGCTCTGGCGCTGGCGACACCTGCATTCGCGCAGGAGATTGTTGTCGTTTCGCACGGCCAGGCCAATGATGCCTTCTGGAACGTCGTCAAGAACGGTGTCGAACAGGCCGGCAAAGACGTGGGCGTGAACGTCGAATACCGCGCGCCTGAAACTTTCGACATGGTGGCCATGTCGCAGCTGATCGACGCAGCCGTGAACCAGGAACCCGATGGTCTGATCGTTTCGATCCCGGATGCGGATGCGCTTGGCCCGTCAATCGAACGCGCAGTTGCAGCCGGTATCCCGGTGATCTCGATCAACTCGGGTTCTGATGTTTCCAAGGAATTGGGCGCCCTGCTGCATGTCGGTCAGGACGAGTTCGACGCGGGCAAGGCTGCTGGCGAAAAACTGGCGTCGATGGGCGGCAGCACGGCGATTTGCGTCAACCACGAGGTGGGCAACGTCGCGCTTGACTTGCGTTGCGCGGGCTTCACCGAAGGTTTTGGCGGCAATGTCGAAGTTCTGCCGACCTCGAACGATCCGTCGGAAATCGAATCGAAGGTGGCTGCTGCGCTGGCCGCTAACGAAGCCATCGACACCGTCATGGCGCTGGGTGCCAGCTCGGCCGGTGAGCCTGCGGTTGCAGCCGTCAAAGGGTCTGGCCGCGACGTGAACGTCGCCTCGTTCGACCTGTCGGCAAACTTCCTGCAGTCGATCGCGGATGGCGACGCGGCCTTTGCCATCGACCAGCAGCAGTATCTGCAGGGCTACTTGTCGGTGAACTTTATGGGTCTGCACGCCAAATATGGCCTGATGCCCGGCGGCAACGTGCCTTCGGGTCCGAACCTGATCACGCAGGAAAAGGCGGCGCAGGTGATCGACCTGTCCGCGCAGGGCATCCGCTAGTCCCGGAAAGTTCCGGCAAACAACAGGATCGGCGCCAGAGCGCCGATCTCACCGAATTGGGAGGAAACCATGAGTGAGTCAGCGCCCGTCGTATCGGACGAAAGGGTCAAGAAAGAACCGTTCCTAACCAAACTCATGAAACGGCCTGAGTTGGGCGCCATGGCAGGTGCCGTCCTGGTTTTCGTGTTCTTTGCGATCACTGCGGATGAGTCGATGTTTACCCTTGCCGGCGTCATGAACTTCATGACCCCCGCCGCGCAGCTGGGGATTCTGGCCATCGGGGCCGCGCTGCTGATGATCGGCGGAGAGTTCGACTTGTCGATCGGGTCGATGGTCGCGTTCTCGGGGCTGTTTTTCGGCGTCTGCGTCGTGACCTGGCAATTGCCGCTGATCTTCGCCATCCCAATGACATTCCTGTTCGCGGCCTGTGTCGGTGCGATCAACGGCAATATCGTGATCCGCTCGGGCCTGCCATCGTTCATCGTGACGCTGGCGTTTCTGTTCATTCTGCGCGGCCTGTCCCTGGTTGGTTTGAAAATGGCGACAGGCGGCTCGACCCAGTTGCGCGGTGTGCGCGATGCGGTCGAAAACGACTGGCTGGCACCATTCTTTTCGGGCGAAGCGTTCGGCGGCCTGTTCGCCTGGCTGGCGGCCAACGGCATGATCGACACGTTCAAAAGCGGTGCGCCCAAGGTGCCGGGTATCCCGGTCGAAATCCTGTGGTTCATCGTCATCACGCTGGCGGCGACTTATGTGCTGCTGCGCACTCCGGTCGGAAACTGGATCTTCGCCTCGGGCGGGGATAGGGTTGCGGCTTCGAACTCGGGTGTTCCGGTCAACCGCGTCAAGGTTTCGCTGTTCATGCTGACCGCCTGCTGCGCCGCATTGGTTGCGATCATCACGGTGATGGACGCTGGTTCGACCGATGCGCGCCGGGGCTTCCAGAAAGAATTCGAGGCGATTATCGCCGCGGTTATCGGCGGCTGTCTGCTGACCGGCGGATATGGCTCGGCCATCGGGGCGTTCTTTGGCTCGATCATCTTCGGCATGGTTGTCATCGGCCTGACCTATACCGACTTCGATCAGGACTGGTTTCAGGTCTTCCTGGGCGCCATGCTGCTGATCGCCGTTCTGTTCAACAACGCGATCCGTAAACGCGTAACCGGGGAGCGCTGATATGACCGAAGACACCAAGTTTCACCACGGCGACGCGACCGATGCCGCCCCGATTGTGGAAATGAAAAATATCGAAAAGCACTTTGGCAATATCATCGCCCTTGCTGGCGTCAGCTTTGACGTCAAGCCCGGGGAATGCCACTGTCTGCTGGGCGACAACGGTGCGGGTAAATCCACTTTCATCAAGACCATGTCCGGCGTGCACAAACCCACCAAGGGCGAGATCTTTTTCGAAGGTCGGCCCCTGCATTTCGACACGCCGCGCGATGCGATGGAGGCGGGCATTGCGACCGTGTTCCAGGATTTGGCAATGATCCCGCTGATGAGCGTGACGCGCAATTTCTTCATGGGCCGCGAGCCTACCAAGGGCAAAGGTCTGCTCAAGCGGTTCGACGTCGATCAGGCAAACGATGTCTGCATGGAAGAGATGCGCAAGATGGGCATCAACCTGCGTGGGCCGGATCAGGCCGTGGGCACCCTGTCCGGGGGGGAGCGTCAAACCGTCGCCATCGCCCGTGCGGTCTATTTCGGTGCCAAGATCCTGATCCTGGACGAACCGACTTCGGCGCTTGGTGTGCGCCAGACTTCGAACGTGCTGGCCACCATCGACAAGGTGCGCAGCCAGGGTGTTGGCGTTGTCTTCATCAGCCACAACGTACGCCACGCGCTGGCGGTGGGCGACCGCTTTACCGTGCTGAACCGCGGCAAGACACTGGGCACTGCAAGGCGTGGCGAGATTACGCCGGAAGAGTTGCAGGACCTGATGGCAGGCGGTCAGGAGATGGCCCAGCTCGAAGGATCGCTCGGCGGGACCGTCTGAGCGACGAACGACAGGATGTTCCGCCGCAACGGGTGGGCCATCTAAACCCCGTGGCACCAGACGGCCGCACCCTGATCAGGCCGGTTCATGCGCCTGAAACCTTCAAAAATGCGAAACCCGACAGATTGCCCGCAGCGGCATGTGTTGAAAGGGATCAAGATGAGCAAGACAATCCGACTGACCGCCGCGCAAGCTCTGGTGCGCTATCTGGGGGCACAGATGAACGAGGGCGGAGAGCCTTTCATCGCCGGTGTCTGGGCGATTTTCGGTCACGGCAACGTGGCCGGTCTGGGCGAGGCCTTGCATGGTGTAAGGGACAGCCTGCCAACCTATCGCGGTCACAACGAGCAGACCATGGCGCATGCGGCCATTGCATATTCCAAACAAATGCGCCGCTCGCGTGCCATGGCCGTGACCTCGTCAATTGGTCCCGGCGCCACCAACATGGTGACGGCAGCGGCGCTGGCCCATGTGAACCGGCTGCCGGTTCTGCTGCTGCCCGGCGACGTGTTCGCCACGCGCGGTCCCGATCCGGTTCTGCAGCAGATCGAGGATTTCGGAGACGGTACCGTCAGCGCCAATGACTGCTTCAAACCGGTCAGCCGTTATTTCGACCGTATTTCCCGCCCCGAGCACCTGCTCACGGCGCTGCCGCGCGCCTTCCGCACCATGACCGACCCCGCCGATTGCGGGCCGGTAACGCTGGCCTTCTGTCAGGACGTGCAGGCCGAGGCCTACGACTACCCCGAAAGTTTCTTTGAACCCCGTGTCTGGTATCAACGCCGCATCCGCCCGGACGAGGGCGAACTGGCCCGCGCCGTGGCCGCGATCAGGGCAGCAAAACGCCCGGTTATCGTTGCCGGCGGGGGCGTGCACTATTCAGGCGCGACCGATGCGCTGCAAAGCTTTGTTGAAACGCATAACATTCCGATTGCCGAGACGCAGGCGGGCAAATCCGCGCTGGCCTGGGATCATCCGCTGAATCTGGGGCCCATTGGTGTGACCGGCGGGCAACCCGCCAATGATATCTGCGCCGAAGCCGATCTGGTCTTGGGCATCGGTACGCGTTTGCAGGATTTCACTACGGGCTCGTGGGGGCTGTTCTCGAATCCCGAGCGCGAAATGGTGTGCCTGAACACTGCTGCCTATGACGCCGAGAAGCACGGCGCGATGCCACTGCAATCTGATGCGCGTGTCGGGTTGGAGGAGTTGGGCGTCGCTCTTCAGGGCTACCGCGCTGATCCCGTAGCTGACACGCTGAAGGCGGAATGGTTCGGCAAGGTCGACAAACTGACAGACGCGCCCGGCGACGGCAATGCCCTGCCCACGGACATGCAGGTGGTGGGCGCGGTTCAGCGCGCCGCGCATGACGATACAGTGGTCATGTGCGCGGCGGGCACCATGCCGGGTGAGTTGCACAAGCTGTGGAAAGCGCCGCGCCCCGGTGCCTACCACATGGAATACGGCTTTAGCTGCATGGGGTACGAGATCGCGGGGGCGATGGGCATCAAGATGGCCCAGCCCGATCGGGACGTGATCTGCTTTACAGGCGACGGCACCTATATGATGGCGAACTCGGAAATGGCGACGGCGGCGATGATGGGTGTCTCTTTCACCGTGGTCATTACCGACAACCGCGGCTTTGGCTGCATCAACCGTCTTCAGATGGGTACGGGTGGGGCCGAGTTTAACAACCTGCTGGATCATGCGGTGCATGAGAACCCCTCGGCCATTGATTTTGCAGCCCATGCGGCGGCGATGGGGGCGACATCGGTCAAGGTCAGCAGCATTGCCGAACTGGAAGATGCGCTTGCCAAACGTGGCGAGGTCACAGGACCTTATGTGGTGGTGATCGACACCGATCCGTACCCCTCGACCGAATATGGCGGCACATGGTGGGAAGTGGCGGTTCCCGAGGTCAGCATCCGCCCTGAAGTGAATGAAAAGCGCGCGGCCTATGAAGTCGCCATCAAGGAAAGAAACACGAAATGAGCGTGAAAATCGGGATCTCTCCGATCGCCTGGCAAAATGATGACCTGCCGGATCTGACCGCCGCCTATACAATGGAGCAGGCGCTGAAGGAGTCGCGTGAGATCGGTTACACCGGTGTCGAACGCGGCCAGCGGATGCCCGGCGACACTGACGGGCTGCGCGCCTATCTGGAAGGCAATGATATCGCGCTATGCGGTGGCTGGTGCTCGGGCGCGTCGCTGGTCAACGATTTCGCGACAGAGCGTGAGGCCGTGCGCGAGCAGGTCGAGCAATTCGTGGCTCTGAACAGTCCGTGCATCGTCTATGCCGAATGCTCGAACACCGTGCAGGGTCAGATCGGCACCCCGGTCAACAACCGCCCGAAAATGTCCAGGGACGAGGTCTTGGCCTATGCCGCCAAGATCACCGAGCTGGCGAAATGGATGGCGGATCAGGGTATGCCGATGGCCTACCACCACCACATGGGCACGATCATCGAAACCGAAGATGACGTGAACTGGCTGATGGAAGGGTCGGGCCCAGAGGTAAAGCTATGTTTCGACACCGGCCACCTGCTGTTTGGCGGTGGGGACGTTCTGGCCGCCCTGAGCCGCTGGGGCGACCGGGTGCACCATGTCCATTTCAAAGACATCCGTCCGGCGGTCGTGCAAGACGTGCACGAGAACAACCGCAGCTTTCTGGATGCGGTGATTGCCGGCGCGTTCACGGTTCCGGGCGATGGCTGCATCGACTTTCAGGCCGTGTCCAATGCGCTGAAAGCGATGGATTACGACGGCTGGATCGTGGTCGAGGCCGAGCAGGACCCGGCCAAAGCGCCGCCCTATGAATACTCCAAGAAAGGTTACGACCACATCGTCGAGGTCTGTGGTCAGGCCGGATTGGAGATCGTCGCGTAACATCCGCCCAATTGGGCAACACCTTGGCCATGAGAAAGGAGAACGTCATGGTAGATCGGGACCTTGGTTTTGTCGGTTATTTCGACCGGGAATCCTGTGATCTGGATGAATTCAAGGTGCTGACCTCTCAGAATCTCGACGCCGACGCGGTGCCATATGCCGCGTCGGTCGAGAAGAACGTTCCAATCTACGACATGCAGGCCTTGCGCCCTGTGCTGGAACAAGCGGATCAGCGCCAGGCGCTGTTGGCAGAGTGGGGTCGCGTTCTGGACAAATCCGCGGGCGTGATCGCCCTGAAAGGTGCCTTCGCGGACACGTCCGTGATCGACCGGGCCAGCGATGTCTTCCATCAGATCATCGCAGAAGAACGCCAAAGCGGCGCGGGTGAGGGCGATCACTTTGCCGCATCGGGCGCCAATGACCGGGTCTGGAACGCGCTGCAAAAGCAGTGCCTACGTGACCCTGAAGGCTTTGCGCTTTATTTCGGAAATACGGTCATCTCCGCCGCTTGTGAGGCGTGGTTGGGGCCGAACTATCAGGTCACGGCCCAGATCAATCAGGTACGTCCCGGAGGCAAGGCCCAGCAGGCGCACCGCGATTACCATCTGGGGTTCCAGAGCGCCGACACGGCCGCGCGCTATCCGGCGCACGCCCATCTGGTTACCGCATCTTTGACCTTGCAGGGGGCGGTTGCCCATTGCGACATGCCGATCGAAAGCGGCCCGACCAAGCTGCTGCCGTTCTCGCAGCTTTATCCGCCGGGCTATCTGGCCTTTCATGACGCGGCGCATCGGGCGCATTTCGAACAAAACTGTATTCAGTTGCCTTTGGAAAAAGGGGATGCGGTGTTCTTCAACCCGGCCCTGTTTCATGCCGCAGGGGAAAACAGCAGCGCGGATATTCACCGGATGGCGAACCTGCTGCAGATTTCATCCGCCTTTGGCCGCGCGATGGAGGCGATTGACCGGCGTTCCATGTCTCAGGCTGTGTTTCCGGCGCTGATTGCACTGAGACAACGCGGTGAACTCAGCACGGCAGAGTTGGATGCAGCTATTGCCGCAACGGCCGAGGGTTATCCGTTTCCAACCAATCTGGACACCGACCCACCCATCGGTGGCAACGCGCCCGAAAGTCAGGCCGACATCCTGCGCCGGGCTGTGTCTGAGGGATGGACCGAAGCGCAACTGTCCGAGGCCTACGCAGCCCTGCAAACAAGGCAAGCTGCCTGAATTCAAGACACTGGCGGGCCGTCAAGGCCCGCCCAATAAGGAGAAAACACATGGCAGACCTTCTGAAAAAGCCGTTCGGAACCCGGGGCAAGGTGCACGATATCACGCCCGCAAGTGCCGGGTGGCGCTACGTCGGCTTCGGGCTTTACCATCTGAAAGCGGGCGACCGGGCAGCCGAGGCAACCTGCGACCGCGAGGTCATTCTGGTGATGGTTGAAGGCAAGGCACAGATCCGCGGAGCGGAGCAGGACTGGGGCGTTCTGGGTGACAGGATGAGTGTTTTTGAGAAAACCCCGCCGCATTGCCTGTACCTGCCGAACGGAACCGAGTGGGAGGCCGTCGCCGAAACCGACTGCGTCATCGCCGTATGCTCGGCCCCGGGCAGGGGCGGACATCAGGCCCGCCGCATCGGTCCCGATGGGATTACCCTGACCGAACGGGGCAAGGGTGTGAACACGCGCTACATCAACAACATCGCGATGGAGAATGAAGACTACGCAGACAGCCTGCTGGTAACTGAAGTGTTCACGCCGAACGGGCACTGGTCCAGCTATCCCAGCCACCGCCATGACGAGGATGACTATCCGCGCATCACCTATCTTGAGGAAACCTATTACCACCGCCTGAACCCCGCCAATGGATTTGGCATTCAAAGGGTCTATACCGATGACGAGCAGCTGGATGAGACGATGGCCGTCTCGGATGGCGATGTTGTGACCGTCCCGCGCGGACATCACCCTTGCGGTGCGCCATATGGTTTTGAGATGTATTACCTGAATGTCATGGCCGGGCCGCTGCGAAAGTGGCGCTTTGTTCCGGCCCCCGAAGTTGAATGGATCATGGAGCGGGACGGTTGACAGATAGCTTTGCCAGTTACCCCAGCCTTGCAGGCAAAACCGTCTTCGTCACAGGCGGCGCTGGCGGCATCGGGGCCGAAACCGTGCGGGCCTTTGCCGCACAGGGTGCGAAGGTAGGGTTTCTGGACATCAACGCGGATGCCGGGCTCGCCTTGCTGGCCGATCTGGACGGCGAGCACGCCTTTGCCCAATGCGATCTGCGCGATATCGAAGCCCTGCAGACGGCAATCGGAGAACTGGCCGACGAATTGGGTGCTGCCGATGTACTGGTCAACAATGCCGCCCATGACGACCGCCACGACTGGCGCGAAGTGACGGCCGAGTATTGGGATGAACGTATGGCGATCAACCTTCGCCACATGTTCTTTGCCATTCAGTCTGTTGCCCCGGGCATGATTGCAAAAGACGGCGGCTCAATCATCAATCTCGGCTCGAATTCCTGGTGGGAGGCCGGGGCCGGTTTCCCCGCCTACGCCACGGCAAAATCCGCCGTTCACGGCCTGACCCGAACCATGGCGCGCGAGCTTGGAGACCACCGGATTCGCGTCAACACCGTTGTGCCCGGCTGGATCATGACAGACCGGCAGAAAGACCTGTGGGTGACGCCCGAAGCGCTGGCAAAACAGGTTGACCGGCAATGTCTGCCCGACGCCATCGATCCCGTCTACGTGGCCCGCATGGTTCTGTTTCTGGCCTCTAATGATGCCGCGATGTGCAGCGCTGGCAATTTCATGGTCGAAGGTGGCTCGATCTGAGTCCGATTTCCAAGGAGAGCTGGCATGTCCCATCCGTTTCAACTTGCGGCCTGCGCCGAGATGCTCTGGCTGGATAAACCTCTGCACTGGCGGGCGGCGCGGCTGAAGGAAATGGGGTTCGGCGTGGGCCTTTGGAGCTGGCCTGATCTGGACATAGCAAAGCTTGAAGCCACCGGCGCGGAATTCACCATCATGGACGGCTATGTCGAAGGACGACTGGCCGACGAAGAAGGCGCCGAGATGCTGCTGAAAACCGCACGCGAGTCGGCACAGGTCGGCAAGCGGCTGGGTGTACAACGCCTGAATTTGCATGGAACGGGTCTGGGCGAAAGCGGCATACCAATCTGGCAGCATGATGTCGTGACCGGCCAGATGTGGCTGAAAGCGCGCGATACGCTGAACCGCATTTGTGATCTGGCCGAGGAGGAAGGCGTGGTCTTCACGCTGGAAAACCTCAACCAACTGGACCATCCCGGTTGTCCGTTCGGATCGACCGAAGACGTTCTGGCCCTGGTGTCGTCTGTTGACCGCCCTCAGCTGCGCATCAATCTGGATCTCTATCACACGCAAATCGGCGAAGGCGACCTGATCCGCTGGTGCGACAAATGCCTGCCCTGGATCGGTGAGATTCAGGTGGCTGACAATCCCGGCCGATGTGAGCCCGGAACGGGCGAGGTCAACTACGCCTCGGTCGCGCGTGCGCTTTTTGATCTTGAGTATCGGGGGCCGGTGGGCATGGAAGCCTACGCGCTGGAGGATCCCGAAACTGCGCTGGCCGCGTTCCGAGCGGCATTCACGGTCTGACGATTATCGCTGTAGTGGGGCGCCGAATGCGCGGATCACCGTTCGGGCGGCGGCTTCGACCGGATCGTGCGTCTCTTTCAAAATGGTGACACGATCGAACCGGTCGGGGTCGCGGTTGACCGCGTCGCGCAATGCGGCGCCAAAGGCCATGCGCAGCTCGGTTCCGATGTTGAATTTGCAGATCGAGCTGTCACGCGCCAGCCGGCTGCGCTGTTCCACCGGCACACCGGAGCCGCCATGAATCACCAATGGCACGTCTGTCATCGCGTCGATCCGCGCGATGCGGTCCTCGTCCAGACCGCCTTCCTTGTTTTCCTGCAAATGGACATTTCCGACCGAGATCGCCATCGCATCCACACCGCTTTCGCGGGCGAATTTTGCAGCTTCTTCCGGATCGGTTCCGTTTGATCCCTCGCCCCCCGAATAGCCGACAAAACCGATCTCGCCCTCGCAGGAAATCCCTGCCGCATGGGCCATTTCGGCAATCGCCGCCGTTTCATCGATATTTTGCTGCAGTGGCTTGCGCGACCCATCGAACATCAACGAGGTAAAGCCGCTGTCCTGCGCTATTTTGCATTCCTCGAACGTGTAGCCATGGTCCAGATGCGCGACGACAGGAACCGAGGCGTTTTCGGCCAGATGCCGGAACATCTTGCCAAGAATCGGCAACGGCGTGTGCTCGCGGCAGCTGGGGCCCGCCTGCAGGATCACCGGCGCGTTTTCCGCCTCGGCCGCGGCTACATAGGCGCGCATGTCTTCCCACCCCAGCGTGACAAGGCCCCCCACGGCATAGCCCTGTTCATAGGCGGGCCTCAGAACTTCGGAAAGCGTAACAAGGGTCATTTGAATTTCGCGATCATGTCTTTGATGCCTGGAATCGTCTCAATCTGGTAGGCATGTGTCGGCTGGAAATACTGCACCAGCGAGCGCTGGCTGAGGCCGCCGAGGATGGTGAAATAGTACATCTCATACCCCGGCAGTACGCAGCAGGGATGATAGCCGTTGTCGATGCAGATCGTGGATCCGTCGACAATATGATAGGCATCGCCGGGTTCGTTGTCCTCGCGCTGCAGCATTTGCAGGCCAGACCCCCAGTTGGGTTTGAAACGGAAATTGTAGGTCTCGTCATGCCGGGATTCGTCCGGCAAGCGATTGGTGTCGTGTTTGTGGCTGGGGAAACCCGACCATCCGCCCTGACCGACTGTGAACAACTCGCTGACCAACAGGCGACCAACCTTGTCATGCTGTTTCTGGCCGAGGATGTGCTTGATCTTGCGGTGCGTTTTGGTGTCGTCGCTGCCGTATTGCACAAGGTCATGCTGGCGCACATCGAACGGATCCAGAACCTTGTCGTATTTTGCACCCGCAACAAACACCTCGGTCTCGTCCGACACGCAGACCATCTGCGCCTTTGCGCCCACCGGCACATAGACACCTTCCGGCTCGCCGTCCCAGACATCGTCGCCCCGGTTGCCCAACCGGGGGAACTGAACCCCTTCGACATCGACATCGACACTGCCGGTGGCGGGCACGATGCAGGTCTCATAGCCGGGCACCTGATATTCGAACGCCTCGCCCTTCTTCAGCTTGACGATGTTGAAATAGTTCAGCGGAACGGTCGGATCGTCCGCGTCGACGATCGGGTTGTTCCGGTTGTCATAAGGCGCGATATGCATATCAAACTCCTATGAGGTGGGGCCGGGATGCGCGGCCAAAAAAGCGTTCAGTTCCGGCGTCGTCGGCATGGCGGGGGCGCAACCGGGTTGCGACACCACAATCGAGGCACAGGCCGAGCCACGCATCACGGCATCTTCCAGCGAATACCCCGCCGCAATTGAGGCCAGCAGACCGGCCATGAAACTGTCGCCGGCGCCGACGGGCTTGATCGCATCGACAGGGTAGATTCCGGTCGTGATCTCCTGACCGTCAGCAAGGGTCACGGCACCTTTTTCGCCCATCTTGTAAATCACGACGCGGCCCGGTTTTGCGGCCAGTTCACGGGCCTTGGCAAACCCCTTGTCGATGCCACCCGCCATGAACCCGAATTCTTCGTCATTGCCCACGATCAGGTCGCTCGCTTCGCCTGCCCGGGACAGAACGTCGGTGGCAACCTCGGGCGAAGGCCAGCTATAGGGGCGATAGTCGATGTCGAAAATCACCGGCAGACCTGCGTTGCGCGCGTTCTCGAAGGCGCGGAACGTGGCGCTGCGTGAGGGTTCCGAAGCAAATACCGTTCCGGCAGAAAGGACGGCTGAGAAGGCGCCGTAGTCGACCTTGTCCACATCCTCTTCCGTGACCTGGAAATCGACCGCGCCGTTGCGATAGATCACGTTCTGGAAGTTCTCGGTCGTGCTTTCATAGATCGCCATGGACATGCGGTATTCACCGCCGACCACGCGGATGTAGGATGTATCCACGCCGTAGTGCCGCAACCGGTTCAGGCAAAACCGCGCAACGGCGTCGTCCGAAACCGACGTGACCAGCGATGCCCGGCTGCCCAGCTTGACCAGACCGGCACATATGTTGGCGGACGAGCCACCCAGATCGGCGTGGAAGGTATCGGCATCCTCGCTTTTGACACCGATCGGGGTCGCGAACAAATCCATGCCTGCGCGCCCGAAAACGGCAAACCGGTTTCCTTTGATACCATCTATCAAAGCGCTCAATTCATGTCCTCCGGCAAAATGGGGTCGGCAAAGTTTGGACCTTGCGTTGAATCGATTCACACGATACTGATTTTGCAACCGGTTGCAAATGATATGTTCGGAGCCGTGACAGATGCCTGAAATCGGAATTGGAATTGTTGGTGGCGGCTATATGGGCAAGGCCCATTCCGTTGCCATGGCGGCGGTGGGCGCGGTGTTCAACACCGCGTTGCGTCCGCGTCTCGAGATGATCTGTGCCTCTAGCCTCGAAAGCGCAGAACGGTATCGGACGGCCTATGGATTCAAGCGCGCGACCGGTGATTGGCGGGCGCTTGTCAACGATCCGGAGGTCGAGGCCGTGGTCATCGCCTCGCCGCAGGAAACCCACCGCCAGATTGCCGAGGCGGCCTTTGCCCTGGGCAAGCCGGTACTGTGCGAAAAACCTCTGGGCGCATCGATGGAGGATGGCGAGGCAATGGTTGCCGCAGCCGAAGCGGCCGGTGTCGCGAACATGGTCGGGTTCAACTATGTCCGCACGCCCGCGACTCAATTTGCACGGAAACTGATTGCTGACGGAGAATTGGGTGATGTCACCTGGTTCCGGGGCGAACATACCGAGGACTTTTATGCCGATCCCGACGCTCCGGCCACGTGGCGCACGACGGGCATGGCCAACGGAACCATTGGCGATCTTGCGCCCCATATGGTCAATGGCGCGCTTGCCTTGATGGGACCGATTGCCGAGGTGATGGCCGAGGTTGAAACCGTCCACGAAAACCGCCCAGGCGGCAAAGTCACCAATGACGACCATGCCCAGATCATGTGCCGGTTCGCAAATGGCGCGATGGGCAATATCTATGTCAGCCGCATCTCAACCGGGCGTAAGATGGGCTACGCATATGAGATTTCGGGCACCAAGGGCGCGCTTCGGTTCGATCAGGAAGACCAAAACGCCCTTTGGTTCTATCGCCGCGAAGGTTCCGAGGCGCATCGCGGATTTACCAAAATCCTGACAGGCCCCGCGCACCCCGACTATGAACCCTTTTGTCAGGGCCCGGGTCACGGCACTGGTTATCAGGACCAGATCATCATTGAGGCCAAGGACTTCCTGCAGGCCATCGACACTGGCGAGCCGATCTGGCCAACTTTCCGCGACGGGCATGAGGTCAACCGCGTGCTGGCGGCTGCACTGGCATCGTCGGAGCAGCGGCAATGGACAGAGATCCGCGATTTCTGATCGCAAAAACACCAAATTTCTACAGAGAGAAAAAACCATGGCAAAGCTGAAATGGGGCATGATTGGCGGTGGCGAAGGCAGCCAGATCGGACCCGCGCACCGTCTGGGCGCTTTGGCGGACGGGCAGTTTGAATTTGCGGCAGGTGCGCTGGATCACCGCCCCGATGTGGGCCGCGAATATGCGCAGCGACTGGGCATTGCTGCCGATCGCGCCTATGGCGGCTGGCAGGACATGCTGGCGGGCGAAAAGGAGCGCCCCGACCGCATCGATCTGGTGACGATCGCCACCCCGAATGCGACGCATTTCGAGATCGCGAAAGCCTTTCTTGAGGCCGGGTTCAACGTGCTGTGCGAAAAGCCCATGACCATGACCGTCGAAGAAGGCGAAGAGATCGTCCGCATAGCGCAGGCGTCGGGCAAGATCTGCGCCGTGAACTATTGTTATTCCGCCTATCCTATGGTGCGCCAAGCCCGCGCCATGGTGCGGGCGGGCGAGATCGGCAATGTGCGGCTGGTGGTGACCAATTTCAGCCACGGACATCACGGCGACGCCACGGATGCCGACAACCCCCGTGTGCGCTGGCGTTATGACCCGGCGATGGCTGGCGTTTCGGGCCAGTTCGCTGATTGCGGCATTCACGCCCTGCACATGGCCAGCTTCATCTGCGACGACGAGGTCGAAAAGCTCTCGGCCGATCTGGCCTCGACCATTACGAGCCGCGTGCTTGAAGACGATGCGATGATCAATTTCCGCACCCGGAAAGGCACGGTTGGACGGCTCTGGACATCGTCCGTGGCCATCGGGCGTCAGCACGGGTTCGACATTCAGGTTTTTGGCGAAACCGGTGGGTTGCGCTGGACCTCGGAACAGCCCAACCAGCTGATTTATACACCCGTGGGCGGCAGAACCCAGATCATCGAAAAAGGCGAGGGCGGTCTGCATGAAGAGACTCAGCGTCTGTCACGCGTTGCCATCGCCCACCCCGAAGGTTTCCCACTGGCTGTGGCCAACATCTATTGCGATCTGGCCGATGCCATCCGGGGTGAGCTGCGCGACGGTCTGCCTACGCCGTCGGACGGCGTCCGCTCGATCGCGGCGGTTCATGCCGCGGTCGCTTCGTCGAAAGAAGATGGCGTCTGGAAAGACGCCCGTCCGCCGATGTTCCGCTGATTATGAGCGGGGCCGCAACGTGCCCCGCTCAATCACCCGGCAGGGGAAGATACGTGCTTCGGGATACCGGGCGGGGTCCTTCAACATCTCCTCGACCAGATCGACGGACGAGGTGATGATCTGCTTGATCGGCTGGTGAATGGTCGTCAGATTCACGCTTTCCCAGCGCGACATTTCCATATCGTTCAGACCGATGATGCCGATATCGATGCCCGGTTTCAGCCCGTGATCAGACAGTGCGGACAACGCCCCGATCGACAGGATGTCATCGCCGCAGAAATACCCGTCGGCCGGAGCCCCTTCCAGGAGTCGCAGCATCTCGGCGCGCCCGGCTTCGAACGAATAGTTGTCGGCGAAAGAATGCGACACTTCAAGGTCGGTGTATTTTTCGACCTCTTCCATAAACCCGCGATACCGGTCCATGGCCGAAGTCGCATCCTTGGGGCCACCCAGATATCCG
This sequence comes from Ruegeria sp. CDSB136, assembly GCF_059610965.1. Lineage (NCBI taxonomy): Bacteria > Pseudomonadati > Pseudomonadota > Alphaproteobacteria > Rhodobacterales > Roseobacteraceae > Ruegeria > Ruegeria sp. CDSB136. The sequence continues at coordinate 83,671 of NZ_JBXWOP010000002.1, forward strand.
ACACGCTTGTAGCCGCGTGCCATCAACTCGCGCGCGGCCATGCGCCCGCATTCCACATTGTCGATTCCCACGACGTGGACTTCGGGCGAGGTGGCAGACCGACCGAACGTGTGCACAACGGGGACGCCTGCATCGTGAAACGCCTTGGCAAAGCTCGGCGGCAGAGTGGACGAAGCGACAATCACCGCATCAACCGAATACTGCCGCAGCATCCTGACCGAATTCGCGGGCTCCGTTTCGTCCGTCAGATTGACAATCAGCGGGCGCAGCCCGCGTTCCTGCAGGGCGCGGGTGAACTGGTCGAACACCTCAAGAAATATCGGGTTGTGAAAGTTGTTGGAAATCAGCCCGATCAGCTTGGTCCGCCCTGTCGTCAGAGAGGATGCAAGCGCGTTGGGGCTGTACCCCAGTTCCTGCGCGGCTTTTTCGACCTTGCTGCGGGTCTTGGCCGAAACCGACGCGCCCTCGGTAAACGTGCGCGAGACCGCCGAGCGCGAGACGCCGGCAAGGGCTGCAACATCTTTGAGCGTGACACTCATGATTGGTGTCTGTGGATTGGGGGGAGGCTAGGAAGTAATTTCATAGTAGCACTATGCACCTTTGCACGAAACTTGCAATCGGTTGCAATGCGGCGGGTCCAGTGGCGCAGATGATGGCGTTAGTCCCTTGAAGCAGGCGGCGTGTCATGCCCAAAAAACGCATAAGTCTGGCGCGCCCTCAAGCTGATCGTATGTCAGCCGTCCAGCACCGCGTCCGCAGCCGTTTTGAGAGCAAATGAGATTATGGGCTGCGATACATTGTGCAGCCTGACCTCTCCCAGGGGAACGGCGTTCGAACAGGCGGGTTCAATGTCCTTTGACACGACGATCCTGTGGTTTGCCGACTTCCCGTATTCACCAAGCCGGGCCGCTATATTGGCGGCCTGACCGATGACGGTGAAATCCAGCCGCTCGCGAGAGCCGACATTGCCATACGTCACCCGGCCATAGGCCAACCCGATCGAGCAGTCGCAATGCGCATCCGAGCCCTCCCCGCGCAGGGTGGCCAGTTTTTCCACGATCCCGATGGCCGAACGCTGCGCATTGGTGCGGGCGGCGGCGGCATCGTCGCCTGCCGGAAACACCGCAAGAACCGCATCGCCGATGAATTTCAGAACCTCGCCACCGTTTTCGTGCACGATCCCCGAAACCGTCTCGAAGAAATCGTTGAGCAGGTTGATATAGGCTGATCGGCCCAGTTTCTCTTCAAGGCTGGTCGAATTGCGAAGGTCGCAGAACATGATTGCGGCATCGATTTCATCGCCGTCGCCGCGTCGGATCTCGCCGCCCAGAACCCGTGCGCCCGTGCGTTTGCCGACATAGGTTTCCAGCAGTACCTGCGCGTTTTCGCGCTGCATGAACACCTCGTAAAACCGCGCGATTACGGCTGAGCATTCAAAGACCAGCCCAAGGTTTTCGGTGGTGAACCCATCCGGGTGATCGCAGGTCAGGGTCAGTACATTGGTGCGCCCGTCCGAAAAGCGCAGCGGCATGGCAACGTAATCGGTGGCGCCTTTTGCGCGCAGGTCTTCCATGATCGGAAAGCTGTTATGGGGATTATCGTCGTTCAGCCGCTGACGTACCCCGCCCAGCCCGTTTGAGACGTGGCGCAGTGGGCTGTTGATATAGGCGGGGTGATCGTGAATTTCATAGGTCGGGACGTTGGTCGAAATCTCGGCCGCGCCTTTTTCCCAGATGTAGTGTTTTCCCGCGATCAGCGGGTGCAGGGACCAGGCCAGAATGCTGAGGCGCTGAATGTGAATACCATGGTCCAGCATCTTTTCTGCAAGGGCCTTGGTGAAGGCTTCGGGCGTTTCGTTCTCTGATGCGCCGCGCATCAGCCAATCGATCAGAGGGCCGCTGATGTTGCCATCCTGCGGTTCGCGAAGCGTGTTTTCCCCTAGATCCAGATCGGTATACGCATTGCGCATGAACCCGATGTGACCTTGTATGGCGGCGCTTTCGGGCAGGGCATCCTCATACGCCCAGACGGAGTTTCCCAGGCGCTCGCCGGCCAGAATCACATCATGATAGGTCGCGGTTCCTTTGAACGGGCAGAAGGTCTGCAATTCGGTTTCATCGCTCAGATCAACACAGACATCCTCGCGGGGTATGTAGATCATCGGCGCAAGGCGTGTTTCATACATGACCTTGGCGTTTGCGCTTTCCGCCAGAAGGATCTGATCGCGGTATATCGCAATCCGCCCCTTCAGCCGTTCGACCGAGATTCCATATCCTTTGGTTTCAGGTTTGGCGTGGATGTTCATCATCAACCTCCGCTGGCGCAGGTCTTTAAAGGATGGGCCTTCACCGCCGGTTTTCCAAGGGCGTTAACGATGATTTGCAGAATTGTGCGCGGCAATGCTTGCGGATCAGACCATCTGAATGACGTCTTTTTCGATCGAAAGCATATAGCCCTTTTTGGCAATATTCTTGACCAGCAATTCGCTGACCATCTGATTGCCCAATGCATCACGCAGCCGCTTGATCCGGGTGGCACCGGCGGCCTCGTCGCAGTCGGCGGCATCCCTGCCCGAAATCATCGCTTCGATCTGAGCGCCGGACAGAACCTCGTCATCAAGCCGGGACTCGGCCAGAACCGACAGGGTTTCCATCGCCGCCGGGGTCAGTTTGAAATCCATGTTGTTGAGATAGACGGTGTTTTCCTCGCGGCTGATCAGCAGCGACGTCACCTGAATGCCCGTCCGTTCGATCTGCGCCATGCGCCGGTTCAGCAGCACGAGCATCACCAGAAACACCAGGGCCGAGATCAGCATCGCGCTGGCAAAGACCAAAAGGACAAAGATCACCATCCGGTAGCTGGACAGCGTGTCGGCAAATGCCGTGCCGGATTGGGCCAGAATCTCCAACAGGCGAATCTCGGTTTGCGAAGTCAGATCGGACTCGATGAACAGGCGCTCGACACGGGCGTTGAAGGCGTTTGCATCTGGCAGGGTCCAGAACAGGAAGACGGCTGCCGTAACCAGAATCAGGACAATCGCGGCAATGCCCGCGCCAACTAGCCGCGCACCGGATCGCCGGGCCTCAGAAACGGAGAAAGAATTTTCCGGCATTTGCCTTCCTTTGATCCAATCCTTCGGGTCCGAATACGGATATGACGTTCAACAAGGTCCAGCCCGAAGCGCCGAGGCGTTGGGCGACCTCGGATTTGGCCTGTCCCTTGTCGCAGGCTGCAACCTGCATGACGCCATAATGCAGCCGCAGGGGGTTGTCCTGTTTGGCCTTGTAATCCGCATAACACTGGGCCGCCGCCGCAGTGGGTCCCAGCGATATCAGGGCCATGAAGACCAGAGAAGTGAGGATCTGTTTCATAGGCCGCATCCTGCGCATGAGGTGGCCGGAAATTCAATATCTCAATGGGTTTGCAACGCTGATATCGGATAACAACCGCCCGTTATTGCTTGTCCGGCATGGTCGGCCCCAGGTTCTGGTCATCAAGTTCCCGGCCGTGAGCAGGCCGCCCGCAAAAAGACAAAGGACAGGCATAATGCACAGGAAATTCATTGCGCTGATCGTTGCGACCGCCATCACGATAACCGGCATTTCCGTGTCACAGGCGCGCGCAGCCGACACCAGGGATCTGCTGGGCGGATTGGCGGCGCTGGCCCTAATTGGGGCGGGTGTTCACTACTACAACAAGGAAAGGCGCGCGGATCAGGCAACACGGCAGCACGCGCCGGTCTACCAACCCCCTGTCGTCGATCACTACCCGGTGCGCCCGCGGCCGCAGCGGCTGGCGCGATATGACCTGCCGCAGCGGTGCCTGCGCACCTTCAAGTCGTATTCGAACAAGCGCCCCCTGCTGACGCCGAAATGCCTCGGCAAGCATTACCGATATTCCGATAGCCTGCCCCGCCAGTGCGAAGTTGGTTTCTGGGATGGCAAAAAGGTCAAGCGGGCATACGAACCCGCATGCCTGCGCCAGCAAGGATACCGTGTGGTTCACCAGTAACGGGTTTCGAGCAGGAGCGGCGCCACAGAAGCGCCGTGCAGGAGAGGGTGGCGCAGGCTGCCCTCTCTTTTTTCTTGCGGTATTGGCCGAAAAGCGCTTTGCCGGACGTATGACACAACCGAATTTCGATCTGGAACAGGCGCTTCTGGCGCGGGGGCATATCAGGGTTGCCGGCGTTGACGAAGTCGGGCGCGGCCCGCTGGCCGGACCTGTGGTTGCCGCTGCGGTCATCCTGAACCCCGATGATATCCCCGAAGGTCTGAATGATTCCAAAAAACTGACCGCAAAGCGCCGCCAAGCGCTGGACGTTGCGCTGCGCGAACGGGCCGAAATCGCGTTGGGCGAGGCTTCGGTGCCGGAAATAGATGAACTCAACATATTGCGTGCCTCGCATCTGGCCATGACGCGCGCGGTTCAGGCTTTGGACCCGGCCCCGGATTTTCTGCTGATCGACGGCAACATGATTCCGCGCGGGCTGAAACTGCCGTCCCAGGCGGTGGTCAATGGGGACGCCCGATCGCTGTCGATTGCGGCGGCCTCGATCATCGCGAAAAACTGGCGCGATTGGGTGATGGTGGATTTGGCGCAACAGCATCCCGGCTATGGGTGGGAGGCAAACGCCGGATATCCGACAAAACAGCACCGCGACGCGCTGCAAAATCTTGGTGTCACCCCACATCATAGACGTTCGTTTAAACCGGTCCACAATATCTTGTATCAAGAGTAAATCGTAAGTCGCTGATTCAAAAAAGAAATTGACGGCGAATCGTCTTTGACTCATCCTTGTCTCAACCAAATGAGCGCAAAAGCGCCGTGGAACCGAGGCAGTGAAATGACCACAATCAAGACAAAGGGCGCGGCGGCGCTCCCTATAAACACGATTCTATCCGGCGACTGCATAGATGTGATGAACAGTCTGCCTGAGGCGTCGGTGGACCTGATCTTTGCAGACCCGCCATATAACCTGCAACTGAAAGGCCAGCTTCACCGCCCTGACAACAGCCAGGTAGATGCCGTCGACGATCACTGGGATCAGTTTTCCAGTTTTGGTGCCTACGACCAGTTCACGCGTGACTGGCTGAAGGCGGCGCATCGCCTGCTGAAGCCGAATGGCGCGATCTGGGTGATCGGCTCTTACCACAACATCTTCCGCGTGGGATCCGCCCTTCAGGATGCCGGGTACTGGATTCTGAATGACGTCGTGTGGCGTAAATCGAACCCGATGCCGAATTTCCGGGGCAAGCGGTTCACCAACGCACACGAGACGATGATCTGGGCATCCAAGCGCGAAGGCGCGAAGTACACGTTCAACTACGAAGCTCTGAAGGCCCTGAACGAAGGCGTGCAGATGCGCAGTGACTGGGTGCTGCCGATCTGCACCGGGCACGAGCGTCTGAAGGATGAAAACGGTGACAAGGCACACCCGACGCAAAAGCCGGAATCACTGCTGCACCGTGTTCTGATCGGCTCGACCAATCCCGGTGATGTCATTCTGGACCCGTTCTTTGGCACCGGTACGACCGGAGCTGTCGCCAAGATGCTGGGACGTGAGTTCATCGGGATCGAGCGCGAGGAAAGCTATCGCAAGGTTGCCGAGAAACGCATTGCCAAAGTGCGCAAATTCGACCGTGAAGCGTTGGAGGTCAGCGCCAGCAAGCGCGCCGAGCCGCGTGTGCCGTTCGGCCAACTGGTCGAACGTGGGATGCTGCGCCCGGGCGAGGAGCTGTATTCGATGAACCAGCGCCACAAGGCCAAGGTTCGTGCGGACGGAACGCTGGTGGGCCAGAACGTCAAAGGCTCGATTCATCAGGTCGGTGCACATCTGGAAAACGCACCGTCCTGCAACGGCTGGACCTACTGGTGCTTCAAGCGCGACGGCAAGACAGTGCCGATCGACGTGCTGCGCCAGCAGATTCGGGCCGAGATGCACAACTGAATTTACCAATACCGCCGGTGCCTGTGGCCTGACACAAGGCACTAAGCCTTGCCCCGCCGTTTTCGGCGGGGTCTTTTGTTTTGCGCCGCACGATGCTTGGATAGCTACAATTCCGGTTCCCAGCCGTGCAACAACGGAGCAGCAACCATGACGGACACCACGGCCAGCACATCCCGATTTAACCGTTTTTTCTTCACGAAACCAGATAGTTACGATCTGGACAACAAGTACACTCTGGCAGCTATGGAACAGCACAAGCGCGAGGGGCTGGAACTGGCTGTACGCGCGCGGTGGATCGCGATGGGATTGACGGGGGTTCTGCTGATCTATCTGAACCCGCACCCTGAGGTTTTATATTACCATTTCATTCTGCTGCTAATCTGCGCAAATGGCTGGCTGATCCGGCGTGCAGGACGGGTCGGGCAATCGCGAATCGAACTGTTGCTGATCTTTGTTGATCTGATGATCATGACCCTGGGGATGATCATCCCAAACCCGTTCAGCGACGATGTCCGACCGTTGGCCATGCAATACCGGTTCGATAACTTCCAGTATTTCTTCATTATTCTGGCTGCGGGTACGCTTGCCTATTCCTGGCGCACCGTTGTTGCGCTGGGCACCTGGACGGCGGCCATGTGGACAGTCGGCTGGATCATCGCCTGGTGGGTGGCAGCGCCCATTCCAGGCATCAGCGAGCGGGTGGCAGAAGCCCTGAAAGGGTATCCGGATGTGGCTGAACTGCTTGATCCCAACAGCTTCATGGTGTCGCAGCGCGTACAGGAGGTGATTGTCTTTCTGATGGTCGCAGTGACCCTTGGCGTATCCATGCGGCGTCTCAACCGGCTGCTGCTGAGCAACGCGGGGCTTGTGCGCGAGCGGGCCAATCTGTCGCGGTATTTCTCGCCAAATGTGGTCGACGAGTTGAGCCAGAATGACGAACCGCTCAAGCAAATCCGTAAGGAAAACATCGCTGTCCTGTTCATCGACATTGTCGGGTTCACCAAGTTTGCGGCCGGTCGTGATCCTTACGAGGTGATCGAGGTTCTGCGCGGGTTTCACGCACGCATGGAGACCGAGGTGTTTCGGCATCACGGAACGCTGGACAAGTACCTTGGGGACGGGTTGATGGCCACGTTTGGTACCCCGGTGCCCACATCATTGGACGCTAGCAACGCGGTGGCCTGCGCCCGCGACATGGTGGGTGTGATTGATAGATGGAATCTGGAACGGCGGCGCGCAGGTGAGCCCGAGATCCATGTGGGGATCGGCGTTCACTATGGTTCGGTGGTGTTGGGAGATATTGGGGCCAACAGGCTGGAATTCGCGGTGATCGGAGACGCAGTCAATGTGGCGGCGAAACTTGAGGCGACGACCCGAACCCTGGGCGCGCGGGTTGTCCTGAGTGACGCAGTGTTCAGGCAGGCGAAGCAGGAAAACCAGCTCTCATCTCTGGATGGGTTCACAAAACGGGAAAACCAGGCCGTGCGCGGTGTTGAGACGCCCGTGGATGTCTGGGTACTTTGAGCAGCAAGCGCTCCCGCCGATTTATCCTGCATCGCAGATGCAATCTAAATCGTTGGGCCGGGCAGCACGCCGAGGCGTGCTGCGGTCAGGCTTTGGGCATCGGGTTCTGCGCCTTGTTGTAGGGCCCCCAGTCCGTGATATCGGGGTAATATTGACGCCGCCATGCGCGAACCCGCGGGTTCATCACTTGCCGCCAGATAGGCGGGATCATCGCGGCAATGGTCATGACCGGATAGCCGTGTGGCAGTTGGGGGGCGGTGTCCTCGGAATGGTGTTGCAGAAGTGGGAAGCGGCGGTTCGGCTTGTAATGATGGTCCGAATGGCGTTGCAGGTTGATCAGCAGCCAGTTCGATGCCTTTTGCGACGCGTTCCACGAATGGTGCGGGTGGACGTGTTCGTATTTTCCGTCGCCCAGATGTTTCCGGGTCAGACCGTAATGTTCCACGTAGTTCACCAGTTCAAGCTGCCAGACCGCGACTCCGGCCTGCAGCAGGAACAGGCCCAGTCCGGACCAACCGCCCAGTGCAACCGCCAGCAGCAGCATCCCTCCTTGCAGGGCCCAATACCGCCAGAACGGATTTGACCGATCGGTCCAGGGCCGGTCCTTGCGGCCGAGTTTGGCCTTTTCCGCACGGAACGCCGAGACAAGACATTCGCGCAGGACACGGGGATAAAACCGGTGAAATCCTTCGTTGTAACGCGCCGTGACCGGATCGCGCGGCGTGCCCACGTAGCGGTGATGCACCAGCAGATGTTCAGAGCGGAAGTGGGAATACAGAACCATGGACAGCAGGATGTCTCCCAGCCAGCGCTCAAGCCTGCCTTTCTGATGCATCAGTTCATGGCTGTAATTGATCCCGATTGTGCCCGAGAGTACACCCATGCCGAAGAAAAGGCCGATCTTCGCAGCCACGCTCAGGTGGTCCGTGTGCGTGGCGTACCAGATCAGGCCGAACAATGTCAGGAACTGCAGCGGGACCCAGATTTTAGTCAGCCAGATATACCAGCCAAGCATGGAATCGGGCGTATCCGGGTCGCCATTTTCAAGCTCCATCCCCGTCAAACGGTCGAGCAGGGCAAAGGTCCACCATGTCGACAACGGAACCAGCAGAACCCATGCGCCGCCCAGAACGGCCGTTACCCAGATCACGGGGATCAGAAGGATAGAAAGCCAAAAGGGCAGGGCCGATTGCCAGCGTGACAGGGTGTCTTGTGCGATCATGGTCGGGCTCCGCAAGTGTGGCCCGACACTAGCCGGGCATTGAGCTGTGATTCAACGGCTCAATGGTCGCGCCACAGATCGTAAGCCTTGCGCATGACGGTCGGCAGGTCACCGGGTCGGAACGCGTGTTTTTCAATGATGGTCAAGCCCGCCGGGGCCGAGTTTTCAGGCAGGGGCGCCGCCCAGATGCGCAGCACCAGATGGAAATGGGTGAACGTGTGGCGCACTTCCGCTGGCAGGACCTGCCAGTTTCCCGCAAAAGGTGGCGATTCGATCGGCGTGTCGGACCAGTCCGAACCTGGCCAGCCCAGCATCCCCCCCAGCAATCCCTTGTCCGGTCGGCGTTCCAGCAGCATCGCACCATCCCCGCGCTGGGCAATATAGACATGCCCGTATCGTGTGGGTTTCGGCATTTTGGCCGTCTTCCGGGGCAATTCCGCCTGCGTGCCCGCTAGGCGGGACTGGCAGGGCGCGCGCAGGGGGCAAATGCCACAGGCCGGAGATTTCGGGGTGCAGATCGTCGCGCCAAGATCCATGACCGCCTGAGCATGATCGCCGGGCCGTTCCACCGGGGTCAGGCCCGCCGCCTTGTCCTTCAACTGTGGCTTCGAACCGGGCAGGGGATCGTGAATGTCGTAAAGCCGGGACATGACCCGTTCGACGTTGCCGTCCAGAACCGTTTCAGGGCGGTCGAAGGCGATGGAAGAAATGGCGGCAGCGGTATAGGGACCGATACCCGGCAGTTTCAACAGGTCGTCATATGTGTTGGGGAACTGGCCTGCATGCACATCAGTCACGATGCGCGCGCATTTCAGCAGGTTGCGGGCGCGGGCATAGTAACCCAGACCGGCCCATTCCCCCATGACCTGATCGTCAGGCGCCGCTGCCAAGGCGTCAACGGTCGGCCAGCGCGCGGTGAAGCGCAGGAAATAGTCCCGCACGGCGGCAACGGTGGTCTGCTGCAACATCACCTCGGACAGCCAGACATGGTATGGGTCGGGGCGGACCCCGGCAGCCCGCTCCGCGGGGCCGACACGCCACGGCATTTTACGTGCATGACGGTCGTACCAGTCCAGCAACGCCGTGCTGACGTTAAATTCAGTGATGTCACGCAACTTTTATGCCTCTCCGCGTCGGGTTTCGCTGGCGCCCGTTGTTCTGCCCATTACAATAGCCGCGCAGGAGTTGGAAACCAGATGCGACCGAGACGTTCGACCACCCGCGGGTTCAAACGGACCGCAACATTGCTGAACAATCAGATCCGTCAGGCCGGTGAAAGCCGGGGGTTTGCCGTATCGCGTCTACTGACCCACTGGGCCGAGATCGTTGGGCAGGACATTGCGGCCATCGCGCGGCCAGTCAAGGTTGGGTATGGCAAAGGGGGGATAGGGGCGACGCTGACCCTGCTGACCACCGGCCCGCAGGCACCGATGCTGGAAATGCAGAAAGAACAGCTGCGCGGCAAGGTGAATGCGGTTTATGGCTATAACGCGATCAGTCGCGTGCACATCACGCAGACCGCTCCGACAGGATTTGCCGAGGGGCAGGCCAGTTTCGACCACAAGCCGAAGCCGGCGAAACCCGAAATCAAACCCGAAATCGCTGCCGAGGCAGACAAAGTGTCGCGTGACGTAAACGATGGTGATTTGCGCGCGGCTCTTGAACGCCTGGGCCGCAACGTTTTATCCAGACAAAAACGCTGAGAAAGGGCTGAGAATGAGCCGTATTGCAACCGTAATCTGCGCGGCGGTCGCCGTTGCCGCTGGCGGCTATTGGCTGTCGCTGTCAAATTCCACCCCCGCCAACCCGCTGATCAGCAGCGCCGAGGCGCAGGAAGCCGACCTGGACACCTCGACCATTAAAGAAATGGTGCAGGGGGCCGCAGATGCTCCGGTCGAGATCATCGAATATGCATCCTACACCTGTCCGCATTGCGCGAATTTTCACACCGGGCCGTACAAGCAGCTCAAAAAGGAATTCATCGACACAGGCAAGGTGAAGTTCATCTACCGCGAGGTTTATTTTGATCGCTACGGTCTGTGGGCGTCGCTGGTGTCCCGTTGCGGCGGACCGGAAAAGTTCTTTGGCATCACGGATCTGATCTATGAAGGCCAGTCCGAGTGGTCCCGCGCGGGTGGTCCCGCCGAAATCGTTGACGAGCTGCGCAAGATCGGTCGTCTGGCCGGTATCGGCAACGATGAGCTTGAGGCCTGCCTGCAGGACGGAACGCGCGCCCAGACGCTGGTGGCCTGGTATCAGGAAAACGCCGAGCGCGACGGCATCACCGCGACACCGTCATTTGTCGTTAACGGCAAAAAGGTCTCGAACCAGTCTTACGAAGAGTTCAAACAACTGATCGAAGACGAGTTGGGCAACTGATGGCGGCCCCGCTGGCCGGTCTGAAGGTTGTCGAACTGGCACGAGTTCTGGCTGGCCCCTGGGCCGGTCAGACCTTTGCGGACCTTGGGGCCGAGGTCATCAAGGTCGAATCTCCGGACGGGGATGATACCCGCGCCTGGGGACCACCCTTTGTAACGCGGGATGACGATGTATCGGCGGCGTATTTTCACGCGACCAATCGGGGCAAGGCGTCTGTCACGGCGGATTTCAGAACCCCCGAGGGTCAGGAAAAGGTGCGCGCGCTGATAGCGGATGCAGACGTCCTGATCGAAAACTTCAAAGTCGGCGGCCTGAAGAAATACGGGCTGGACTATGACAGCGTGAAACAGATCAATCCGCGTCTGGTCTATTGCTCGATCACCGGGTTCGGTCAAACCGGTCCCTACGCCAAGCGGGCCGGGTATGATTTCATCATTCAGGGCATGTCCGGACTGATGTCCATTACCGGTGAGGCGGACGGGCAGCCGCAAAAGGCGGGCGTTGCGACAACGGACGTGTTCACAGGGGTATATGCAGTCGCGGGCGTACTGGCCGCTCTGTATCAGCGCCAGACAACAGGCCGTGGGCAACATGTGGACATGGCGCTGCTGGATGTCGCCGTGGCTGTCACCGCCAATCAGGCGCTGAACTACCTGACAACCGGTGTTGCGCCTTTGCGGATGGGCAACGCGCACCCCAACCTGGTTCCGTACCAGGTGTTCGACTGTGCCGACGGCCATATTGTCATCGCCACCGGCAATGACCGTCAGTACCAAAGCCTGTGCCAAATCCTGGGGCTGGCAGAACTGGCCACCGCGCCGGATTTTCTGCACAACAAGGACAGGCTGGCCAACCGCCGGGTGCTGATCGCCCGTCTGAATGGCGAAACGGCGCAGCGCAACAAGGCTGAACTGCTGGCAGCCTGCGAAGCCGGGGGCGTTCCCGCCGGTCCAATCAATACGATGGACGAGGTGATGGCGGACCCACAGGTCATTGCGCGTGGAATGCAGATTGAACTGGACGGTGTGCCCGGTGTGCGCACGCCGTTTGTGTTTTCCGATGCCGAGCTTGCCCTGACCCGCCCTTCGCCGAAGTTGGGCGAGGATAACTGATCAGGGCGGCGGAACCGCTTTCAGCACCATGTCCCGGACCAGATCGGATTGGTCCACCTGGAGACGAACAGGCAGGGTGATCACCTTGCTGCGGAACGCGGGCGGCAGGCGCACGGCGTCTTTTTCGGTTGTGACCATCTGTGCGCCCAGCAGGCGGGCTTCGTTTTCCAGACGGGTCATCAGGGCGGGTGTCAGAGGCTGGTGATCATCCAGCGCCTCGGCCCGAAGCAGGCGCGCGCCCTGCTGGCGCAGGGTCCGAAAAAACTTCTCCGGATGCCCGATGCCTGCGAATGCCAGAACCGGAGCGTCGTCCCACTCCATGCCGGTTTGCAGCGGTTCAACCGCGCCGGTGGCATGCGGCACGTTCAGACGTTTGCCCCACTGCGCGGTAAATGTGTTCTGTGCGTCGGAATCGCCCAGCGACAGAACCAGATCCGCGCGCTGCAGACCGGCGTCGACGGGTTCGCGCAGGGGGCCGGCCGGCAGGCACAGACCGTTTCCGAATCCGCGTGCAGCATCCACCACGATGACCGAGAAATCCTTGGCAACGGACGGATTCTGAAAACCATCATCCAGAATGATCGCGGTGGCGCCTGCATCGGCCGCCGCTTGTGCACCTGCTGCCCGGTCCTTGGCCACCCAAACTTCGGCAAAGGCCGCCAGCAACAAAGGCTCGTCTCCGACCTGAGCGGCAGTGTGTTTGCCCGGATCAACGCGCACGGGCCCATCCAGCGAGCCGCCATGGCCGCGCGAAACCACATGCGCTTCGTGCCAGGCGTCGCGCAATTGTTCGATCATCCAGATCACGGTGGGCGTCTTGCCAGTGCCGCCCGCATTCAGGTTGCCGATACAGATGACCGGAACGCCCGGCCTGATCCCCGGTTCCGAGGCGACACGCCGAGCGGTCGCCGCCGCATAGAGCCGCCCCAGCGGCGCCAGCAACCGGGCACGCAATGCGGGACGGCCGGGCGGGGAATTCCAGAACTCAGGCGCCCGCATGCTGTGTCCTCCGGAGGTCCAGCAGGTCCTGAACCATGTCGATCAGCCGATCTGCCTGTGGGGCGCCCTCGGTCACGATCTGCCATCCGGCCAGGGCCATATCGGCCGCGCGGTCCGGCGCCAGCAAATCCTCGACCGCGTCGCCAAGTTCGGTTGCGGTTCTGACTGTGCGGGCGGCATCCGCCATGTCCAGGCGGTCATAGAGCTCCTGATGGCGGTGGACGAACGGTCCATGGATAACCGCCGATCCAAGTGCCACCGCTTCAAGCGGATCATGACCGCCCATGCCACTCTCCAGCGAACTGCCTGCGAATGTCACGGCGGAAACCCGTTGCCACAGGCCCAGATCCTCGCGTTCGGCGGACAGGATCACCTGTGTTGTATCTTCGATCGGTTGGCCTTCGTCCCAGTTGACACAGCGCAGGTCCATGGCCGCAAGGCGCCGGTGCAGGGGGGGCGCTTCGGACGCGTCCGCCACATGCAAAACCAGCGCGAGCCTGGGCAGCATCCGCAACGCCTGCCGGTGCGCGCTGAGCACCGAGATGAACTCCTTGTCCTGCACGCATGAGGCAAGCCAGACAGGCCGACCGGCCAGCACGTGATTGGTCTCGATCAACTCGTCTTCGGGCCATGGGCGCGGGTTGGGGCTGATATGCAGCGGCGGAGATTCCGTGACCTTGGCCGAATGTATGCCCAGCCGCCGGATCTGACGGGCGGCTTCAGGCGTGGCCGTGAGAATCGTGTGAAAACAGTCGAAAGTGTATCGGGCAAGGTCGGGCAGCCATCTGGCCCCCCGCGGAATCACGACATCGACCTGAGCTTCGATCAGGATCAGCGGAATGCCGTTTTCTTCCGCTTGGGTGATCAGGTTGGGAACAAGCCCGCCGCCAACCCAAACACCAATGTCCGGTCGCCAGTGTTCCAGAAATCCGCGAACCGCGCCGGTTTGCTCGGCCGGAAGGGAAACAACCGGAAAGGTGCTATCCGCCCAAAGCGCCAGATCGGCGCCGTAAGGGGCGGTAATCAGCACCGACAGGTCAGGACGCGACCGCGTCAGCCTGTGGCAAAACTCATCCACAACGCGCAAGCGCAGGTGGCTGTTGACGTGAACCCAAAGCAATTCGCCGTCCGGGCGCGCCTGCTGCTGTTGCCCTCCGGTTTTGGGCACGCCCCAGGACAGTACCCGATAGGCCGCAAGGCTGAAGGACCTGGGCTTGCTCATACCGGCAGCCCATGCCCGTCCGGGTCAAGCTGTTCGCACAGCAACCTGTAGGTTTCGGCACCCGCCGCGATCACACCGTTCAGGCGCGGTTGGGGGTTGTTGAAGCGCAACGGCTGTCCTTGCCGGTTCGAGCAGATGCCACCGGCTTCGCGGATGATCAGATCACCGGCTGCAATATCCCATTCCCAACTGGGCCTTAAGGTCAGCATCCCGTCAAACCGCCCCTGCGCCACTGCGGCCATGCGATAGGCCAGGGATGGGCGGTAGTTGCGTTTGAAATCGGGCACCTGCCCGTGCTTCCAGTGAACGGGCTTCAGGTTAGGTTTGGCAGCCAGAATTTCGGCGTCATGCAGGCGGTTTGTCTGCGTGGTATGAATCCGCTCACCGTTCAGTGTTGCGCCCTGTTCAGCCGCTGCCGCATACAGGAGGTTTCGCATCGGCAGATAGATCACCGCCGCCGTCACCTTGCCCTGATCCGCGACCGCCAGGGAATGTGCCCAGGTTCGCGACCCTTCGGCAAAGCTGCGGGTTCCGTCGATCGGATCGATGATGAATGTCCTGCGGCGTGACAGCCGGTCGGGTGAATCTTCGGTCTCTTCGCTCAGCCAGCCATAACCGGGGCGTGCCGAAGGCAACATCTGTTCGAGCATCGCGTTGACGGCCAGATCCGCCTCGGTCACCGGGCCGGTGCCATCGGGTTTGTCCCAGCGCTGCGCATCTGCCCCCGAGTATCGGGTGGCGATCTTGCCAGCCTCCCGGGCGGCCTCGATCAGCAGGGGCAGGTCAGTTGCCGGCAAGTGTCATTCCCTCAATCAGCAGCGATGGGACAACCCGTGACAGATAGGGGCGCGCGTCATTTGCCGGGACGATCCGTTTCAGCATGTCGCGCAGATTGCCCGCAATCGTGCATTCGTTGACCGGGTGGGTAATCTGCCCGTTCTCGACCCAGAACCCGGATGCGCCACGGGAATAGTCGCCGGTGTTGGGGTTGATGGTCGACCCGATCATCGATGTCACAAGCAGCCCGTTGCCCATGTCGCGCAACAGGTCCTCGCGGCTTTGGTCGCCCTGCGTCAGGCTCAGGTTCCAGTTGCTGGGCGAGGGTGGTCCGGACACGCCGCGTGCGGCGTTTCCGGTGGACAGCATTTCAAGTTTGCGGGCACTGGACAGATCGAGGGTCCAGCCGGTCAGAACACCGTTTTCGACTATCGCCCGGCGGCTGGTCGGCAGTCCTTCGGCGTCAAACGGGCGTGATCCCGAGATGCGCGGGCGGTGCGGATCTTCGATCAGCGACAGATGATCGGGAAGGACCTGCTGGCCCAAACAATCGGTCAACCATGACGCCCCGCGCGCGATTGCAGACCCGTTGGCGGCCGCCAGAAGATGGCCGATCAGCGAGGATGAGATGCGCTCGTCAAACAGGACCGGGAAACTTCCGGTTGCCGGTTTGCGGGCTCCAACCTGCTGGACGGCGCGTTCACCCGCAGTGCACCCGATCTCTTCCGGGCTGCGAAGATCGCTTTGGAAGGTGCGGCTGTCGCCGTCGTAGTCACGTTCCATCCCGGTGCCTTCGCCCGATATTGCGACACAGGATGTCGATCGGCTGCTGCGCAGATACCCCCCGGAAAATCCGTTCGTGGCCGCAAGATGCACCCTGTGTGTGCCATACGCAGCAGCGGCGTCTGACACTTGTGAGACGCCGGTCACGGCCAGTGCAGCAGCTTCGGCCGCCAGTGCGTCCTGCAGCAGGTCTTCGGCCGCGGGCTCGGGGGTTGGGTCGAACATTTCAAGCGAAGGCATGTCCCGTTCGGTGGCCAGCTGGTCGGGATCGGCCAAACCGGTGAACGGGTCTTCGGGGGCTTCACGCGCCATCGCCACGGCGCGTTCGGCCATCGCGCTCAGCGTTTCGGGGCGGCTGTCAGAGCTTGAGACAATCGCCTGACGTTTGCCAAGAAACACGCGCAGACCCAGATCGGTTCCTTCCGAGCGTTCGGCATGTTCCAGAGCACCCTCACGCACTTCGACCGACACCGAGGAGCCGTCAATCACGATCGCATCTGCGGATTCTGCCCCGGCCTTGCGCGCAGCATCAAGCAGGTGATGGCTGATCTCTTCGGGTGTTCGGGTCATGACGCCTCCGCTCTGATTATTACTGGACCTAGCCTTGGACTGCGCGCCCCGCAAGTCCTGCGGCCGGATTGAGCGTGACGAAGCACCGGATCAGTCTGAGTTTGGGGTATTGGTGGGATGTGTGTCCGGTTCGGCAGGGTGGGACGGCACTGTTGTGTTCGCTTTACCCGAGCTGCCGGGGGTCACGGTATTTGCTGAAGTGCGAGGCTGGCACCACAGGCCTTTCAGACCCGTGGTGCCATTGGCTGGCTTATTTGATGCGCTGGCCGTTCGCCAGAATCTGACCGTCTTCGGTGAACTTGATGGTCGAGTTCAGCGTGTCCGGCGCGTCACCCGGTACGGCCATCAGCCCCATCATCATCCGGGCACCCAGCGCGTCGTTGTCCGAAATCACTCCCATGCCGATCAGCTTGTCGATCAGGGCGTTCGCCCCGACAAGCTGCAGATTCGCTTCGCCAGCGGGAACCGGCATGCCGCCAGGTTGCTGGGTGTTGGTATTGTCGAACGTGAAGTCACCGTCACCGGTCAGGCGGGCACCCACCAGTGAAACCAGAAGCTCGGTGATTTTCAGCGAGTGCAACTCGCCCGGTGCTTCGCCGGTCAGATCTTCAGCCACTTCGGGATCAAAGATGTTCATCAGTACCTTCGCCGTTCCGGTGCTATTCAGCGCGATGGTCGCCGGGTCGCGGGGCAGCGCGCCTGCAGGGTCGAAGATTCCCCACAAAACATCGGACATGGTGAAATCGGTCAGGTTCAACCCAAAGGCAAAGGGCTGGATCTCTTCCGATTGCTGAACCGGCAGTTCGAATTTCAGCCCGGCATTGGTCATCGCGATTTCGATCGGGAACGGCAAATCGGCGGTAGTGACGGCCAGCCTGGTGCTGTTTTGGTTGATGTCGTAGGCAATCCGCTGTGCGTCGAGGCTGGCGCCGAACTGGCCGCCTTCGGACTGGCTGCTCATGGAAAAGGCTTCGCCCTTGCTCGTGCCGGCGATATTGGTCTGGCCAGATGCATAAGTGAACCTGCCCGAAAAGGCGAAACCGGCCTCGTACAGCGCCGCCGGGTCCGACATGTTGAAGTCGGCCGGTATCACGCTGTCGCTGTCCATGACAAGCTGGTCCAGCTTTCCGTCGATTTTGCCGGTTTCACCGCTTTCGGGATCATCAAAGGCAAGCCCGTACGTCAGGGCGGTCACTGCAAAGGATTGTTTGATGTCGCGCCCGTCGCGGATTCGCATCTGCGAACTGCCGGTCAGGCCTGTCATCGTCATGCTGGCGTCCAGAATTTCCCGGGGTACTGGCTGGCCGTCAACCTGAATGTTGTCCAGCGAGACCGCCATGGAATTGGCCGTGTAGGTATAGGTCATGTCGTCCGGGGCGCCGGAAACAACCATGTCCAACCCATCCAGGGCGTAGACAACATCGGCAGAGAATTCCTCGCCTTCGGCATTGCCGGTGACGCTCATGGGAAAGGAGTCGGGAAAGCCAATGCTGACGGTCCCATCGCCGTTGTCGCCCAGCGTCATTTCCGGGACCTTGATCACGAACTGCCCTTCTTCTTCGGGCAAGGCCATTGCAAGCGTCATGTCCGAGATGGTGGTTACGGCACCGGACACCGACTGTTCGCCGTTTACGGTATAACCCATTTGCGTGAAGTAAGCCTGCCAGTCGGCCCAGACGTCGCTGGCTGTTACGTCGGCCAGCGCCCCTTGGCTGACAACGGCATAAGCCAGAACAGCGCCGCAACTGCGGCGAAGGAAATGCGACATAGGATTACCCTTCTCGATGAATTTTTGCGCATATCGTCGTGCCTGCGGCGGCGGGCGTCAAGGGGGCAGGGCTGGACCAATTCCCCTTGCGCGCGTTACAGAGTCCCCAGACATGATTTCAATGGGGGCAGAGTATTCCGATGCAAGGGAAAACTGTACTGATAACCGGCGCCAGCCGGGGTATCGGCGCCGAAGCGGGGCGCGTATTTGCCGCAGCCGGCGCCAATGTTGCATTGGTGGCGCGCAGTCGCGACCAGATCGAGGCTTTGGCCTCGGCGCTGGGTGACAACGCCATCGCGCTTAGCTGCGATGTCAGCGACTTTGCGCAGGTGGAACAGGTCGTGGCCGATTGCGTGGACCGGTTTGGCGGCCTGGATGTTCTGATCGGCAATGCCGGTGTCATTGAGCCGATCTTTCATCTGTCCAATGCCGATCCCGAGGCCTGGAGCCAGGCGATCGATATCAACCTCAAGGGTGTGTTCTACGGGATGCGTGCGGCGCTGCCCGTCATGCGTGCGGCGGGCGGTGGTACGGTTCTGACAATATCCTCGGGCGCGGCCTCCAACCCGGTCGAAGCCTGGAGCCATTACTGCGCGTCCAAGGCCGGAGCCAAGATGATGACCGAGTGCCTGCATCTGGAAGAGGCCCATCACGGTATTCGCGCGATGGGGCTGTCGCCGGGAACGGTTGCGACGGACATGCAGCGGGTGATCAAGGCCAGTGGTATCAACGCCGTCAGTCAGCTGGACTGGAGCGACCATATTCCGGCCGACTGGCCTGCACGGGCCCTGTTGTGGATGTGCACGCCGAACGCGGATGAGTTTCTTGGGACGGAAATCTCGCTCAGGCAGGAAGACATCCGCAAAAGGGTCGGGCTGACGTGATTGAAATGGATAAGGCCGACGGGTTGTGGACCGTCACCATCAACAACCCCGGAAAGGCCAACGCGCTGACCGGGGACATGCTGGCGCGTATGGCCGAGATCGCCGAAAGTGCAACACAGGCCCGCGCGTTGATCCTGACCGGTGCCGGCAAGGTGTTCAGCGCGGGCGCGGATCTGGACGAGGCCCGGGCCGGCCTGGCAATTTCGGACGTGTGGGAACGCCTTTCGGGCGCCATTGCCGCATTGCCCTGCCTGACCATCGCCGCGCTGAACGGAACTCTGGCAGGGGGCGCGAACGGCATGGCCCTGGCTTGCGATATCCGCATTGCAGTGCCGACGGCGAAGGTCTTTTATCCGGTCATGAAGTTGGGCTTTCTGCCACAGCCATCCGATGCCAAACGCATGACGGCGTTGATCGGACCTGCGCGGACAAGGCTGATCCTGATGTGTGGTCAGAAAATTTCCGCGCAAGAGGCTTATGCTTTTGGTCTGGTCGACAGGATCGTCGAGCCGGATCATCTGATGACCACTGCCCGTGATCTGGCAGCCGACAGCCTTGCGGCCAATCCCGAAATCGCGGCCGGGATCGCAAGGATGTGCCGATGAGATTGTCCGCCCTGCGCCTGCGCGTTGACGACCCGGATGCTCTTGCGGGGTTTTACCGCGATGCGTTTGGAATGTCCGTGCGGCGGGAAGGTCCGAACCGGCGGGTTGGTTATGCAGGTCAGGATGCGGATCTGTTGCTTATGCCCGGAGGTGGTGGCTATCGGCACGACCGGGGTCAGCGATACTGGAAGATCGGGATCACTGTGCCCGACGTTGATCTGGCTGCCGCCCATCTGCGCCGAATGGGCGTCGATGTCAGCGCGCCAAGGCAGTTCCTGGATATCGGATATATGGCGCATCTGAGCGATCCGGACGGCTTTGTCATCGAATTGCTGCAGCATGATTTTGACGGCAACCGCCCGGACGGGGCCGCCGATCCAGAGGACCCCTTTGCGCGGGCCCGTATCGGACAGGTAACGCTGCGAACGGGTGATATTGCGTCCGAAGACCAGTTCTGCCGGGGTCAGGGCATGCGGTTGTTGTCGATGCAGGATGTCGCGCTTTATGGATTTGATCTGCACTTTTACGCCTTTACGAAAGACGTGCCGCCAAGTGGTGATCTTTGGGCCGTCCAGAACCGCGAATGGCTTTGGAAACGCCCCTATACAACGTTGGAGTTTCAGCATGCCCCGGATGCGCAATTCTCGCCGGTTCCGGATTACCGGGGGCTGGAAATAGAAGGGCTGAGTGCTGCGGTCAGCGATGCCGCCGGGGATCAATGGTTGCCTGCATAGTCAGCGCCCGCGCCGCTTGCCCGGAACCCTGGAACGGAAGCCGGGCGGTCGCTTTCGCACCCAGATCAGAAACTTCTCAAGCCGGGGATGTGCGCGCAGGGCTTCGACCGTACTGTAACTGCGCGCGAGTTCGGCTTCGGTCAGCGTGGCGTGAACTTCTTTGTGGCAGATCTGGTGCAGCAAAACGGTGGGTCCTCCCTTGCCACCTTTGAGTTTTGGGATCAGATGGTGCACGCTGCCGCTCCCTTCCGGGATCGGGCGGTCGCAAAGCGGGCAGATCGGATCGGTTGTCAACATGGTATGGCAGAGTCGCGCCGTCCGAAGCACATGACAAGAGGGCAATGATGGCGCAGGCTGTGGTGATCGGAGCAGGTCCGGCGGGTCTGATGGCGGCAGAGCAACTGGCCCGTGCCGGCCATGACGTGCTGGTGCTTGAGGCCAAACCATCCGTTGCGCGCAAATTCCTGATGGCAGGCAAGTCCGGATTGAACCTGACCAAGGATGAGCCCTTTGACACACTGATCCGGTCCTATGGCAGCGCGGCTGACTGGTTGCGCCCGATGATCGCGGGGTTCGATGCGCAGGCCGCGCAGGAATGGGCGCGCGATCTGGGGCAAGAAGTGTTTACCGGCTCGACTGGTCGCGTGTTTCCGAAGGCGATGAAAGCATCGCCCTTGTTGCGGTCCTGGCTAAGGCGACTGGATACGTCCGGGGTGCAGATCAGAACGCGCTGGCGCTGGCTGGGTTGGGAAGGACAAAAACTGCTGTTTGAGACACCCGATGGTCGTCAAAGCCTGTCCAGTGGCGCCACGGTGCTGGCACTGGGCGGGGCCAGTTGGGCGCGACTGGGATCGGACGGTGCCTGGGTGACGCATCTTGCGGAGAAAGGTGTTCCTCTGGCCCCGTTCGCCCCATCGAACTCGGCCCTTTCGGTTTCCTGGAGCCCGCATATGCAGCCGCATTTCGGCGCGCCGCTTAAATCAGTTGAATGGCGCGCCGGTGAGCTGCGGTCTCGTGGGGAGGCGACCCTTTCGGCGACGGGGCTGGAAGGGGGCGGGTTGTATGCCTTGACACCGGCGTTGCGCGACGGCGCGGAATTGCAGGTCGATCTCTTGCCCGATCTGGCAGAGGATGTGCTGCACCGCCGGTTTTCGGACAAAAAGCCCAAAACGACGCTGTCTCAGTGGTTGAAAAAGAGTTTGCGATTGCCGCCGCAGAAAGTCGCATTGTTTCACGAAATGACGGCGGGGCAGTCACTTACGCCAAAACAGACGATCAAAATGCTCAAGGCTTTGCCCGTGCGTGGCGCGGAATTGCGCCCGATGGACGAGGCGATCTCGACCGCAGGTGGTGTTGTCCGCGCGGCTTTGGACGACGGGTTTATGCTCAGCGCCATGCCCGGCGTGTTCAGTGCGGGCGAGATGCTGGACTGGGAGGCTCCGACCGGCGGGTATCTGTTGACTGCATGTCTGGCGACCGGGCGATGGGCAGGCAGATCGGCGGCGGAATGGCTGGAACGGGCAGGGTGAACTAGCGCGACCGTGCCAGCATTGCCAGACGGATCATTGCCCGTTCGACCAGTGCCAGCGCGGGTGCGGTCTGACCGGCTGATCGCAGGGAAAGGTCCGTATCGGTCAGCACCGTCAGCGCGGTTTGCAGTTTTTGCGCACCCCAACCCTGTGCCTGCCGCAAAATCCGGTCGCGGCGCTTGCCGTAAACAGGCGGACGCAGCTTGCCGATACCCTGCGCTGCACCGCCCGGATCTGAAGCGCAGGCATAAAGCGTGCGAAAATGCCGGGTTGCCCCGATGCACAAGGTGACTGCGTTTGTGCCCTGCGCCTGCAAACGGCGAAGCAATGGCCCGATTTCGGCCGTTCGTCCTTCGGCAACCACATTCAGGACATCGTCCAACGCCGCTTCGGTCGAGCGCGGCGCGCAAGATTCGACATCTTCGATGGTCAGCTCAGAAAGGTCGCCGCGCTTGTATAATGAAATCTTTTCAACGGTCTGGGTGAAATCCCCAGGGCTGAGCGCAACCGCCAGTTCGGCCAGCGCCGACATGGTGTCGCGGGAAATGTTCTGAAGACCTGCTTCGGACAGAATCCGTTCGACCTCGGCCCGGGAAGGCGGATCGTCGTAGATACCCACGGCATAAGCCGCCGGATGGGTTTCGAACGCCTTGCGGATTTTCGAACTTGGTTTGAGCTGGCCGGCGGTCACAACGATTTGCGCGTCGCCAAGCGCCCAGTCTTCCAGCGCTGCCAGAATCGCAGGCGCTGCGGTCTCCGTCGCATCCTCGACAAAGGCGGCCCGGGGGCCGGGAAAAAACCCAACCGCCTTGATGGCATCCAGCAGCAACGCCGGATCGCCGCGCAATTCCGATCCCGGGATCCGGGTCAGCCGCATCTCTTCCTCGGCGGCGGGGCCCAGAAGGGCCGCCAGAACCTGCTGCCGTTTCAGCGCAACACGCATCGCATCCGCGCCATAGATCAGCAGCCCGGCCTTGTCCGCGTCGGGCCGGGTAAAATACCCCTCGGCCTCGCGCGGGCTGAGCTTCATGTGGCCGGACCTGTGGTGGCGTACAGGCGATTGACGATCTGATCCGAAAGCATCACCATCAGACGTTCCTTGGCCGCGCGTTCCCCGGCCAGGGTCGAGACGGTTGAACCGGCAGCCGAATAGGCCACGAAATTGGTCTCTGAACCTGATGCAACCACCTGCCCTGTGGCTTTTGACACAAGCGTAAAGTTGGCCCGGCCATTAATGGTCAGGCGGTTGATTTCGTTGGTCGTAGTGATGGCCGCTGCCAGAGTCGTGGTCGCGACCTGAACATTCAGGTCGTAATCCTCAACCTGTTCCGCGCTGCGCCCCAGACGCTGTTCTAGGTTCTGAACCAAAAGATAGCTGTCGACGTCATTCGGGGCAGACACGACAACCTTCCCGTAGAGCGCTTCGCCTGAACCGCCGGGGGCATAAACCGGCTGGAAACCGCAAGCGGCAACAAACAGAGCAGCTGCAAGCGGCAGTATCCGCCACGATTTGCGATCAAACAACGACATTTACGATCCGGCCCGGCACTATGATCACTTTCTTCGGCGCTTCACCGTTCAGCGCCTTTTGCACAGCTTCGGTGCTGAGCGCGACTTTTTCAACCTCGTCCTTGGCCAAATCCTTGGACACGCTGATTTCCGCGCGGCGCTTGCCGTTGATCTGAATCGGCAACGTGACCGTGTCGTCGATCAGCATCGTCTCATCTGCGACGGGCCATGGGGCGACCGCCACCAGACCTTCTCCGCCCTGATGCGCCCAGATATCTTCGGCCAGATGCGGTGTCATCGGCGACATGAGCTGTGCCAGCGTTTTGATTGCCTGCTTCTGGGCCGAAGCCCCTGCCTTGGATTTGGCCAGCGTGTTTGTGAACGCATAAAGCTTGGCGATGGCCGCGTTGAAGCCGAAGCTTTCGACACCCAGCGACACATCGCGGATGGTTTTATGCATCTCGCGCAGCAGGTCCTCATCACCTTCGCCTTTTGCGTCCGGGTCCATCGCACCGATCTTGTCGCAAAGGTTCCACACGCGATTGAGATGCTTGTAGGCCGCTTCGGCCCCGGCCGCGGTCCATTCCACATCCCGTTCGGGCGGCGAATCGGACAGCACGAACCAACGCGCGGTGTCGGCACCAAACGCCGAGATGATGCTGACCGGATCCACCACGTTTTTCTTGGATTTGGACATCTTGGCCGAAGGGATGATCTCAACTTCGGCACCGTCCGCCAGTTTGCCGTCGGTCACGTCCTCGGGCAGGTGATAGACTGGGCGGCCATTGGCGTCGCGGGTCTGGTAGATTTCGTGCGTCACCATGCCTTGGGTGAATAGGGCATCAAACGGCTCGATGGCTTTTTTCGGCAAGTGGCCCGTGATGTTCATCGCCCGTGCGAAGAATCGGGAATAGAGCAGGTGCAGAATCGCATGCTCGATGCCGCCGATATACTGATCAACATTCATCCAGTATTCGGCTTCCGCCATATCCGTTGGCGTTTCTGCACGCGGGGCGGTGAAACGGGCGAAATACCACGACGAATCGACAAAGGTGTCCATCGTGTCGGTCTCGCGCTTTGCCGGGGCTCCGCATTTCGGGCAGGCGCAGTCACGCCAGGTCGGGTGACGATCCAGCGGGTTGCCGGGTTTGTCGAACGTGACATCGTCGGGCAGGCGGACCGGCAGGTTTTCCTTTTTCTCGGGCACCACGCCGCAGCTGTCACAATGAACAACGGGAATCGGGCAGCCCCAATAGCGCTGGCGGCTCAAACCCCAGTCGCGCAGGCGGTATTTGGTGACGCCTTCGCCCCAGCCGGCCTTTTCGGCAAAGTCGACGGTGGCGTCGATCGCCTCGTCACCCGTCGCCTCGGTCAGGCCAGCGAAGTGATTCACCCAGCGAACCTTTTCGGATTTGGGCGGGACAAAAGCGATCTTGTCGACCGGCGTGTCGTCATCCAGCGCAAAGAAGGTGTCCACCACGGGCAGGCCATATTTGCGGCAGAAATCGAGGTCGCGCTGGTCATGCGCCGGGCAGGCAAAGATCGCGCCAGTGCCGTAATCCATCAGGATGAAGTTGGCGATCCAGACAGGGAGTTCCCAATTCGGGTCCAGCGGGTGTTTTACGCGGATACCGGTATCATAGCCCAGTTTCTCAGCGGTCTCGATCGCCTCTTCCGTGGTGCCACCCTTGCGGCATTCGGCAACAAATTCAGCAACTTCGGGACTTTCTGCCTCAAGCTCCTTGGCAATCGGGTGGTCTGGTGAGATGCCGACAAAGGACGCGCCCAGCAGCGTATCGGGGCGAGTCGTATATACGGTGATCGGCTCTTCGCCATCGGTACGTTCGAACCCAAACTGAAGGCCGCGTGACTTGCCGATCCAGTTTTCTTGCATCAGGCGTACCTTGGCGGGCCAGTTATCCAGAGTGTCCAGCGCGTCGAGCAGTTCCTCGGAATAGTCCGATATCTTGAAGAACCACTGGGTCAGTTCGCGACGTTCCACCAGCGCTCCGGATCGCCAACCGCGCCCGTTTTCCACCTGTTCGTTGGCCAGCACGGTCATGTCGACCGGATCCCAGTTCACCACGGCGTTTTTGCGATACACCAGCCCGGCTTCGAGCATGTCCAGGAACAAGGCCTGCTGCTGGCCGTAATATTCGGGGTCACAGGTTGCGAACTCACGAGACCAGTCGATCGACAGGCCCAAAGGCTTCATCTGCCCGCGCATGTCTGCAATGTTGCCGTAGGTCCAGTCCTTCGGGTGGCCACCAATCGCCATCGCGGCGTTTTCCGCCGGCATCCCGAACGCATCCCAGCCCATCGGGTGCAGCACGTTGTGGCCGGTCGCCAGTTTATGCCGCGCGATCACGTCGCCCATCGTGTAGTTGCGCACATGCCCCATATGGATTCGGCCGGACGGGTAGGGGAACATCTCAAGCACGTAATATTTCGGCTTGTCCGCCTTGTGGTCGGCGGTGAAGATCCCGGCCCTGTCCCAGGCCTCCTGCCATTTTGCTTCGATTTCGTTGGCCGAGTAGCGCGACATGGTGCGGTCCTTCGTGAATGAAAACGCCGGGCATGAACCCGGCGTGGTAATATTGCGATTTGCGGCGGGTGGCTAGAACTTGTTGTCCGCAATGCGTAGCTGGCGTGCGCGGGACAGGATCGCATCCTCGACCGCGCGGGTGGTTGCGGCACTGACCGGAGCACCGCCACTGGTTTGCAGCGAGACAGTCAACGAGCGCGCCGCCAGCGCCGGGTCACTGATATGGACCGTCGCCCGATACGATCGCCCGCCACCCGGCGGCTTGCCATAGCCGGTCACGATCACACCGGTAAACGGGTCAACTTCCTGTACTGGAAGGAAATTCAGCACATCCAGCGAAGCGCGCCACAAATAGCGGTTCACATTTGTGACCTGCTCGGAGTTGTTCGGTCCGAAGACATCCCAGATCGTTGTACGGCCCGGATCGCTGAGTTCGCGTTCCTCGGTCGAAGAGCCATCGACAGTCAACGAGCGTGCATCCCCCGGCAATGGCTGGCTGCGCCCGCAGGCGGCGACAGCGGCGGTCAGTATTATCAAACCCAGAATCGTTTTCAGGCGCATCGTCGACAGGTCCTGCTTCATTGGTTTTGCGTTGTTGGTTGATACTCCTAGACAAGGCGCAGTGCAGCAACAAGCCTATTCTTTTCTTATATTGGCGCAGAATGCGGGTTCCGGGGGTGGAAATCGACTGTGGCATCCTTGCACCAATCCGGGGCCAATGCAGGCGACGCAATTAAGGTAAGCTTGCGCGAAGGGGGCAAAAAGAGCGAAACGGTGTCCGTGCTGAGACATGTGCTGAGGCATATGTCGAGTAGAAAAACTTTTGAAACCGAGGGAAACAAGATGAAAAAAGTTCTCTTCGCATCGACCGCTCTGATTGCAACCGCAAGCGTTGCAGCGGCTGATGTTCGCTTCAGCGGTTACGGCCGTTTTGGTATCGGCTACCAGGAAGACCGTAGCTTCTCGACCTCCGCCGTTGTCCGCTCCGTGACAGCCGGTGGTGCTGTCACCACCACAACCCTGACTGCATCGGTTCAGGGCTCGGACACCATCCTGGTATCGCGCTTCCGTCTGAACATCGACGCAAACGTTGAAACCGACGGTGGCGTAGAGTTCTCGGGTCGTGTTCGTCTGCAGGCTGACGAAAACGCGGCAACCGGCGAAGCCAACTCGGCTGGCCTGAACGGCGCACGTTTCTCGGTCATCTACGGCGGTCTGCGTGTTGACGCCGGCAACGTATCGGGTTCGTTCGACAACTTGGCAAACTACTACGGTAATGAGCCGGGCCTGGAATCGTTCATCGGCCAGTACTCGGGCGTTGACTATGACTTCCTAGCCTATTCGTCGACCGGTTCGGGCGCAAACGCTGTGTTCTTCCAGTACGCAGTTGGTGATTTCGCCTTCGGCGCGTCGTACGACCAGGTTGACGCTGTGACCTCCACAATCGGTACCGTCGCTGGTGGCCCGGCTCTGACAACCGTCGTCGGTTCACGCGACCGTTGGGACCTCAGCGCGACCTACAGCTTCGGCAACATCACTGCCGCTGTTGCTTACGGTCAGACCGACGCTCCGAGCGGTGGCAGCAAGCCTAGCCTGGCTGTTCTGACCCTGGGTGGCGAATGGGGCGACTTCTCGGGCACCCTGTTTGTTGCTGACGATAAAACCCGCGTAAGCGGCACCGACGGCACCGCATACGGTCTGTCGCTGGCTTGGAACGTTGGCGCAGCAGCCACCATCACCGCAGCATACGGTGACGGTTCGGCAAGCAACGACACCCGTCAGTATGGTATCGGCGCTATCTACGACCTGGGCGGCGGTGCATCGCTGCGCGGTGGTGTAGGCAGCTCGAAGCCGGGCGGCGGAAGCAGCACCATCCGTGCTGACTTCGGTGCTCAGTTCAACTTCTAAGTTGATCTGAAACCGCAAGGTTTGAGGGCAGGTCGAAAGACCTGCCCTTTTCTTTTGTGCCGACTTGGTGTTTGTCTGCGCAGGTAGGCAGATTGAGGAACCCCATGTCGCTGCAGGAAATCACCGACCGTATCGCCAAGGCGGAAATTGCCAATGGACGGCCCGCTGGCGCGGTAAAGCTGATCGCCGTTTCCAAGGTTCAGCCCGATGAACGGGTTCAGGCGGTGCTGGATCAGGGCCATCGGTGTTTCGGTGAAAACCGGGTGCAGGAAGCAGCAGGAAAATGGCCCGCCTTCAAAGAGCGGTACGACGGCATTGACCTGCATCTGATCGGCCCGCTGCAAACCAACAAAGCACGTCAGGCGATGGAACTGTGCAACGCGATCCACTCGGTTGACCGCCCCAAACTTGCCAAGACACTGGCGCGTCTGGCGCAGGAACTGGGCCACTGCCCTGACCTTTTCATTCAGGTGAATACCGGGGAAGAGGAGCAGAAGGCCGGAATCATGCCTTCAGATGCGGATGCGTTTGTTGCCGAATGCCGTGACCTCGACCTGCCAATTCAGGGATTGATGTGCATACCTCCGATAGAGGAGGAGCCTTCGCTGCACTTCGCCCTGCTGGCAAAGATCGCAGCACGAAACGGCTTGTCCGGGTTGTCCATGGGCATGAGCGGGGATTTCGAGAAAGCCATCGCGCTGGGTGCAACGCATGTTCGCGTCGGTTCGGCAATTTTTGGCGAGCGGGTCAGGCCGCAGGGATAATCAATCGCGTGCCTTGGGCGACACGCCTGGCAATCCATTTCAGATGGTCCCGGCGAAAGGCCACGCAGCCTTCGGTGGGAAACCCCTGTCGCCGCCATTGATGAATAAAGATGGCCGAGCCGCGCCCTGGAATCGCGTCGGGCCAGTTCCAGTCAACGACGAGCACAAGATCGTACAAAGGGTCTGATCTGCGCAGTTTCTCGTGGCTGTGGGCGTAAGGCGCCCGTACCAGATGGTTATAACCCGCATCCTGCATGTCGTCAGACCATAGATCCCCCGGACCGATCGGACGCGCCCATGGCACGGGCCGACAGATGCGGTCCGGCCGGTACAGCATGGCCACAATCCGGTGCGTTCCAACCGGTGTTGCGCCGTCGCCTTCGCGCTTGTCCGCGCTGATCCCGCCTTTGCCGATGGCGCAGGGGAAGACCCGACCCCGAAACCGGACACCGCGCGGCGTCAGCACAAGATCATTTGGTGTCACAGCAGATGGCCCGACTTTGCCGCCTTGGTCGCCAGATACCCCCGATTATGCGCCGTTTCGCCAACTTGCAGCGGCACCCGTTCGGTTACGGCGATTCCTGTTTTCTCCATCATCGCAATCTTTGCCGGGTTGTTGGTCAGCAGGCGGACTGCGTTGAAGCCAAGGGATTTCAGAATATCCGACCCCAGGCGAAAATCCCTCTCGTCATCCTCAAAGCCCAGGCGGTGATTGGCCTCGACCGTGTCAAACCCTTGATCCTGCAGGAAATATGCGCGCATCTTGTTTGCCAGCCCGATGCCGCGACCCTCCTGATTGAGATACAGCAGGACGCCGGCACCTTCCGTGCCCATCTGGGCCAGTGCCCCGCGAAGCTGTGGGCCGCAGTCGCATTTCAGGCTGCCCATCAGATCGCCTGTAAAACAGGCCGAGTGCAATCTGGCCAGAACCGGCTTGCTCCGATCCGGGCGTCCGATCTCGATGGCGTAGTGTTCTTCTCCGCCGTCTTCGGGGCGAAAAATGTGCAACCGGCCTGCCTCGGACACTTCCATTGGCAGGCGCGCTGCAACGACTTCGTGCAAGGCGCTGCGGTCGGCCAGATGAGGTGCCGCGCGCGTATGATCAATGCAGGTCAGTCCATGCGCTGCCGCAAAGGCGCGGCCGTCTTCGATTGCGGTGACAACAGCGGAAGGCAATAGGCGGGCGGATTTCGTCAGCGCAATCGCGATCCGGTGCAGATTGGCATGTCCCTGACGCTCGGACATCAGGGGGCCTTTCATCGGTGCGTTCAGATCGTCTGACGGATCGGCGACGGCCTGCACCCATCCAATATCCGCATCCGCCGGAAGGATCACGCGCGCCAGATCGCCGTCATAGGCCCGCGCCTTGAGCGTTTCCGCCCGCCGTCCGGTGATCGTGACAACCGGGTCGCTGCCAAGACCCCTGAGATCGGCAAGCCTTTGCGCGCTGAGTGTTTCCGACGCCAGGGCCAACACGCTAAGCCCGCCGTCATCTGTCAGGACCACAGGCAGGCCCATGCGCAGATCTGCCCGCGCCCGTGCCAGCAATTCCGAGATGTCTGGAATGAGACTCATCCGTGTTATCCTATAACGTTTCGTCCATCAGGTAGCCTGATCCGCGGAAAATGTGAAACATTTCCTATACGTCAGACACGAGGTCGTGAGACAGTTGCAGCAAATCTTGTTGATTGCATATTCCACACGCAAGTGATGCAAAAGGCATAGGAGGACGGGAACATGGCTCAGCTCAAGAAAATTCTGCTTGTGGATGATGACGAGGATCTGCGCGAAGCTCTGAGTGAGCAGCTTGTGATGACCGAGGATTTTGATGTCTTCGAAGCATCCGACGGGTCGTCAGCCATGGAGCGCGCCCGCGAGGCGATCTACGATCTGGTGATTCTTGATGTTGGCCTTCCTGACACCGACGGGCGCGAACTATGCCGCCTGATGCGTAAACAAGGTGTAAAAAGCCCGATTCTGATGCTGACTGGCCATGACAGCGACGCCGACACCATCCTGGGTCTGGACGCCGGCGCAAATGATTACGTCTCGAAACCGTTCAAATTTCCGGTTCTTCTGGCTCGCATCCGTGCCCAGCTGCGCCAGCACGAGCAATCTGAAGATGCGGTGTTCGTCCTGGGCCCTTACACTTTCAAACCGGCGATGAAGGTGCTGATCACCGAAGAGGATCGCAAAATTCGCCTGACCGAGAAAGAAACCAATATTCTCAAGTTCCTGTACCGGTCCACCGACGGCGTTGTTGCCCGCGATGTCCTGCTGCACGAGGTCTGGGGCTACAATGCAGGTGTCACAACCCACACGCTGGAAACTCATATCTATCGCCTGCGCCAGAAGATCGAGCCCGACCCGTCCAATGCGCGCCTTTTGGTCACAGAATCGGGTGGCTATAGACTCGTTTCGTAACTGGGTGTGGATTGAGGTGGATCAAAGTGATACTCTGTAAACATATTTAAGGTGATCGTATCCCGCGCATGTCCGGGTCATGACATGTACCTCCCTGTTGGACTGCCGGGCCTCCGGGCCCGGCTTTTTTTATTGCAACCGAAGGTTTACGTGTGAATTTCGGCGCTCCGGCCGTGTGGTTGCGCGCTGGCGTTATGTTAAGTCAGTTGTCTTTCCAGCGGTCTTCATACTCTCCGAGCAATCTGGACATTGTCAGCAGTGATGCGAAAAGCCGGGCGTAAACGTCCCGTGACAACATCGGTTTGTTGTCGTCCAGCAACTGCACGAGATCGCTCACACCTTCGGCAAAAGTATCGCACACCTGGTGGTCCGCGATCGTGGGGTCCAGCGTCCAGATGCCGTTCTGATCGTAGTACGCTGCAGGCTGCGGTTCGTGTTCAATCATGGTGTGGCCTCATTCATCCGATGCACACCTGTGACCGCGACATACAGCGGGCAAGCCTGTTGGCAGGAAGTCACAAGAAATTGGCAAACTCGATAAAGCGATGAAGAAAACGAGCGCCTCACATCAAATTACATGCGGGTTTTTTTTCTCATGGCACCCTGACCACCGGGGCGTTAGGTTGCACCAACCGCGATACAGGAGACCTTCCACATGCCCTTCACAATTGCCACATGGAACATCAACTCGGTCCGGCTGCGCGAACCTATCGTGTTGAAATTGCTGCGGGAAGAGGCCCCCGACGTTCTGTGTCTGCAAGAGTGCAAGTCACCGGTTGAAAAAATCCCGACCGAAGGGTTTGCCGAGTTGGGCTATACCCATCTGATCGCGCGGGGTCAGAAAGGGTATAACGGCGTAGCCATCCTGTCGCGTCTTCCGCTGGAGGAGGTGGGCGACAAGGATTTCGCCGGGCTGGGTCATGCCCGCCATATCGCCGGGCGGCTGGAAAACGGCGTGGTGATTCATAACTTCTATGTCCCGGCAGGCGGCGATGTGCCGGACCGTGAGGTGAACGAGAAATTCGGTCAGAAACTGGATTACCTGACGGATATGCGGGACTGGTTCCATTCGGAGAAACCCGAAAAATCCATCCTGGTCGGTGATCTGAACATCGCCCCGCGCGAAGATGATGTCTGGTCGCACAAACAACTGCTCAAGGTGGTGTCGCACACACCCATCGAGGTCGAGCAACTGGCCGAAACGCAGGATGCGGGCGGTTGGGTCGATGTCACACGCAATGACATCCCCGAAGGCCAGCTTTTCAGTTGGTGGTCCTATCGGGCACGGGATTGGGATGCTGCGGACAAGGGGCGGCGGCTGGATCATGTCTGGGCGACGCCTGATATTTCGAACGCGGGTCATTCCAGCCGCGTTCTGCGCGAAGCGCGCGGTTGGGAGAAACCCAGCGACCATGCGCCCGTCTTTGCGACTTTCGACCTTTGAGCCCGCAACTCTACTATTGGTTTCTGCCCTTTGTGGTTGCATATAGAGGCCAAGTTCGAACGAGAGAGTGTAAGCCATGGAATTTCTGAACGCCGCAGCCGGCGCTGATGTCACCGATCTGATCAAGGACGGAACCGAGGCCACGTTCATGGCCGATGTTGTTGAAGCGTCGCAGGAAACTCCGGTCATCGTCGATTTCTGGGCACCGTGGTGCGGGCCGTGCAAGACGCTAGGACCCCAGTTGGAAGAGGCCGTGACCGCCGCCAAGGGCGCGGTGAAGATGGTCAAGATCAATGTGGATGAGGCCCAGATGATCGCCTCGCAGATGCGCGTTCAGTCGATTCCGACCGTCTATGCGTTTTTCCAGGGCCAGCCCGTTGACGGGTTTCAGGGCGCGGTGCCGGGTTCCGAGGTCAAGGCGTTTGTGGACCGCGTGATCGAAGCGGCCGGCGGCCAAAGCCCGGGCGGACAGTTGGATGATGCCGTTCAGGCCGCCGAAGAAATGCTGGCTGAAGGGGCCGCCGTCGATGCGGCGCAGACCTTTGCCGCCATTCTGGGCGAAGATCCGAACCATGCCGGCGCCTATGGTGGTTTGGTGCGTGCGCATATCGCGTCTGGCGATCTGGAACAGGCCGAAGCCATCCTGAACGGGGCACCGGTCGAAATCTCCGGCACAGCCGAGCTTGAGGCCGCGCATGCCCAGCTGGAACTGGCCAAACAGGCAGCCGACGCAGGCCCGGTGGCCGAGCTGAGCGCCGCCGTCGAAGCCGAACCCGGCAACCATCAGGCCCGGTTCGATCTGGCGCAGGCCCTGCATGCCAATGGTGATGTCGAGGACGCGGTGGCGCAATTGCTGGAACTGTTCCGCCGGGACCGCGAATGGAACGACGGAGCCGCCAAAACCCAGCTGTTCACGATTTTCGACGCGCTCAAGCCAAATGACCCTGTGGTTCTGAACGGGCGGCGCAAGCTCAGCTCGATGATATTTGCCTAATTCCGGATCAGGGCTACACTCGGCTACATGATGCATCCCGCCGATCTGCCGGAAACGGTATCCGTTTTTCCATTGCCCGGGGCGCTGCTGTTGCCCCGTTCTCGCCTGCCGCTGCACATTTTTGAGCCGCGTTATCTTCAGATGCTGGACGACGCGCTCAAGACTCAGGAACGGCTGATAGCCATGGTTCAGCCGAATCCGTGCCAAAGCGATGAAAGCAAGCTGCACCAGATCGGATGTGCCGGGCGGGTGACACAGTTTTCCGAAACGGAAGATGGCCGATATCTGATCACACTGACCGGGATTTCGCGGTTTCGGGTCAAATCCGAACTGGATGCATTTACGCCCTATCGACGGTGCTCGGTCTCGTGGGATGGGTTTGACCGCGATCTGGGCAAGGCGGAACAGGATGACGGGTTCAATCGCACAAGGTTTCTGAATCTTCTGGAGCGATTCTTTTCCTCACGCCATCTGTCGACGGATTGGGACACGTTGAAGGACGCAGATGATGAGTTGCTGGTCAACTCTCTGTCGATGCTGCTGGATTTCGACCCCGAGGACAAACAGGCTCTGCTCGAGGCGCCCTGTCTGCGCACCCGGCGTGAAACGCTTGTGACGCTGATCGAATTCGCCCTGCGCGGCGGCTCTAACGAGGAAAAACTGCAATGAGCGAACCCGACACCACTTTTGATCGCCGCATGCTCGAGGCGCTGATCTGCCCGCAAACCCATACGACGCTGCATTTTGATGCCGAAAAGCAGGAGCTTGTGTCGAAAGCCGCAAATCTCGCCTTTCCGATCCGCAACGGCATCCCGGTGATGCTCGTGGATGAAGCACGAGAACTCGACTGATCGTCTCAGGGTGCCCGGCGGCGTTTTAGATCGCGCGCCCCTGCAGCAGTTTTGGCAGGTCTCCGGTCAGCCCGGCGGCCTCGCGCACAAAGCCCCGGCGCAACCCGGGCATAGAGCCGACGATGCCCATGCCGATGTCGCGACCGAACCGCAGCAGCGGGTTGTCGTTGGAAAACAGCTTGTTGAACACATCCGTCGCCATGGCCAATGCGGCTGTATCGAACCGCCGCCACTCCTGATAGCGTTCCAGCACCAGAACCGAGCTGAAATCCTCGCCCCGCCGTCCGGCCAGCGTCAGCACCTCGGCCAGCGCGCCGACATCACGCAATCCGGCGTTTAATCCTTGCCCCGCAATCGGGTGCATGCCGTGCGCGGCATCCCCAACGAGTGCCAACCGCTCGCCGATGAAGGAATTGGCGATGGTCAGGTTCAGCGGGTAGGTGAACCGGTCGCCCTGCAAACGGATGTCGCCCAGGAAATCCCCGAACCGGGGGCGCAGGACCTGCAGATAGTCGGCTTCTGACAGGGCGTTGATGCGCCGGGCCGTGTCGGTCCGTTCACTCCAGACAATGGAGCTGCGATTGCCGGTCAGCGGCAGAATAGCCAGTGGACCTGGCGGCATGAAGAACTGGTGGGCAATGCCGTGATGGGGCAGGTCATGTTCGATTGCGCAGACCAGCGCCGTCTGCCCATAGTCCCAGCCGGTGCGCCTGATGCCTGCCCGCGCGGCAGTGCCGCTTCGGCGCCCGTCGCATCCGACAAGCAGGCCGCCGGTCAGAACAGAGCCGTCGTCAAGCGTCAGAGACACGCCCGTTGTATCGCATTCCTGCGCAACGACTGTTTTCCCGCTCAGCTGCGTGATGCCCTTTTCCTCGGCCATCGCCTCAAGAAAGGCGCGACGCAGATGGCGGTCTTCGACCATGTAGCCCATCGGGCCTTCTTCGATCTCGGCATGGTCGAAATGCATGAAGAAGGGCGACGGGCCGGCCCCGGCATGCCCGTCGGTGACCTTGATCTCGAGCATCGGTTGCGCGTGCCCGGCAACCCTGCTCCAGACGCCGGTCGCCGCCAGCAATCTTTGCGAAGCAAGAGCAAGTGCGTAGGCCCGGCCGTCAAATGCGGCGTCCTTGCGCACGGTCTCGGCCAGCGCGTCGATTACCGTTACAGAATGCCCGGTCTGCGCCAGTGCCAGTGCCAGTGCGGGGCCGTTCAGGCCGCCGCCAACGATCAGGATATCCGAAGCCTTAGTCATGCCCCGCAATATGCGCGCCCTTTCGGGATTGTCCATGTGCGGTCGTGTCGCTACCGTCCCCTCATCGTAGATAAATGGAGGTGAGGGATGCAGGAGTGGCTGACCATGACCGCGTGCGATCTGGGGCGCGGCATCGGAATGGGGCAGATCGACCCTGTGGATCTGACCGAAACCTATCTGGCGGCCATCGACGCGCATCCGCATCGTGATCGTATTTATGCCCGCGTTACCCATGACCGCGCCCGGGCCGAAGCGAAGGCCGCAAAGGAACGAGCTGGCTTGGGGCTGCGCCGATCCCTGCTGGACGGTGTGCCAATCAGCTGGAAAGACCTGTTTGACACGGCAGGCATCGCAACCGAGGCAGGCACGGCCCTGCTGAAAGGTCGCGTTCCGGATGCCGATGCCGTGGTCGTGCGCAACGCCACCGCCATGGGAACGGTGTGTCTGGGCAAGACACATATGAGCGAGCTGGCCTTTTCCGGCCTAGGACTGAATCCCATCACCGGTACGCCGCCCTGTATTGACGATGAAGAGGCGGTGCCCGGCGGCTCATCCTCGGGCGCGGCGGCTTCGGTAGCATGGGGGCTGGCGGCTTGCGGGATCGGATCGGATACCGGCGGGTCGGTACGCATCCCGTCGGCCTGGAACAATCTGGTGGGCCTGAAAACAACAGCCGGACGCGTCAGTCTTGAGGGCACTGTGCCATTGTGCCTGCGGTTTGACACGGTTGGGCCGCTGGCCCGTTCGGTCGAGGATGCTGCGCACGTGCTGGCGTTGTTGGAAGGTGGCACTCCCGCCGACTTGCGGGGGGCCAGCCTGAAAGGGCGGCGGTTTGCCGATCTGCAGAATGTTGCCAGGGATGATTTGCGGGACGGCCCGCGCAAGGCGCTTGAGGAAGCCCTGAACCGACTGCGAGAGGCCGGCGCGCAAATCGTACCGCTGGATGTTCCTGAACTGAACGACGCCATGGGTCTGACTAGTGTAGTCTATACGACAGAAGCGTATGGGCTGTGGCGTGACGTGATCGAAGCGAACCCCGATGCCATGTATCCGGAAATTCTGGAACGATTCCGCATCGGCAAGGCGCATTCCGGCCCGGACTACGTAGCGGCCTGGTCCAGGCTCAAGGCCTGCCGCAGCGCATGGGACGCCGCAACCGCCGGGTTTGACGCGGTTCTGGCCCCGACGGCACCCATTCTGCCGCCGAATCTGGACCGTCTGATGACCGACCATGACTACTACGTCACCGAAAATCTGCTGGCCCTGCGCAACACGCGCATCGGCAATCTGATGGGTTTGGCTTCTCTGACTTTGCCCACCGGAACACCCGGTTGCGGATTGATGATGCTAGGCTATCCCGGTTCGGAAGAAGCGCTGTTACGGCTGGGATCTGCGGCCGAATCCGCGTTGGCCTGAATGCCACAATCCCCTGATTCGGCACCTCTTTGTCTGGACGAGGCGGGGTGCGCCCTGTAATCTGCCAAAAAATCGGGACAAAAACGATCCCGGCATTGAGGCAGTTGTTATGAATTTCCCCGAGCGGTTTTCGGACCTACCGGCATATGCATTCCCGCGTCTGCGCGCCCTGTTGGATCACCATCAGCCGGGCGGTGAGGTCATTCATATGACTATCGGCACGCCCATGCATAATTTCCCGGCGTGGGTGACGGATATCATCGCCGAAAACGCTGCTGATTTTCAGGGATATCCGCCGAACGAAGGCTCTCCCGTGCTGCGGGGTGCGATCACCGATTGGATCGAACGTCGTTACGGTGTTTCGCTTGATCCCGAAACCAACGTGATGGCCCTGAATGGCACACGCGAGGGTCTGTATAACGCAGCTATGGCGCTGTGCCCGGAGCTGAAAAACGGCCAGCAGCCGATCGTGCTGTGCCCGAACCCGTTTTATCAGGTCTACATGGTCGCCGCGATCTCGGTCGGGGCGCAGCCGGTTTTTGTTCCGGCCACGGCCGCCACTGGTCACTTGCCGGACTATGCCGGTCTGCCCGAGGACGTGCTGAACCGAACTGCGGTGGCCTATATCTGCTCGCCCGCCAACCCGCAGGGCGCGGTTGCGTCGCGGGACTATTGGGCTGAACTGATCCGTCTGGCCGAGAGATACGATTTCCGCATCTTCGCCGACGAATGTTATTCCGAGATTTACCGCGACGAAGTTCCGACAGGTATTCTGACCGTGGCGCAGGAACTGGGAGCGGATCCTGAGCGGATCGTCCTGTTCAATTCGCTGTCCAAACGATCCAATCTGGCCGGGCTGCGTTCGGGTCTGATTGCTGGTGGACCCGAGACGATCAAAAGGGTCAAACAGCTGCGGGCCTATTCTGGCGCGCCTCTGCCAGCGCCTTTGCAGGCCGCTGCCGCCAAGGTCTGGGCGGATGAGGCGCATGTAAGGGAAAACCGCGCGCTTTATCGGGATAAATACGCCATTGCGGACGAGGTGTTCGCTGGCGTGCAGGGCTATATGCCCCCCGAGGCCGGGTTTTTTCTGTGGCTGCCAGTCGAAAACGGCGAGGAAACAGCGTTGAAGCTGTGGCAGGAGACCGGGGTGCGTGTCCTGCCAGGCGCATATCTTTCACAAGGTGATCCGGGCCAGAACCCGGGCGAGCAATTTATCCGGGTCGCCATGGTGGCCCCAAAAACAGAGTTGCAGCGCGGGCTGATCACGCTTCGCGACTGCATCTATTCGTGAGGTACGAGGGCAAAATGGCATCATTGAACGCGCGCAACCGCGATCCTTTACTGGACAGCACAACGCAGGCCGCGATTGAGCGGCGCAGCAAGGAATTGATCGGGATCGCCCTGATCCTGCTTGGTTTTGCGGCAGCGGCAATGATCTGGTCCTACACGCCGGATGATCCGAACTGGATGGTATCGACAGACGCGCCGGTGCAGAACTGGATGGGCCGTATCGGGGCCTCGATCGCTGCGCCTCTGTTCATGATCGTGGGCTGGGGAAGCTGGAGCATCGCTTTGGTGTTGATTGGCTGGGGCATCCGCTTTGCCGGTCACTTCGGCGAAGATCGCGCCGTTGCGCGCCTGATCTTTGCGCCGATCTGGATCGCGGTTGTATCGGTTTATGCAGCGACTTTGGTGCCGGGCGACGCATGGCGCGCCACCCACAGCTATGGTCTGGGCGGTTTGTTTGGCGATACCGTGATGGGTGCGTTGCTGACATTGTTGCCGATTTCCTCGCATTTCATGGTCAAGCTGATGTCGCTGGCGATGGCGGTGGGGATGCTGGCGCTGGGCGTTTTTGTGCTTGGGTTTACCAAAGACGACGTCCGGCGCGGGTTCCGGGCTTTCCTGCTTGGTCTTGTTCTGTCCTACGACATGCTGATGAAGGGTCTTGGCCGCAGCGCATCTGCCACGGCCCAGGCCGCGCGTGACCGCCGCGCGCGGTGGGAAGATCGCAAGGCCGCCCGGATCGAGGCTGATGACCTCGTGTTCCAGGACGATATGGATTTTGCCGATCCTGTATTCGAAGAGCCTGAATTCGGGCCCGGGCCGCAGAAAACCGGGCTGCTGGCGCGGATGCCCGCGTTGATCCGGCGACCGGAACCGATGCCGGAACCCGAGCTTGTCGACCCTGAACCGGTTGCAGGTTTCGACGAAATGCCGGGAGAGGATCGTATCCGTTCGAAAATTTCGGCAGCCGTTCGCAGCCGCCGGGTCGCCACCGGTGAGATGACGCCCGAACCCGATCCGAACCTTCCGCTGACCAAGGGCCGCGGCAGAGGGCCCGACCCACTGATCCTGAACACAGCGCGGGCCGGAGAATTGCCGCCCGAGCCACCCATTACTGCGGCCGGGTTGCCACCCGAACCGCCGTTGACTTCAGGGGCGGCGCCCGAATGGCAGGCGCCTGAGCCGAACGCGTACGTGCCTGAACCCGATCACATGCAGGGCTTTCAGCCGGAACCCGATTTTGACGACGACGACGTTTTTGAGGACGCGCCCGAACCCGCGCCAGAGCCGCGCACGGCAATGAAAATCCCGGTGGCCGAGCCTCGCAAACCGGTCGTGGCACAGCCTGTGCGCCGCAGCCCGCCTCCGTCGCGTCGTGCTCAGGCCGAAGCGCAGCCGACCTTGTCGTTCGAGGAACGGCATTCGGATTTCGAATTGCCGCCGCTGGGTCTGCTGTCCAATCCGGCCAGCATTCAGCGCCATCATCTGAGCGATGAGGCGCTGGAGGAAAACGCGCGGATGTTGGAAAACGTTCTGGACGATTATGGCGTCAAGGGTGAGATCGTCAGCGTCCGCCCTGGCCCTGTAGTGACCATGTACGAACTTGAACCGGCTCCGGGCCTGAAAGCCAGCCGTGTGATCGGTCTGGCGGACGATATCGCGCGGTCCATGTCCGCCTTGTCGGCGCGGGTTTCGACATTGCCGGGGCGTTCCGTGATCGGTATCGAACTGCCCAACGAAAATCGCGAGATGGTGGTGCTGCGCGAAATCCTCGCCAGCCGGGACTTTGGCGATGGCAACCACGCGCTGCCTCTGGCATTGGGCAAGGATATTGGCGGGGAATCCGTCGTGGCGAACCTGGCCAAGATGCCTCACCTGCTGATCGCGGGTACCACGGGCTCCGGTAAGTCGGTGGCGATCAACACCATGATCCTGTCGCTGCTGTATAAGCTGACGCCGGATGAATGCCGCCTTATCATGATCGACCCAAAGATGCTGGAGCTGTCCGTTTATGACGGCATCCCGCATCTGCTGTCCCCGGTTGTGACCGACCCGAAAAAGGCGGTTGTGGCTCTGAAATGGGTCGTGGGCGAGATGGAGGACCGCTATCGCAAGATGTCCAAAATGGGCGTGCGCAATATCGCGGGCTACAACGGCCGCGTGAAGGACGCGCTGGCCAAGGGCGAACTGTTCAGCCGCACGGTCCAGACCGGGTTTGACGATGACACCGGCGAACCCACATTCGAGACCGAAGAATTCGCGCCCGAGGCGATGCCCTACATCGTCGTCATCGTCGACGAGATGGCCGACCTGATGATGGTCGCGGGCAAGGAAATCGAAGCCTGCATTCAGCGACTTGCACAGATGGCGCGGGCTTCGGGTATTCACCTGATCATGGCCACGCAACGTCCGTCGGTCGACGTGATCACCGGTACGATCAAGGCGAACTTCCCGACGCGGATTTCGTTCCAGGTGACCTCGAAAGTCGACAGCCGTACCATCCTTGGTGAAATGGGGGCTGAGCAACTGTTGGGGCAGGGCGACATGCTCTACATGGCGGGTGGGGCCAAGATCACCCGCTGCCATGGGCCATTCGTTTCGGACGAAGAAGTCGAGGAAATCGTCAACCACCTGAAACAGTTCGGCCCACCGGACTACATGAGTGGGGTGGTCGATGGCCCGGCAGAGGAAACGGCTGACAATATCGACGCTGTTCTGGGCCTGAATACCGGTGGAAACACCAACGGTGAGGATGCCCTGTACGATCAGGCAGTCGGGATTGTAATCAAGGATCGCAAATGCTCGACCTCGTACATTCAGCGGAAACTTGCCATTGGCTACAACAAGGCCGCGCGGCTTGTTGAGCAGATGGAAGACGAAGGCGTTGTTTCGTCAGCAAATCACGTCGGCAAACGCGAAATCCTCGTCCCCGAGCAGTAGGATATTTAATAACAAGGGCAAAGCGCTTATCTGGTGTCTCATGAAACAGATAGCCTTTGCCCTTGCTTTGACACTGGCCGCGCCTGCGGCCTGGGCGGCAGACAAACTGCCATTGTCGCAGATTTCAAAATACCTGAACGATATGAAAACCGTTCAGACGTCGTTCACTCAGGTCAACGATGACGGATCGCTAAGTACCGGAAAGCTTTGGATTCAACGCCCCGGCAAGATGCGGTTCGAATATGACCCCCCCAATGATGCCGTCGTTCTGGCGCGCTCCGGATCCGTGATGATCTTTGATCCGAAATCAAACCAGCCGCCCGAGCAATACCCTCTGAACCGGACACCGTTGTCACTGGTGCTGAAGCGAAATGTAAATCTGGGTGAGGCGAATATGGTGGTGGGGCACGAGTTTGACGGGACCGCCACAATCGTTACGGCGCAGGACCCCAAAAACCCCGACGCAGGCCGGATCGAGCTGATGTTTACAGGCGATCCCATTGAGCTGCGTAAATGGGTGATTCACGACAATGCCGGGGGGCAGACCACGGTCCTGCTGGGCGCATTGGAAACAGACGGACGCTTGAACCAGAGCCTGTTCTCACGCCCGAATTAGGACAGGCCGGGTAACTGCCGGCCTGCGCAATGGTGTCAGACTCGGCAGGACGCCAGCTGGGCCTGATAAAGACGCGCACGCGCATCGACATCATCCGCCACGTTCAGCAACCAGGATTTACCGTTGTAGGTGCCACGCGCAAAGCCGGCGTGACCTTCGTGATAGGCCAGGTACTGGTTGCGGGTGTCGCTGGGGTGGATGCCGTTGCGTTCGTAGCTTTTGTTCATGTACCAGCCGATGAAGTCCGACGCGTCGCGAATGCGATCCCGCTTGGCGCGCCGTTTTCCGGTTTCGCGCTGATATTGCTCCCACGTGCCATCAAGGGCCTGGCTGAAGCCGTAGGCGCTGCTCTGACGGCCTAGCGGGATCACTCCCAGTGCGTATTTGTGCGGGGTTCGTGCATCGTGGCGATAGCGGCTTTCCTGATAGATTGTCGCCATCTGAACGTGAATGGGCACCCCCCATTTCCGTTCGGTGGATTTGAACGCCTTGATATAGTCCGGCCTTTCGCGCGCAATACTGCACGCGTCATTCAATCTGCTGGGCGGTTGCTTGGAACCACCCCCACAGGATGCCAAAAGCAGCACCCCAAGGAGTACAACTAGAATTCTGCTCATGTGCCTCGTGCCTTTTTTGTTCATTCTAGCGCAGATTGTAGTTTGAGGAAATCACTTTCGTTACAGAACAATAGCCAGAATGACAGGTAATGCCCCCACGGAAAGAAGAGTCGAGACCATGACCATTCCGGCAACCGCGTCTGAATCGGCCTTGAACCGCTCGGCCAGAAGGTACGATGTGACTGCCACCGGGGTGCACATCTGTAAGACCAGCACACCGAATGCCACGGCCCCAAGATCGAACGTCACTGCAACGGTCCAGCCCAAAACAAAGCAAACGCCAAGCTTCAAAACTGACAGCCAGATTGCCTGCCCCAGCCTGTCGGTGGTCAGCCGTGCAATCGCGACGCCGAGCGTGATCAGCATCATGGGCACCGCCATCTGCCCCAGCAGCTCAAGCGTATTGGTCAGAAACAAGGGCGTTTCCCAGCCTTGCCACAAAAACAGGGCGCCAAACAGCGTTGCCCAGACCATCGGCTCGCGTATGACTTTGCCAAACGCGCCTTTTCCGGCCACCAGATAGATTCCGTAAGTGAATGAAAACAGGGCCGTGACCGCAAGAAAGATCACCGCATAGCCCAGTCCGGCCTGCCCGAATGCAAAAATACACAGAGGCAGCCCAAGATTTCCGGTATTCCCGAAAATGAGCGGCGACAGATACGTGCGCTGCTCCAGTTTCAAAAGATGAACGGTCACTTTGAAGACCACGGCAAGTGCCAGATTCCCGGCAATGGTGGCCAGCGTGAACCGTGACAGATCCCCGCCCGGAATTTCGGTCTGCATCAGGGCGACGAAGATCAGACTTGGCACGGCCAGTGTCATCGCAAACCGTGTCACGAACTGCAAACGGTACTCGAATCCCAGCCTGACCCAGGTAAACCCAATCCCTGAAAGCAAAAATACCGGAGCGACAATTTCGAACACTGTCAGTAGTAGGTTCACAGACTGTTTCCCTGAATTTCAGATCAATGATTGGCATTTTGGCCCGGAAAGAGGTAGTAAGACCTCCGGGGGCTGAAACAATGCTGAAGACAAATGCCAAATACGGCTTGGGCCAGGTGGTCCGCCATAAGAAACATCCCTTTCGAGGGGTGATTTTTGACGTGGATCCGGAGTTCTCGAATACGGAAGAATGGTATCAGGCGATTCCTGAAGACAGTCGGCCGATAAAGGATCAGCCGTTTTATCACCTGCTGGCTGAAAACGACCAATCCTTCTATGTTGCTTATGTTTCAGAACAAAATCTGGTTGCCGACCAGTCCGGAGAGCCGGTTGAGCACCCCGACATTCCCAACATGTTCGGCCCGTTCGAGGATGGCGCGTATCCGCTGCACTTTCATCTGAACTGATAACCGCATAGCTGCCGCCTTCCGGTCGCCGAAACTCAATACCCAAGCGCACATCCGTCTTTTCTGGGGTCACTAGCCCCCTCAAGAACACCGCTTTCACAGATTCGGATCGCCTGTGCACCGCCGAGGGGTGTGTCAGGAATTGAAACAGTGTGGCCAATGTCAGACAATTGTTGCGCTACTGCTTGCGGATATCCGCGTTCCAGTTTCAGTACCCCACCATCGGCAAAGGCGCGCGGCGCATCGATGCAGCCCTGAAGACTCAAATCAAAATCGACAAGATTGGACAGGAATCTGGCGTGTCCGGTCGGCTGGTAGGCCCCGCCCATGACACCGAATGGCATCACTACCCGGCCGTCCTGTTTCAGCATCCCGGGAATGATCGTGTGCATCGGGCGTTTTCCACCGCCCAGCTCATTGGGGTGCCCGCCTTGCAGCGTAAAGCCCGCCCCGCGGTTCTGCAGCAGAATGCCATATTTTTCAGACGCGATCCCTGATCCGAAGCTGTGGAAGATCGAGTAGATGAGAGATACGGACATCCGGTCCCGGTCGACCACCGTGATATAGACGGTATCCTTGTGAACGGACTCGGTCAGCCGTGCGGCGGCCGCCATTGCGCTTTTGGGATCGATAAGCGCTGCCAGCCTGTCTGCAATATCCTGATCGGTGAAACGTTCGGCCCTGGCCGTATGATCG
Source organism: Ruegeria sp. CDSB136 (assembly GCF_059610965.1). NCBI lineage: Bacteria > Pseudomonadati > Pseudomonadota > Alphaproteobacteria > Rhodobacterales > Roseobacteraceae > Ruegeria > Ruegeria sp. CDSB136. The sequence continues at coordinate 128,338 of NZ_JBXWOP010000002.1, forward strand.
GGGTCCGCAATGAATCGGTTGCGGGCATCGTAGGCCAATTTGGTGGCCTCGGCCTCGATATGAACCCTTTGCGCACCAAAAGGGTCCATCCCGGCCAGATCAAAGTTCTTCAGAATATTGAGCAACAGGATCGCAGTCGCCCCTTGCCCATTGGGCGGGTGTTCGACAAGGTCCGTGCCTTTGTAGTGCCCGCTCATTGGGTTGGTTTGCGTCCATCTGGTGGCTTGAAAGTCGTCTGATGTGTGGACCCCACCCAGTGTGTTCAAGGCGGAAATCATGTCTTGCGCGATGTCACCGGTGTAGAATGCTTCGCGCCCGTGACGAGCAATTTGGCGCAGAATCTCCGCCTGACCCGGAGCGCGAAAGACCTGACCTGTTTCCGGGGCCTTGCCATCGATCAGATAGTGGTCGCGGGCCGCACCCTGCAATACAGCCGCGCCGGATTTCCAGTCGAAGGCCACTCGTGCGGCCACCGGAACACCGGTCTCCGCGTAGTCGATGGACGGTTGCAAAATCGCCTCAAGCCCCAGCCGTCCTTCCGTTTCCGCCAGGTGGCAAAACGCATCAACAGCACCCGGAACTGTCACCGCATCCGGAGTGTTCAGGGGCACGGTCTTCAGGTCCTTTGCGCGCAACGCCTCTGCATCTGCTGCTTGGGGCGCGCGGCCTGAACCGTTCAGCGCGCGAATTTCGTTCTCGCCTGCGCGATTGAACAGGACAAAACAATCGCCACCCAGACCGGTCATTTGTGGTTCGCAAATACCCAGCAAAACCGCACCGGCGATGGCGGCGTCCATCGCGTTTCCGCCCTGCGCCAGTATGTCCAGCGCCACCTTGGCCGCCAAAGGGTGTGACGTCGCACACATGCCTTCGGTCGCCAGTACTTCGGAACGTCCGGGTTTGTGCAAATCGCGCATGACGGGGCTCTCCTCATTGAACGCGCAGACCGTATCGCGCGGCAGAGGAATGTCCAGTCAACTTGAGGGGAGGTTCCTCGGCGCCGGTCACTGGGTGGGGGCTGTGATGCTAGGCGCCGAGGGAAGCTATCTGAGCTACAAGACCCTTTTGCCAATTATTTGCGGCGCGACAATGTTTCGATCTGGGCCTTATTGTGGCCATTTTGGGTCAATTCGCCTCATCCGGGAAATCGAAGCGCAAAGACAACCTATTGCACCCTTCGCGCCGTTCATAATGGATGGCGCTGGTCAATTGGTGAATCAGGAACCATCCGAATCCCCCTTCGGGCAGACTCTGTCTGGTTGCGTTGACGTCCGCCGGAATAACATCGGGCACTCGACGCCCCGGCAAAGGGTTGCCGGTATCCGTAATGATAATAACAAGCCGATCCCTGTGCCGGCGGCACCTGACAAGAACACGGGCTGGGCGATGCCTGCATAGGCATGTTCAACCAGGTTGTTTATCGCCTCGGCCAGCGCGATTTTGACGTCGCTTGCCTTTGGCGCGGGCAATCCGCGCTCGGCGAGGCCGGCGCTAAGACGGGCGATACCCATGCTCGCCTCAGCTTCGGTTGCGGCAAAGCTCAGTTCCAGAAAGTCATGATCATGAACAGAAGCCACGCGAATGGTTTCCTTTGCAACTTTAATCCGCAGTCGGCGTCAGGGCGTCTTCCAGCGTCGCAAATAATCGAAAAACTGTATCCATGCGGGTCAGCCGAAATACTTTCTCGACAAACGGATGCAGACCCGCCAGATCCAGGCTGCGGTCATCGCCAAGCTGTTTCATGGATGCGACGATGGCACCCAGTCCGCTGGAATCGATGAATTCGACATCCGACAGGTCCAGCACCACCCGGCCCGCGCAGCCGTCGGTCTGATTGCGCATATCTTCCTTGAACTGTATCGCAATGGCGGCGTCGATCCGGTCTGCCTGAACCTTGATCACCTGCGTCTCACCGGTTGCCGTACTGATCAGACCCATGTCCAATTGCCCTCCAGAATGAAAAATCCTCGTAGAAATACGCTAGACGGCAATTCTTACCATTCGGTATTCAGAACCCGGAAAACGAGAAGGAGAATCCGGATGAAGCAGGTCGTGATCGCGGGTGCAGCCCGCACCCCAATGGGCGGGTTTCAGGGCATGTTCGATGGGGTTGCGGCGGCCGATCTGGGTGGCACGGCCATTCGAGCGGCCATGAAGGGGGCCGGAGTACAGACCGTGGACGAGGTTCTGATGGGCTGCGTTCTGCCCGCCGGTCAGGGACAGGCTCCGGCGCGGCAGGCCGGTTTCGCCGCCGGTTTGGGCGAAGACGTGCCCGCAACGACCCTGAACAAGATGTGCGGGTCCGGGATGAAGGCGGCGATGATGGCGTTTGACCAGATTGCGCTGGGTCATGCCGACACCATGGTCGCGGGCGGTATGGAAAGCATGACAAACGCCCCCTACTTGCTGCCCAAAATGCGCCGCGGGGCGCGAATCGGTCACGGTCAGGTGGTGGACCACATGTTTCTGGACGGGCTTGAGGACGCGTATGACAAGGGCCGCCTGATGGGCACCTTCGCCGAAGACTGCGCCGAGGCCTATCAATTCACGCGTGAGGCACAGGACGAATACGCGCTGCAGTCTCTGTCCAACGCGCTGGCCGCTCAGGAAAACGGGGCGTTTGACGGCGAAATTGCGCCGCACGTCGTGCGGACCCGCAAAGGTGAATTCACACAAGATATTGACGAACAGCCAAAATCGGCGCGGCCGGAAAAGATTCCGACCCTGAAACCCGCGTTTCGCAAGGACGGGACCGTAACAGCCGCCAACTCCTCATCGATCTCCGATGGTGCGGCGGCGCTGGTTCTTGCCTCCGCCGAAGTGGCCGAGGCGCAGAGCCTGACCGTTCGTGCGCGCATCCTCGGGCATGCCAGCCACGCGCAGGCTCCGGGCCTCTTTACGACCGCTCCGGTTCCGGCGGCGCAAAAGCTGCTGTCCCGCATCGGATGGAGCAAGGATGACGTCGATCTGTGGGAGGTGAACGAAGCCTTCGCCGTCGTTCCCATGGCGTTCATGCGCGAAATGGGTTTGCCGCGTGAAAAAGTGAATGTGAATGGTGGCGCCTGCGCCCTGGGTCATCCGATCGGCGCATCAGGTGCCCGAATCATGGTGACGCTGCTCAATGCTCTGGAAAAACGAAACCTCAAGCGGGGTGTGGCAGCCATCTGCATCGGCGGCGGCGAAGGCACCGCAATAGCAATCGAACGGGTTTGACCCTTCATCTTTTTCCAAATACTCCGGGGGTGAATTGAGCCAACGGCTCAAGAGGGGGCAGCGCCCCCTTTACCCACCACAGACGGGACTTCCACCATGACAGCAGACTACACCATGCTGGCCAGAACCATTGCCGCTCTGACCGAAGGCGAAAGTGACGAGGTTGCACTGATGGCCACCGTCGCCTGCGAGGTGCATCATTCCGACGACCGGTTCAACTGGACCGGGTTTTATCGGGTGACCGAACCGGGGTTGCTGAAAATCGGCCCTTACCAGGGGGGGCATGGATGTCTGGTCATTCCCTTCGACCGGGGTGTTTGTGGTGCGGCTGCGCGCACAGGGCAGGTGCAGCTTGTTCCGGATGTCGACGCGTTCCCGGGGCATATCGCCTGCGCGTCCTCAACCCGATCCGAACTGGTCCTGCCTGTTCACAATGCCGCAGGTGAGGTAATCGCGGTTTTCGACATCGACAGCGATCTGCCCGATGCGTTTTCGGAGGATGACGCCGAATACCTGACGGAGATATTGTCCAAAACTTTCGCGCGAGCCTGATGGAAACGCAGGGGGCGAAAGGCCCACTCTCGGACTTCGACATTTTGCTTCACGCAAAGACCCGCTAAACTCCGAAGGCCTCGAAACCTGGCGGGTCCGGCATGATTCCACACCAATTCTCTACTCAACGGCTTTCGGTCAGCCACTGGAAAGACCATCTTGCCGAACCGCACTTGCGGCGCAAGCTAGCTGACGATCTTGCCGCGCTACTGACCCCTGCGGTCTTGAAAAACCTGCCGCCGCCCATGCAGTTGCGGGACCGGGACATCTCAGCCTGGATCGAGGCTCGTCACGCCGAAAGCGACATTCTGCTGGTGCGTCAAAGCAGCGACAATAAGCTGATCGGACTGATGGTGCTGGCCGTGGATTTGGACGGTGATGCGCCTCCGAGTGTCCATATCGGCTATCTGATTGCAGAAATTGCCTGGGGAAACGGCTATGCCTCCGAACTGTTAAAGGGGCTTCAGACCGCAGTGCTGTCAGGCCCTGCCATGCGACTCGTTGCCGGTGTCGGTCGCGACAATCCAGCCTCTGCCCGCGTGCTTCGGAAAGCAGGCTTTGAACTTTTGACGGAACGCTGTTCCGCCACCACCGAGATTTATGTCCGCAACATCGGCTGACTGACGGTGCAGTCAGGTCTTGTCACTGCATAAGGGTCGGCAGGCCGTTGGCCATGGCAAGATACAGGGCCAAGACCTGCAACGTGGCAACTCCGAACAGCCAGGCCGAGAATCCGCGTTTTCGGGATTTGTGCCGAAACAGCCATCGTCCAAGCAACGCGCCGGGGCTGCCGCCGAGGGCTGCAAGCCACAACAACCTGCGTTCTGGGATTCTGCGCTTGCGCCGCTGCGCCCGGACCTTGTCCCAGCCGAAACACAGCAGGGTCAGACCGTTAACCGCCCAAAGATAGATCACTGCAATCCACATGAGTGGGACATAGCCAATCGGACAGGTCGACCCAAGTGAAAAAATGCTTGGAATTTTCACGGAATCGCGCCATCGTGAAAAACGAGGAGAAAATTTCACGAGAATCGGAGTGGCCCCCGTGAACAGCCAGGCCCCGCAAAGCGCGACACTCGGAGCGGACATCCGCGCCCTGCGCAAGGCGCGCGGGCTGACGCTGACCGATATCGCGACTCGTCTGGACCGGTCCGTCGGCTGGCTCAGCCAGGTTGAGCGCGACAAGTCCGAACCATCGATCTCGGATCTGCGCCAGATTGCCCAGTGTCTTGGTGTTCCGATGTCGATGCTGTTTGCGCATTCCGCGGCGCCTGCCGCCGAACAGGGCTATGTCGTCCGGGCCGGATCCCGGCGTCCGATGGGGTCCGGCGAAGAAGGGCTGATCGAAGAACTGCTGTCTCCTGATCTGACCGACGATTTCGAGATGGTGCATTCTACCTTTCAACCCCAGTCCCGCATGCAAACCCCTGCAAATCGCCCGACGCAAGAGGTCGGTTACATGGTCTCCGGGCGGCTTGATCTCAAAATCGGCGATCGTGAATACACGGTCGGTCCGGGTGACAGTTTTCGGATCAAGCACGAGCCCTATCAATGGTCCAACCCCTATGACGAGCCCGCGGTTGCGGTCTGGGTCATCGCCCCGCCGGTATACTGATGAGCTTTGAGGCCTGGACCATATTCGCGCTGTTCTGGGTGGTATTCGTTACCACACCGGGGCCGAACGCGGTCAATTGCATCTCGAACGGGATGAACCTGCCATTTGCCAAGGCGATGCTGGGTGTTCTGGCCATTGTGACTCAGGCCAGCGCGTTTTTGATCCTGTCGGCACTGGGCGTGACCGCATTGATCGCGGCGTCCCCAACCGGGTTTTTCATCGCCAAACTGATCGGGGCAGGGTTCCTGATCTGGATGGGCGTGCGCGGCTGGATGAACGCGGCAAAGCCGGTACCTGCCACGGAACGTCCAGCGCGGCACGTCTATCTGCATGCACTGGCCATCGCCACGATCAATCCCAAAAGTGTCGCAGGATACCTGGCCGCGTTTTCGCAATTCGTGCAGCCCGATGTGCCGATCTGGCAGCAAATGTCGGTCATCATGCCAACAGCGCTGGTCATTACGACACTCAGCTATACCGGCTTCACACTTCTGGGCGCGCTCATGGGCAAGGCGGCGCTGGGCGCGGTGTTCAACATCTGGGTGCGCCGGATCATGGCTGCATGTTTCATCATTTACGGTGTGCTGCTGGGAACCAGCACCACGCCTACAGCAAGGGGGTAATAGAATGCAGACAGGATCATGTTTGTGCGGCTCGGTTGCCTTCGCGGTCGACGGTGAGCTTTCACCGCCCTCGGCCTGCCATTGCGGTCAATGCCGCAGGCAGTCGGGTCATATCTGGGCGTCCGCCTCGACGCATCAGGACAATCTCAGTTTTTCCGCCAGTGACACGCTCAGCTGGTTTCGTGCCTCGAATATCGCCCGACGCGGTTTCTGCAGCGCCTGCGGCTCGTTCCTTTTCTGGCAACACAATGACGAGGACACGATTTCGATTTCCATGGGGGCGCTTGACGAACCCACGGGCTTCACGCTCGCCCGCCACATCTTCGTGGCCGACAAGGGCGATTACTACGACATCACGGACGATCTGCCTCAAGAGGCACAGTAACAGGGATCAAACAACATGAATGATTTTCCGACAAAAGCCCGAGTGGTTGTTATCGGTGGCGGTGTGGTGGGGGCTTCCTCGCTGTACCATCTGGCCAAGAAGGGCTGGACCGACTGCGTTCTTCTGGAAAAGAACGAGCTGACCGCAGGTTCGACCTGGCACGCGGCGGGTAACGTGCCGACGTTTTCGACCTCGTGGGCGATCATGAACATGCAGCGCTACTCGACCGAGCTGTATGCGCGGCTGGGCGAAGAAGTCGACTATCCGATGAACTACCACCAGTCCGGCTCGATCCGTCTGGCGCACAGCAAGGAGCGGATGCAGGAATTTGAGCGGGCGATGTCGATGGGCCGTTACCAGGGCATCCCGATGGAGATGTGGACCCCGGAAGAGGCCAAGGAACGCTATCCCTTCCTTGAAACGCATGATCTTGAGGGGGTTCTGTATGATCCGACCGATGGCGACATCGACCCCGCGCAGCTGACGCAAGCGCTGGCCAAGGGGGCCCGCGACATGGGCCAGAAGATCATCCGTTTCTGCCCGGCAACCGGCGTGACCCAGCATGACGACGGCACCTGGACCGTACACACGGACAAGGGCGATATCGCCTGTGATTATGTGGTCAACGCCGCCGGTTACTACGCGCAGCGTGTGGGAGAGTGGTTCAAACCTTATGGCGGCCGAACCGTTCCCGCGATGGTCATGAGCCACCAGTATCTGCTGACCGACGAAATCCCCGAAGTCCAAGCGTGGTCCAAGGAAAACGGGGGCAAGAAGCTGCCGCTGCTGCGCGACGTGGATGTCTCGTACTACCTGCGTCAGGAGAAGAACGGCTTCAACCTTGGCCCGTATGAGCCCAATTGTAAGGGCCACTGGATGACAGAAGATGACCCGATGCCCGAGGACTTCAGCTTCCAGCTGTGGAATGATGATCTGGACCGGATTGAGGACATCGTGACCGACGCGATGGAACGGGTGCCGCTGATGGCAACCTCGGGCGTGGGCCGCGTGATCAATGGCCCGATCCCTTATGCACCGGACGGTCTGCCGCTGATCGGTCCAATGCCGGGTGTGAAAAACGCGTTCGAGGCGCACACATTCACCTTTGGCATCGCGCAAGGCGGTGGCGCGGGCAAGGTGCTGGCCGAATGGATCGTCGATGGCGCGACCGAGTGGGATATGTGGGCTGTCGATCCGCGCCGTTACACCGATTACACCGATCAGGACTATTGCAACCAGAAGGGTCTGGAAGTTTATGGCAACGAGTACGCCATGCACTTCCCCCAGCACGAATGGCCCGCCGCGCGCGACAAGAAACTGTCGCCGGTTCATGCCAAGGTGAAAGAGCTGGGCGGTGTCATGGGCGCCTATAACGGCTGGGAACGGGCCAACTGGTTTGCGCAGCCCGGCGACGACACGTCGCTTGAAGCCACCCACACATGGGGCCGCTCGGGCCCGTGGGAGCAGCGCGTAAAGGAGGAATGCGAGGCCGTGCGCGACCATTGTGGTGTACTGGATCTGCCGGGGTTCTCGCGCTTCATGGTCAAGGGCGAAGGTGCTGCCGAGGCGCTGCGTGGTCTGGTCACGGGTGGCCTGCCCAAGACGGGTCGCATGAACCTTGTCTATATCTCTGATGATCGTGGTCGCATCCTGACCGAGATGTCCTGTATCCGGATGGGCGAGGACGAGTTCGTCATGATCACGGCCGCAACTGCCCAGTGGCATGACCGCGACATTCTGCTGAACGCTATGCCCGAAGGCGTTTCGGTCGAGGATGTGACCACCACCCGCGATACACTGATCGTCACGGGGCCGAAGTCGCGAGAGATCCTGTCGGGCATGACCGATGCGGACCTGTCGACCGGATGGCTGACCCACCAGTCGGCAACCGTCGCCGGGCAACCCGCTTACCTGATCCGTGTTTCCTTCGCAGGTGAACTGGGTTGGGAGGTTCATGCCCTGAACGAACACATGCCAGCGATCTATGGCGCCATCATTGACGCGGGTGCCAAGCCCTTCGGGATGTATGCGCTCAATTCCCTGCGTGTCGAAAAGGGTTATCGTGCGTGGAAAGGCGACCTGTCGACCGACTACTCGCTTCTGGAAGGCGGTTTGGAGCGGTTCGTGAAACTGGACAAACCACAGGACTTCCCCGGCAAGGCTGCGATCCAGAATGAAAAGCAGCAGGGCGTGAAAAAGCAGTTCGTCACCATGCTGGTCGAGGCCGGAGATTGCGACGCACCGTACATGTCATGCCTCTGGCATGAAGGTCAGATCGTGGGTGAAACCACATCCGGTGCATGGGGGTATCGCATCAATGCGTCGGTCGCACTGGGCATGGTGCGTCCTGATCTGGCTGCTCCGGGCACCGAACTGGAGGTCGAAATCTACGGTCGGAAATGCCGAGCCGTCGTGCAGCAGGACCAGCCGCTCTGGGATCCGGAAAACGCGCGGTTGCGTGCCTGATCCATCAGGGAAAACTGCGGGTCGGCCAAAAGTCAGGCGGACCCGCAATTTGATGCAACACCGCTGTCGGGCATAATGCATCCGCAAAACCTGTAACGGGGAGAGATGGCAATGACCCATCCGGAGACAATGTCCGGTGTTTACCTGACACGCCATGGCGGGCCGGAGGCACTGGAATGGCGTCAGGATATTCCCCTACCCACCCCCGGACACGGGCAGGTTCTGGTCCGGGTGGCTGCGGCAGGCGTCAACAATACCGACATCAACACGCGTGTTGGCTGGTATTCACCGGATGTCACGGGTGCAACGGACGCGGTCGATCAGGATGTCGATGCCGGCGGTTGGGGCGGCGCTCTGCAGTTTCCCAGAATACAGGGCGGTGATTTGTGCGGCATCGTTGAGCGGACAGGGTCCGGCACCGGATTCCAGCCAGGTCAACGTGTCACCTGTCCGATCAACTTGCCGCGCCCGCGCCCCGGTCAACCCAGCGGTTTCATTGCATTGGGTTCTGAGATTGACGGCGCCTTCGCGCAATACTGCCTGGTCGAGGCAAGCGACCTCTACGACGTGTCAGTGTCACCCCTGTCGGACACCGAGATTGCGGCAATACCCTGCGCTTTCGGCACGGCCGAAAACCTGCTGACCCGCGCAGGTGTAACGGCCGGACAAAAGGTTCTGATAACCGGGGCATCCGGTGGGGTCGGGCTGGCTGCCGTCCAACTTGCAACATTGCGGGGGGCTTCGGTCTGGGGTGTAACCAGCGCCTCCAAAGCAGACGTGGTCAAGGGACAGGGTGCGATAGATACCTTTGATCGCGACGCGGCCTTGCCGCCAGACATGTTCGATGTGGTGGTCGACGTCGTCGGCGGACCGGCATTTCCGGGGTTGATTCTGGCGCTGAAGCCGGGCGGGCAATACGCCGTTTCCGGCGCCATAGCAGGCCCGATTGTACAAGCGGATCTGCGCGATATCTATTTGAGGGACATCACCATTCATGGCTGTACACACCAGGCATTCGACGTTTTCGGACGGCTTGTCGAACTTATCAATGCAGGGCGGATCAGGCCGCTTGTTTCGAAGACGTATCCTCTGAAAGACATTGCCCGGGCGCAGGAAGATTTCCAATCCAAAGCGTTTCCGGGGAAACTGGTCCTGATTCCGTAACGAGGTAAGACATGGCAGACATCACCCTTCTGGACGGCTCCATCGGGCAGGAACTGGTCAAACGCAGTGGCGACCGGGCAACGCCGCTTTGGTCAACGCGGGTGATGATGGATCACCCGGAACTGGTGGGCGACGTTCACGCAGATTATTTTCGCCGCGGCGCTACGATCGCGACCACCAATACCTATGCTGTTCACCGTTCGCGCCTGGAACGTGTGGGGTTGGAAGACCAGATCGGAGCGCTGACGGACACCGCCCTTTCTCAGGCAGAACGCGCACGCGCGGGAACCAAAGGGCGCATTGCAGGGTCGCTGGGTCCGCTGCTGGCCACCTACAGGCCCGACCTGCGGCCCGATCCTGAGGACGCCGCTTCGAAATACGCCGAACTTGTCGAACTGATGGCTGACAGGGTCGACCTGTTCCTGATTGAAACCGTTTCGTCGGTACAGGAAGCAGAAGGTGCGTTGCGCGGCACGGTCAACGGCGGGCGTCCCGTCTGGCTGGCCCTGACCGTCGATGACACAGACGGCACACGTTTGCGGTCGGGTGAACACCTGTCGGAAATCTCACCTCTGGTCGACCGCTTTGCTCCAGAGGCCGTGCTCGTCAATTGCTCGCCCCCCGAGGCCATGCCTGCGGCTTTGCAGATCATCGCAACCATGGGACGGCCGTTTGGCGCCTATGCGAACGGATTCACCGAAATTTCCGAGGGATTTCTGAAGGACGCCCCGACCGTCGACGCGCTTGAACAGCGCAGCGATCTGGGGCCTCAGGTCTACGCCGAACACACCATGCGCTGGGTGGAACAGGGGGCCACGATCGTAGGCGGTTGTTGCGAGGTCGGTCCGGACCATATCGAGGCACTGGCCGAACAGTTACGCGCAGCCGGGCACAGGATTGTCTGAGGGCACGAGAATGCAAAAGCGGACAGGACCCGAACCGCAAGGATCCGGCAAACAGCATCAGTTCGATATCATGGTTGCGCCGGGATACGTTTTGCTGGAGCTCGCGTCATTGGTCGATGTCCTGCGGATTGCCAACCGCGTTTGCCCGAATCCTCCGTTTCGGTACACCTATCGATCGTTGAAAGGCGGCCCTGTTGAAAGCAGCAGCGGCGCAACCGTTTCAACCGAACCGGTTTCTGCACAACCTGATGCCGACTATCTGTTCGTGATCGGCAATTCCGACCCGGACCTGCCGGACCTGTCACTTGGGCGGGTGGTTTCGGACTATACCTACCGCGGCGCACAGGTGTTTTTGCTGGCCGAGGCCGCCAGCCGCTATATTGACGAGCAAGGCACGGATGACATGGCCACCCACTGGGAGAACGCATCTTTCCTGCGCGAAAGGGGCGCCCGGTTCGAAGCCAAGATGTCCATCGCAACCCAGCAGGGTTCGGTCGTCACCTGCGCCGGAATGGAGGCGACCACCGATGTCGCGCTGGCCGTTATCGGGCGCCATGTTTCGGGCCCTGCCAGGATGACGGTTGCTGACATCATGCTGCACGAAAACATCCGGGACTTTTCCTCGCAGCAGCCGTTTTCCGGGGTTCGGACCACGGCGACCGGGGATGCAAAACTGGACCAGTGCATCAAGCTGATGCAGGCCAATATCGAAGACCCTTTGCCGATCCAGGACATCGTCAATCTGCTGGGGCTGTCGAATCGGTCGCTCGAACGCAAGTTCCGGTCGATCTTCGGAACCACACCAAACGGATTTTACCGCGAAATGCGGCTGGCGCGCGCGAACAATCTGCTTCTGAACACTACCATGAGCGTGCGCGAGATCGGCCTGGCATGCGGATTTCCCAACGGATTCTCGTCGATTTACAAGAGCTTTTATGGAATCACGCCGTTTGTTCTGCGGCGGGAAAAGCGGGCATCTTCGCAAAGGTGATTTTTGCAGAGGACCTGACGATTTTGATGCATTTGTTGTCGCACATCCGTGGCATTTTATCCCAAACCTGACACAGCGGAGACATCAGGATGGTTGATCTTCCCACCAAGGCCCGAGTGGTCATCATCGGCGGCGGCGTTATCGGATGCTCGGTCGCGTATCATCTGACCAAGAAGGGTTGGACAGATGTCGTGCTGCTGGAACGCAAGCAACTGACCAGCGGCACCACCTGGCACGCCGCGGGTCTGATCGCGCAGCTGCGCGCGACCGCCAACATGACCAAACTGGCGAAGTACAGTCAGGAACTCTATGGCTCGCTTGAGGAGGAAACCGGCGTCGCGACCGGGTTCAAGCGCTGCGGATCGATCACCGTGGCCCTGACCGAAGAGCGCAAGGAAGAAATTTATCGCCAGGCCGCCATGGCGCGGGCATTCGGGGTCGAGGTCGAAGAAATCACGAACGAGCGCGTGGCGGAGCTTTATCCGCATCTGAACCTCGAAGACGTCAAGGGTGCGGTTTACCTGCCGCTGGACGGACAGGGCGATCCTGCCAATATCGCGCTGGCGCTTGCCAAGGGCGCACGGCAGCGCGGCGGCATTGTCAAAGAACGCGTGAAAGTCACCGAGATCGTCAAACAGGGCCGCAAGGTGACAGGTGTGGACTGGGTTGCCGATGACGGCAGCGCCTCGGGCCACATCGAATGCGACATGGTGGTGAACTGTGCAGGCATGTGGGGGCACGAGGTTGGCCGGATGGGGGGCGTCAACGTCCCGCTGCACGCCTGCGAGCATTTCTACATCGTTACCGAGAACATCGATGGTCTGACGCAGCTGCCCGTGCTACGGGTGCCGGATGAATGCGCCTATTACAAGGAAGACGCGGGCAAAATCCTGCTGGGCGCGTTCGAGCCGAACGCCAAGCCATGGGCCATGGACGGTATCCCGGATACCTTCGAATTCGACCAGTTGCCCGAGGATTTCGACCATTTCGAACCGATCCTCGAAGATGCCTGCAACCGGATGCCCATGCTGGCCGAGGCCGGAATCCATACCTTCTTCAACGGCCCTGAGAGCTTTACCCCCGACGATGCCTACCACCTTGGCCTTGCGCCCGAGATGGACAATTTCTGGGTCGCGGCAGGGTTCAACTCGATCGGCATTCAGTCCGCCGGTGGCGCGGGGATGGCACTGGCCGAATGGATGGATACGGGTGAGAAACCGTTTGACCTTGGCGATGTGGATATCAGCCGGATGCAGCCGTTCCAGGGCAACAAACAGTACCTGTTCGAACGCTCGAAAGAGACGCTGGGCCTGCTCTATGCCGATCACTACCCCTATCGTCAGAAGGCGACTGCGCGCGGTGTGCGGCGGACACCGTTCCACCACCACCTGAAGGAACAGGGCGCGGTATTTGGTGAACTGGCCGGATGGGAACGTGCCAACTGGTACGCCAGTGAAGGGCAGGAGCGTGAGTATCAGTACAGTTGGAAGCGCCAGAACTGGTTCGAGAATTCGGCCGCCGAGCACCGCGCCGTGCGCGAGAATGTCGGCATGTACGACATGTCTTCGTTCGGCAAGATCCGGGTGGAAGGTCCGGATGCCGAGGCGTTCATGAACTATATCGGCGGCGGCGACTACTCGGTGCCCAATGGCAAAATCGTCTATACCCAGTTCCTGAACCGCAGCGGCGGGATTGAAGCGGACGTGACGGTCACCCGCCTGACTGAAACATCCTTTCTTGTCGTCACCCCGGCGGCGACCCGTCTGGCGGATCAGACCTGGATGCAACGCCATGCCGGCAATTTCAACGTGGTCATAACTGACGTCACCGCGGGCGAAGGGGTGCTGGCCGTGATGGGCCCGAACGCCCGCGCGCTGCTTGAAAAGGTCTCGCCCAACGACTTCACCAACGCAACCAATCCATTTGGTACCGCACAGCAGATCGAGATCGGCATGGGGCTCGCCCGCGCGCATCGCGTGACCTATGTGGGTGAACTTGGTTGGGAAATCTATGTCTCGTCTGACATGGCGGGTCATGTGTTCGAAACACTGCACGAGGCTGGTCAGGACATGGGGCTGAAGTTGTGTGGGATGCACATGATGGACAGCTGCCGGATCGAAAAGGGCTTCCGCCATTTCGGCCACGATATCACTTGCGAAGACCATGTTGTCGACGCCGGACTCGGGTTCGCTGTCAAGGTCGACAAGGGCAGTGATTTCATCGGCCGCGAGGCGGTAATCGCGCGCAAGGAAAGCGGGCCAAAGAGTCGCCTGGTGCAGTTCAAGCTGACCGATGCAGAGCCGCTGCTGTTCCACAATGAACCGATCATTCGCGATGGTGAGTATGTCGGCTATCTCAGCTCAGGCAACTATGGCCACACGCTGGGCGGCGCCGTTGGTATGGGATACGTGCCATGTGAGGGCGAGAAGGCGGCTGATGTATTGGCATCGAGCTATGAGATCGACGTGTGCGGTGTGAAGGTTAGGGCAGAGGCATCGCTGAAGCCGATGTATGACCCTAAATCCGAGCGCGTCAAAGTCTGAACCGGTGCGTTGGGGGCGCTGCCCCCGCCGCAGCAAGCTGCGCCTCCCCCGGGATATTTGCAGCCAGATGAATGAAGGATCCCTTGTTCATCTGGCCAAAAATATCCCGGAGCGCGAGGCAGAGCCTCGCAAGCGGTGAAAAGCCAGCTGAAAGCCCAAGGCGCGATCCTATCAAGGTTCTTGATACGTGCGTTCACAGAAATCACAGTTCCCAACCCGGCCTGAACTGCCGTAAAGACGAACGGTATCAGCCGGAGACCTGACATGGCGGACATCGCTGCTCCAACTCAGAACGTCGATACGCCGCGCGGTCTGGCGCTGGCTGTAACCGCCTATGTACTGTGGGGGTTTCTGCCGCTGTACATGAAGGCGATGGCGCATATCGGTCCGGTCGAGATTGTGGCCCATCGGGTGATCTGGTCCGTGCCGGTCGCCGGTCTGTTGCTGGTCGCGCTTGGACGTACAGGTGATCTGAAGGCGGCCCTGCGAAACCCAAAAATGCTGGGCATGGCCTGCCTGACGGCCGCTTTGATTTCAGTGAACTGGGCGATCTATGTCTGGGCTATTGCCACCGGACGGGCGCTGGACGCGGCCTTGGGGTACTATATCAACCCCTTGTTCAGCATTGCGCTGGGCGCGGTTTTGCTGCGCGAACCTTTGAACCGAACGCAGATAGTAGCGGTTGGGCTGGCAGCGCTGGGCGTCATCATACTTGTGCTAGAAGCCGGAGCACTGCCCTGGGCCGCACTGGGTATGATGTTTACTTGGGGCTTTTACGCGTTCTTCAAACGCTCCCTTCCTATCGGGCCAAACCAGGGGTTCCTTCTCGAGGTTCTGGTTCTTCTGATCCCGGCGCTAGCCTACGTGACCTGGCTGGGTGCGCAAGGCAGCGGTCATTTTGGGATGGCTGGGGCGGACACGATGCTGCTGGTGGGTGCCGGTGTGGTGACGGCGGTGCCTTTGCTGGTTTACGCCAACGGCGCCAAGTTGGTGCGGTTGTCCACCATGGGCATTCTGCAATACATCGCCCCGACCATGATCTTCATCACCGCGATTACCTTGTTTGGAGAACAAATCGATCGTGGTCGCATGATCGCCTTTCCGCTGATCTGGGCGGCTTTGATTGTCTATTCGGTTCCGATGATCCGGCAGATTCGGGCTCAGTCCTGACGCAGCGCGCGGGCAACTTCATCCGCCCAGATCGCGTAGGTTTTCGGACTGGGGTGATACCCGTCTGGCGCGGCAAGCGCCGGGTCATCCGGCAAATCCAGCACGAGGTGCCGGCACTGAGGGCGCTCTGCGACCACCTTCTGCAGCGCCTGATCCAGCCGTCGCGCCTGACGGTCCAGAACCCAGGCCAAAGGTTGGGGTAGCGCCGGGAAACGGCCCATTTGCGGGACTGCAGTAACAATCACGCGCCGCGCGCCCATGGTGCCTGTCAGCAGAGACATCAGGCGGGTTTGTCGTTCGGCAAACCGGCGTTGCGTCACGGCGCGGGTGACGTCATTCACACCCAGCGCCGTCACCACGGCATCGAACTGAGTATTCAGTGCCCCAAGACGGTCTATAGTATCCTGCGTTGTATGGCCGGTCGTAGCCTCCAGCCGCCATTCAACACAATAGTGCCGCGCCAGCCGCTGGACGAGTTGCCCGGACAAGGCTTGTTTCTGCGTGCCTGCGCCTACGCCGGCAGCCGAACTGTCACCCGTGATCAGCAACCGCAGCCGGGGCCCGCGGCCATCTCGGCCTTCGCGCGGCCCTGATGGCTCGGGCAGCATCTGGGCATTGCGCCGGACAGACAGGCCCTGCATCGCCAGAACCGGCAGCAGCGGAAGGCGCAGAAGCTGATCAGGGGCGACAGGAGCACGCATGGTCAGCTCAGCGCCTTGCGAAATTCCAGAAAGCGGGCGTCGCTCATCACCCGCGCCATCATCGCCTCGCGCAGGGCGCCGACGGTTTTGTGCGGGCGCATGACCACTTCGAATTTCTGGATCAGGCCATCGTCATTTAGCGTGATCAAATCCACACCCACGGCATCCAGTTCACCGACCTTGCATTGGAACTCCAAAGCCCAGTCGCAACCTTCGCCCATAACGCGGCGATAGCGAAACTCGGAAAACACCTGGCTGACATGCCCAAGCACCGCCGCAACCGGTGCACGCCCGGTCCATGTGCTGTAATAAGTCGGCGGCAGGAACTGCACATTCTCGGCCAGCAGATCCGGTATCCGGGCCTCGTCACCTTTTGCAACCGCGTCCTGCATGCGCTCGATTGTCGGATGCATCTCTGTTCCTCCTCAACTGGGTCCGAGAGTTGCCGAACGATGGGTCGCAGGCAAGGACGACGTTGCGGGAGGTCGCGCGCTGCGATAGGCAAGCCCGCATGAGCGAGACCTACACCCCCCCGAACACGCCACTGGATGTGCTGCATGAAGACGCGCAGCTGATCGTGGTGAACAAACCGCCGGGCCTGCTTTCGGTACCCGGCCGGGGGGAGCATCTATCGGATTGCCTTCTGACCCGGGTGCAGGCGGTTTTTCCTCAGGCCCTGCTTGTTCACCGGTTGGACCGGGACACGTCAGGTGTGATGGTGTTTGCACAAACACCGCATGCGCAACGCCATCTGGGTCAGCAGTTCGAACAGCGCCAGACGCGCAAAACCTATGTTGCGCATGTGTGGGGCCAGGTTGAGCCCAAATCCGGAACGGTTGACCTGCCTCTGATCGTCGACTGGCCAAACCGGCCGCGCCAGATGGTGTGTCACGAGACCGGCAAACCTGCGGTGACGGACTGGCGGGTCGTCCGACATGAGGACCGCAGCACGCGCATCCGGTTGTTTCCCAAAACGGGCCGGTCGCATCAGCTGCGGGTTCACATGCAGGCATTGGGGCACCCGATCCTGGGTGATCCGTTCTATGCGACGGGTGCGGCGCGGGATTACCCGCGCCTGATGCTGCATTCCGAAGAGCTGCGCCTGAAGAACCCCGAAGGCGGAGTTGCGATGAAATTCAGGGCCAAGCCCGATTTCTGAAGCTAAAGCACCCAGCCCCATATCATCTTGAGGTTGCCCAGAGAAAATCGTCTGACACGCCTTCGCTGTTGCACGGACCGACAGTGGCGTTCGGCCATGATCTGGCGTTCAATCTCAAACCCGCGCAAGGTGTGATCCTGCGACCATCTTCCGAGTTTCAGCGTCATCATGACGTGGTTGTCGCGGCTTGGCATGATTGCTCTCCATTTGTTCGTGATATGCCAAGCATTGCAGCCCTCTCCTGACACTACTCTGTCAGTGGGGTGTGCTATTGTGTCAGCAGACCGTCAGGAGGATGCGATGGGCCGATCTACCCGTCTGTTTGAAATTATCCAGATCCTGCGCATGTCCGATGCGCCGGTGACAGCGGATGCGCTGGCTGAGCAACTGGAAGTATCTGTTCGCACCGTGTACCGCGATATCGCGGCTCTGCAGGCGCAGCGGACGCCGATCGAAGGAGAGGCGGGCGTGGGCTACGTGATGCGCCGGGGGTATGATCTGCCGCCGCTGAACTTTGATGCGGAAGAGATTGAGGCGCTGTGGGTTGGACTGTCAATGCTGGCCCGCACGGGTGACAGCACCCTGCAACAGGCCGCAGACCGCGTTTGCCGAAAAATCGAAGCGCTGCAGGTGCCCGCAGACTGGTTGCAGGTGGCGCCGTGGGGGGCGCCTCGGGACGATCCTGACAAAGGGTGTGTTCCGGTTGCCAGCTACCGCGAGGCAATCCGGGCGGAACAGAAACTCAGGCTGGTTTACGTCAATTCCGAAGACGAACGTACGGAACGTGTCGTACGCCCGGTTGCGCTGATCTATCACATCGAATGCACGATGCTGGCGGCATGGTGCGAGTTGCGAAACGGGTTTCGACACTTTCGCACGGACCGGATCTGGGCGTGTGACGTTCTGGACGCGCATTTCTGCGGTCAGGGCCAGCCGCTGCGCAACATCTGGCAGGAGAACAACAATTGGGATGCGTCATCAGCCCCTGCTTGACCGGCAGGTAATTGCCGATTTCACCGGAATGTTGCTTGAGGCTTCAACGGCCTGCCGTGATATACTGGCCCAAACAAATCAAACCCGATGAACGGGTTCATGAGCAGAGGGTAAATCCATGACGATTTCCAAGTTTGTTATTTCTGCCGGGCTGTGTTCGGCACTTGTTCTTGGCGCATGTACCGACCCAGGTACGCTTTCAGTGCAAAGTGACCCCAATCAGAATGCAAAGCAGGGTGCCTTGCTGGGCGGTTTGATCGGTGCAGGCGTCGGTGCTATTGCAAATGACTCGGATCCGCTTTTGGGTGCGCTGGCCGGTGGTGCCATTGGTGCCGCAGGTGGCGGCGTCATCGGCAATCAGCTTGATCGCCAGGCGGCGGAACTGCGTCAGCAACTGGCCAATGACGGGATCACCATCGTCAATACAGGCGACCGCCTGATCGTCACCGTCCCCAATGACATCACCTTTGATACCGACAGCTCAACCGTGCGCCCGGGGCTGCGGTCCGATCTGGTGAAGGTGGGGCAGAATCTGGTCAACTACCCGAATTCGAACGTTCAGATCATCGGCCATACCGACAGCGACGGCGACGCCACCTATAATCAGGGCCTGTCCGAGCGGCGGGCCAATGCCGTGGCCGATATCCTGCAGGCCAATGGCGTCAGCTATTCCCGCATCACTACAATCGGTCAGGGTGAAAACAATCCGGTCGCTTCGAACCTGACGCCGGATGGCAAGGCGCAGAACCGTCGGGTCGAGATTGTCGTCGTGCCCAGCGGCAACGCCTGATCTGATCCAACAATCGTGGACAGGGCACATTCTCTTGCCCTGTCCATGCGCACTGACTGTGCGTCAACAGGGCTATGGTCCCGGTCTATCCCCGTATAAGTTCCCGAAAACAACAAAGCGGAGTTCCCGATAATGTCCGAACCGACCCTTCTGGGCCTGTCCGGTTCGTTGCGCCAGAACGCGACAAACCGAAAGTTGCTGCGCGAGGCCGCGCGGTTGTTCGAGCCCGGCACTTTCATCGAGGCCGACCTCAACCTGCCTCTGTATGACGGTGATCTGGAGGCGGGTGAGGGCATTCCCGCGTCGGTTCAGGTGCTGGCTGACCAGATTGCGCAGGCCCATGCGGTGATCATTTCGACCCCGGAATACAACAAGGGGCCGTCCGGTGTGCTGAAAAACGCGCTGGACTGGGTCAGCCGAACCAGTGGCAAACCATGGGCGGACAAGCCCGTTGCGGTGATGTCCGCCGCCGCTGGTCGGGCCGGCGGCGAACGCGCGCAGATGATGTTGCGCGCCTATATGGTGCCGTTTCAGACGCGCATCTTGCAAGGTCCTGAAATCCATCTTGCCGACAGCTCGAACGCATTTGACGATCAGGGGCGGCTGAGTAGCGAGCGCTATGAGAACCCGCTGCGGACGCTGATGCAGAAGCTGAAAGCCGAGGCCGGTTTCTGAGGCCAAGGCGCGGTACTTGTTCCGCAATGCCCTGGCGCGTAACGTGCGGGCATGTCAGATGAAACTCGGGCCGAAACACAGCAGGACATGATGGATCCCGCGCGCGCCGCTGCCTTGCAGGTGGCGCTGGGACAACCAGTTTCCGTTGCGGCGGGCGCACCGCTTCCGCCGTTTTTTCACCAGTTGTATTTCTGGTCACCGCTTCCACCCGATCAGCTTGGCCGGGATGGGCACCCCAGGGTGGGCGGCGGCCTGATCCCGGATCTGGGCCTGCCACGTCGCATGTGGGCCGGAGGCCGGTTGCGGTTCCGCGCGCCCCTGGTCGCGGGCAAGCCAGCCCGGCGCCGGTCCTTTCTGGAAAGCGCCACGTCAAAAACTGGCCGGACCGGGCCGCTGGGTTTTGTCACCTTGCGGCACGAGATCTGGCAGGGGGAAGATCTGTGTCTGACGGAATGGCAGGATCTTGTTTACCGTGAAGACCCTTCGGCTGATGCAATCAAGCCGAAGCCGCCAACGGCCAGAACCGACCAAACGGATCGCCGAGAGCTTAGGTTTTCCTCAACTTTGTTGTTTCGGTATTCGGCACTGACATTTAATGGCCACCGGATCCACTATGATCTGGACTATGCGCGCGACGTTGAAGGCTATGACGGGCTTGTCGTTCATGGACCGTTGCTGGCGCAGCATCTGATGTTGTTTGCAACCGATCTGATGGGGCCGCTGTCCGAGTTTTCGTTCCGCGCGTCCTCCCCACTCATGCACTTCGAAACGGCGGCCCTGTGCCGGAACGGTCGCGAGCTGTGGGTCGCGGGGCCGGACGGCCGGAAATGTATGCAGGCGGTTGCCACTCCGGTGTCAGAGTGAGGCTTCGGGTCTGAATCCCTCCGGTATCTGATCGCGTTTTTCCAGTATCAGATCGGCCATGACATCGGCCACTTTGGGGGCCATACCGAAACCGATCTTGAAGCCGCCATTGGCAATGTACTGACCCCGGTGCATAGGATGTTCGCCCAGCATTGGTGCGCGGCTTTTGCTGCGGGGGCGGACCCCGGCCCAGCGTTCAATCACTTCGGTGCCGTGCAGAACGGGAACGGCGCGCGTGGCGCGGTCGATCACGTCTTCCAGGGCGCTGTCGGTGCTGGAAGGGTCTTCATAGTCCCGCTCGGATGTCGATCCGATGGCCAGAGTGCCGTCCGCATGGGGCACGATGTGAATTGCATCAACAAAAAGCTGAGGCACCGACCCTGCATCGAACCTAAGCAGGGCAGCCTGGCCCTTGACCCCATTGCCAACAGTTTTGCCATAGTGGCGGTTCAGTTCCAGCAGGCCCGCCAATCCGGTGGTGTGTACGACCCGACCCCGGTCGGGCGCGTCTGTGGCAATTTCGACCCCCATCACGGACAGGGCCGCAACCAGCGCGGCACAGGCCCGTCTGGGAAGCATGCGCGCACTCAATGTGTCGTGGATGACGTATCCCGTCGGGCTGGGCGGGCACCAGGCGCCAGCCTTGGCGGTTTCAACAACGCGCCATTCTGCCTGTCCCTGCCACAGTTCGAGGGCCGTTTTAGCGCGCTGATGCGCAAGATCCAGATTGCGCTGGTCAGCGATGGGCTGCAGGCGACCCAGACGCGCATAACCGGGTGACACGCCACCTGTCGCCTCGACCTGGTTCCAGAACGCTTGGGCCATGATCAGGCTGTCGAACTGAAATGCCTTTTTGGCATTCCAGTTTTCCGGCACATGAGGCGCCAGTGCACCGACCAGACCACCGCTGGAGCCCGAGCCGGGACCAAAAGGATCGACTACCTGCACCTTTGCGCCGCGCCGCGCGCAGGTCCAGGCAATGGACAGGCCGAAAATACCCGCGCCACGCACTGTCACATCGACCATTGCCAATCCCCTTTTCCTTGTTCAGTGTCGCGCCGCCTAGCTACAGGATTCCCCGATGGCAGACCAGCGCGCCGAACTGACCTGGACGGACGAGCAGATCCCGATTTCGGACCGGTTCGACGATCCATATTACTCGCTCCAGAACGGGCTGGAAGAGACACGGCATGTGTTTCTGACGGGCAACGATCTGCCCGGTCGCTTCGCGCCGGGTTTCCGAATCGCCGAGCTTGGATTCGGAACCGGCCTGAACATGCTGACGGTCTGGTCCGCGTGGGAGGCATCGGGCCAAACGACGCCTCTGAGCTTCACCAGTTTCGAAGCCTTTCCGATGGATCCTGCAGACATGGCACGCGCACTGGCATGTTTCCCAGAGCTTCAACCCTGGAGCAGCCGGTTTCTGGCGCATTGGCAAGGTGGCGAATGCGATCTTGGCACACTGCACCTGAAAGTGATCGAAGGCGACGCGCGTGAAACCCTGCCCGCTTGGTCGGACATTGCGGACGCCTGGTTTCTGGACGGGTTTTCCCCGGCCAAGAACCCGGAGTTGTGGCAGTCGGACCTGATAAAGCAGGTCGCCGGTCACACTGTGGCTGGCGGAACAGTCGCGACATATACTGCGGCCGGTTTCGTGCGGCGTGCGTTGACCGAGGCCGGGTTTTCAGTCACGCGTTCGCCCGGATACGGGCGCAAACGGCACATGACACGGGCGATCAAAGAATGAGTCAGCAGAACAACGTGCGGGCCGGGATCGCCCTGATGGTCGCGGCCACAATCGTCTTTGCGTTGCAGGACGGGATTTCGCGTCATCTGGCCGGAACCTACAACACTTACATGGTCGTGATGATCCGGTATTGGTTCTTCGCGGCATTTGTCATCACCATCGCGGCCCGTGCACCCGGCGGGCTGAAGGCGGCAACACAAACCAGCCAGCTTGGGCTTCAGGTCATCCGGGGCGTGTTGCTGGCGGCCGAGATCTGTGTGGCCGTTTTCGGATTCACGGTTCTGGGGCTGATCGACAGCATGGCCGTTTTCATCTGTTATCCCCTGCTAGTGGCCGCGCTCAGCGGGCCGGTTCTGGGTGAAAAGGTGGGCTGGCGGCGCTGGTCTGCGATCGGGGTAGGATGCATCGGAGTCCTGATCATTCTCGAACCGGGTGTTGGCGTCTTCAACCCCTGGGCTGTCATTCCTTTGATTTCGGCCCTGATGTTTGCGGTCTATGGATTGCTGACCCGATACGTTGCCCGTCGCGACAGCACGGCCACCAGCTTTTTCTGGACGGGTGTCGTCGGGGCGGTGGCCATGACGCTGGTTGGCATGTGGTTCTGGGAACCGATGGCCCAGGCGGACTGGTTGTGGATGGCACTATTGTGCGTCAGCGGCGTGACAGGGCATTGGTTGCTGATCAAATGCTATGAAATGGCGGAAGCCAGCGCAGTTCAGCCCTTTGCCTATTTCCATCTGGTCTGGAGCGCATTGTTGGGCATTTCGATATTTGGCGAAACGCTGCGCCCAGCTGTTGTCGTGGGCGCGGCGCTTGTCGTGGCGGCAGGTCTGTTCACCCTATGGCGCGAAAGACGCCAGGGTTGAGCCGGTAAGTTCCTGCGAAAACGGAATGGGCAGGGCCGGCTTGCCCAGACGCGCGCGATAGACGGGCATGCTTTCCGCGACGCGCATGACATAGTTGCGTGTTTCGCTGAACGGGATGGTTTCGATCCAGTCGATGACGTCGACCTCTCCGGCGCGGGGATCGCCAAAGCGTTCCATCCACGAAATCGGACGCTTGGGTCCCGCGTTGTACCCGGCCGCCATCATGACCACGTTGCCGTTGAACTCGGCGGCCAGCCCGGACAGGTAGTTCGCCCCCAACTTGGCGTTGTATTGCCAGTCCGATGTGAGGCGTCCGGTCTGATGGCCGCTGAGGATACCCATCTCCTGCGCGACCAGCTTGGCGGTGGCTGGCATGACCTGCATCAAACCACGTGCGCCGGCTCCGCTGACCACGACCGGGTCAAACTCGCTTTCCCTGCGGGCAATGGCTAGGGTCATTTCTTTCGCCATGGGCAGGCCCATATCGGCCACCGGATGGACAGGGTAGTAGGCCGCAGGCAGAACCGATCCTGTTCTGGCGGCGCGCTTGGCGATCATGACTGCCAGATGTGGCTCCTTGAGTTCCAGCACCAGATCACCCAGTTGACCGGCCTCAACCGGATCGAGACCTTCCACCAGATGGGTCAGAAACTGTTCTGTCAGATTATCTTCGCCGGCTCGCAGCAGCAGAAGCCCAGCTTCCAATACACTGGAATTCGCAAACCCGGCCTGTTTCCAATGCGGTGCACGGCGCGGGTTGGCCAGCTCGCTGTCAAACGGGCGCCCGATGCGCTCGGCAGCCAGCAGGCCATAGAAGGAAGTTTGGTAATCCGCGCCGATTACGTAGGCGTCATAGGCCTTGTCCGCATCGCCCTGCGCCGCATAGGCCCGGCCCAGCCAATAGCCGCCGCGCCCTTTGGAAATTGGCGACTGAACTGCGGCCGAGAAATTCTGGAAATGGCGCACGGCCGTATCCGGATCGTTCAGTTTGCGCAGCGCGAGGAACCCGGCGAGCCATTCCAGATCCGCGTAACCATAGCCCATTTCGGGCGTCATGTGATGGTTGGCCGCCACGTCATAGGCGCGTGCGATATTTCCGTTGCGCATCTCCAGCCGCGCCAGCCTGCGCCGCCCTTCGGCCCATTTGTCCGGCTCGCCCAACGCCTGTGGGCTGGTCGAGCGTTCCAGCATCAAATCGATGGCGCTGTCGTCAAGTTCCTTGCGGTCCCGCCATACGAATCGGTCGAAGGCCAACCCGGCTGACGACGCCAGCGAGTCCGGTACTGCCGAAATCTTTGCATCCACACCGGGCTGGCGTTTTTGCAGCGCGATTCTGGCTTCGGCCAATTTGCGTTCATCCGCACTGACCAGCGGCAACATCTGATCAGCGCTAACCAGATGCCCGTCCCAGAGCATACGGTCCAGCCGGGCCGCGTGATGCGGTTTCAGCAATTTGCCGAAGTTTTCCAGATAGTCCTTCTGCAAACCCGACCCCATGGGCATCGTGCGCCAGGCCATCACGATATCCGCCTCGGCATCGCCCCTGCGACCCTTGGCCATCAGGGCAACCGCGAAATTCAAGGCACCCTCAGCGGTTTGCGGCGGTGAGCCGTCGTAGAACTTCAATACCCGGTCCGGGTCGGCCCCGGTGAACGAAGGTTCGCTTTTGCGGCGCAGCCACCCCAGTCCGGGCCAGTCCGACCGGCGGTCGAGAAACACAAGTACATCGCCCGAACTGCCAAAGCCGCTGCGCAACCAGTGCCAGACGATGATGTCACGAGACACCGACCCGCGCGTTCCTGCGACGCGCAGGGCCTCGTTCCAGTCGCCTTTGCGCATCTCGTTCAGCGCGGCGCGCAGGTCCGCGGCGGCATCCGCGCGCGCCTGAGCCGTCGAACAAAGAATCACGGTGATCAATACCGCCAGAAAACGTGTCATCCCTTGCATTTCCCAACCAACCAAGGATACAGCCATTCAGGATAAACCTTGCGCCGCCGGGATCAACTCACAAACCGAAGATTGTGATAAAGGGTGGCGCGTTCACAGCAAACTGTACGCTAAGGAGCGTTCCATGTTCAAAGGCTCGATGCCAGCACTCGTCACCCCGTTCCGAAACGGTGAGTTGGACCTGGACACGCTCAAACATCTGGTGGAATGGCAGATCCAGGAAGGTTCGACCGGGCTGGTACCTGTGGGAACCACGGGCGAAAGCCCAACGCTCAGCCATGAAGAACACGAAGTGGTGGTGGAAGAGGTCGTCAAGGCCGCTGCCGGCCGCGTACCGGTCATCGCGGGTGCCGGATCCAACAACACGGTCGAAGCGATCCGGTTCGTGCAGTTCGCCGAGAAGGTCGGCGCGGCTGCGGCTCTGGTTGTCACGCCGTATTACAACAAGCCGACCCAAAAGGGTCTGATTGCCCATTTCAGGGCGTTGCATGATTGCGCGGGTATTCCGATTGTCATTTACAACATCCCGGGCCGCTCGGTGATCGACATGACACCGGCGACAATGGGCGAACTGGCACAGCTGTCGCGCATTGTCGGGGTGAAGGATGCAACCGGCGATCTGGCGCGGGTCAGCCAGCAGCGGGCAAGCTGCGGTACCGATTTCTGCCAATTGTCCGGGGAAGATGCGACCGCTCTGGGCTTCAACGCGCATGGCGGGGTCGGATGCATCTCGGTGACGGCAAACGTGGCCCCGCGCCTGTGCGCCGAATTCCAGCAGGCGACCCTTGCAGGTGATTACGCCAAGGCGCTGGCCTATCAGGACCGTCTGATGCCCCTGCACGAAGCAATCTTCATCGAACCCGGCCTTGTCGGCGCCAAATACGCGCTCAGCAAACTGAACCGTTGCAGTGAAGACGTGCGCTCTCCCCTGACAGGGCTGGACAGCAGCACAAAATCCGCCATCGACGCGGCAATGGCCCACGCCGGACTTCTCTGAACGCGTTCGAGACGAAAAAAGGGCGGAATTCACCGGGTGAAGCCGCCCTATTTCTTTCCGGTATCCGGACTTCTTTGGTTCGAAATTCCCCCGGTGGTGGACTGAGCCTATGGTTCAGGAGGGGGCTGGCCCCCTCGTTTCAACGCTTGCCGTAATACAGTCCGACCACATGCTCTGCCTGAGCGAAGAACAACCAGCGTGATACGGCAACGCCAGCCAGGTGCGACAGCACCGCCAACAGCACAAAGAAATGGCTGAACGGCAATACCAGCAACACAACGGGGACCAGGAAGGCCAGCGTGAACGAAATGATCCGCAGCTTTTCGGCGTGTTTGCGTCCGACCACATGCACGAATTCGCGCAACAGGTAGTTGGTCCCGGTATGCGGCGGTTCAAACGCCCGGACGGTCCCCCTCGACCCAAGCCCGGTTGCGGTGCCCAGATCGGTCCCTGAAGCCGCAAGGGCTTTGTCGCCCCGCACCCAGTACAGAATCTGAACCAACCCGGCAATCATCAGCAGGGGACGGGCCAATCCCGTCTGTCCGGCCAGCAAGGCGCCGCCAGCCAGGCTGAAGGTAAGAAACATGAGCGGGGTCAGTTTCATGTTCCAGCGTGGAATGGTTTTCAGCTGGGTATAGATCATCGAGGTGGTAAACACGGTCGCCAGTGAAAACAGCGCCCCCAAGGCGCCCAGAACGCTCCAGCTCTGGCCCAGAAAGACCGCGCCAAAGGCATAGAGGCCCATAAAAACCAATGCGATGACCGCGCACCAGCCCTCACGCGAAAGCCAGCTTGATCGCCATTGGGTGAACGCCTTCAGCGCGCGTTCGGGGTGGCCCAGATGGAAGGTCGACGCCATCAGGCCGCCAACGGCCAGACCATAAGCGATAGCGTAGAAAACAAAAGCCACCCAGCCGGTGACGTCCGGGCTGCCAAGGCCAAGAAAGAACAGCAGGCCAAAACCAAGGCCGGACAGCGTGGTGAAGATGATAACGGAAGGTGCCGGATGCATCAGAGCTTCTCCAGAGTTTTGTCGAGCCAGCCCAGAAAGCCCTTAGGTTCTTCGGCGACGGGTGCCAGAAGCGGTGCCAGGATGTCGATCTGTTCTTCGACAGTGTCCTTCGGGCGCGGCGGCAGGTATTTGTTGACGGGCTTGGTGCCCATTTCCGGCATCAGATCCATGCCATCCCGTTCGGCGACCAGTTTTGATACATCGCTGTTCGGATCACCCAGATCGCCAAAATGCCGGGCCCCGGCGGGGCAGGTACGCACACATGACGGGATGCGATCCACCTCGGGCAGGTTGTCGTTGTAAATCCGGTCGACGCAGAGGGTGCATTTTTTCATCACCCCTTCGGCCTGATCCAGTTCGCGGGCGCCGTAAGGGCAGGACCATGCACACAGGCCGCAACCGATGCAGTCGCTTTCATTGACCAGTACGATTCCATCCTCGACCCGTTTGTAGCTGGCTCCGGTCGGGCAGACGGTGACACAAGGCGCGTCTTCGCAGTGCAGGCAGGATTTGGGGAAGTGGATCAGCTGGGCGTGCCCTTCGGCAGGCTGCACCTCGTAGGAATGCACGCGGTTCAGGAAAGTCCCCGACGGGTTGCCGCCATAGGCATCCTGATCCGACAAAGGCGCGCCATAGTTTTCGGTGTTCCAGCCTTTGCAGGAAATCACGCAGGCGTGGCAGCCGACACAGGTGTCCAGGTCGATCACCAGACCCATCTTGCGCTCGGTTGACTGAGGGAGTTGGGTCATGTCATTGGATCTCCGCTGCCGGGGAGGGGGCCAGCCCCCTCTTGAGCCTCCGGCTCAATTCACCCCCGGGATATTTCTGGCCAGATGAAGTTTGGACCTCGGTCATTTGCCCACCTTCCATGCCAGATCGGTCGGACCGGTTCCGACAGGTGATTTGATCGGTGGGAAGGCCGGCTGGCTTTCCGTCATTTCCTGCGGCGCGGCTGCTTTTTCGATTTTGACTTTCAGATCGAACCATGCGGCCTGCCCGGTGATTGGATCGGAGTTTGCCCAACGCAGCCCGTCACCTTTCGGGGGCAAAAGCTCGTGGATCAGATGGTTCAGAAGGAATCCCTTGGTGGCCTCGGGGGCGTCCTCCTGCAGGGCCCACGCGCCTTTGCGTTTGCCAATGGCGTTCCAGGTCCAGACAGTATTGTCGTTCAGCGCCGCCATTTCCATCACCGGCACGGTGATTTCACCATGCGGAGACGTGACTTTGGCCCAGTCGCCGTCCGACAGGTTGTGTTCTCGCATCAGTTTGGTCGGCACATAGAGCGGGTTGCGTCCGTGCAACTGGCGCAGCCACGCATTCTGGGTGCCCCAGCTGTGATACATTGCCATGGGCCGCTGGGTCAGGGCGTTGACGGTGAACCCCTCGTTCCCGGTCTGATCGGTTTCGTACCAGATCGGCAAAGGATCCATCGTGTCCTTGATGCGCTGGCGTAGATGATCGGGCGGTTGGCGCTCGCCATGCCCTTCGGCTGCCAGTTGGAATTTTCGCATCGGCTCGGAGTAGAGCTGGAACAGGTATGGTTGTGGACTGTCATAGAGGCCCAGGTTGACGGCCCAGTTCTGATAGGCGCTGTTCCAGGGTTTGTAGTACAGCGCCTCATCCGGCACATGTTCGACGTAGAACCCGCCGTTTTCAATGTAACGGTCCAACTGATCCGGGTTCACCTCGCCGCGCCCGGCCTGATCGCCGTTCTCGCCGCGGAAGCCGGCCAGCGGGCCAATGCCCGGCTTGCGCTGGTGGTTGACCATATAGTCGGCGTAATCGGTGTACTTGGCGGCGCCGTCTTCGTTCGTAAAGCCGGGCAGGCCCAGCTTGTTGGCAAGCTGGATCAGAACCGTCTGGAACCCGCGCACATCCCTGTCAGGCTCGATCACCGGCCAGCGGATGGCGTCTGCGGCGCCGTCCGCCTCGCAGATCGGGCGGTCAAGCAGCGAAATGCAATCGTGCCGCTCCAGATAGGTGGTGTCGGGCAGGATAAGGTCGGCATAGGCGACCATTTCCGAGGAATAGGCGTCGGAATAGATGATATGCGGGATCACATATTCGCCGTTTTCATTCTTGTCCGTCAGCATGTCCATGACACCCTTGGTGTTCATGGTCGAGTTCCAGGACATGTTGGCCATGTACATGAACAGCGTGTCGATCTTGTAGGGATCGCCGGCATGTGCGTTCGAGATCACCATATGCATCAGACCATGGCTGGACATCGGGTTTTCCCAGGTGAACGCCTTGTCGATCCGCGCTGCGCTGCCGTCGGCCTTCAGCGCCAGATCATCCGGACCGCGTACAAAGCCCAGATGCGGGCCGTCCAGCGGTGAGTTCGGTGTGACCTTGCAGTGTGGCGTCGGGTGTGCCTCGACCGGTTTGGGGTAGGGCGGTTTGAACCGGAAGCCGCCGGGCACCTCGACCGTGCCCAGAATGATCTGCAGCACATGCAGCGCCCGGCAGGTCTGGAATCCGTTGGCATGGGCCGAGACGCCGCGCATCGAGTGCATGGCGACGGGGCGGCCGATCATCTTGTCATGTTTCTCGCCCCGGAAATCGGTCCATTCCTGATCGATCTGGAAGGCCTCGTCAAAGGCGACGCGGGCGAGTTCCGCTGCAATGGCGCGGATGCGCTTGGCGGGGATGCCGCACTTTTCGGCGATGGCTTCGGGGGCGTATTCCTCGCTGAGGTATTTCTCGGCCATCAGGTGGAAGACCGGGCGGTGGGTGACGCCGTCTTTTTCGTAGGTGGCCGACAGGTCTGGGCGCACGCCGGGTTTGTCAAAGGCGGTCAGTTCGCCGGTTGCACGATCAATGACCAGCGGTTTGCCGTCTGTATCGCGCAGGAACAGGCCCTGTTCCGGCCCGTCCGAGGCGTTTACCAGCACAGGCGCGTTGGTGTAGCGGCTGAGATAGTCCAGATCGATCTTGCCGGCTTTCATGAGCACATGGATCATCGACAGGATGAACAATCCGTCAGTGCCGGGTGTGATGCCAACCCAGTCGTCAGCAACAGCGTTATAGCCCGACCGGATCGGGTTCACGCCGATCACCCGCGCGCCGCGCGCCTTGATTTTGCCGATGCCCATCTTGATCGGGTTGCTGTCATGGTCTTCGGCCACGCCGAACAGCATGAACAGCTTGGTGTGATCCCAGTCGGGCTGTCCGAATTCCCAGAATGCGCCGCCCATCGTGTAGATGCCGCCAGCTGCCATGTTGACCGAGCAGAACCCGCCATGGGCTGCATAGTTACAGGTGCCGAAATTCTGCGCCCAGAAGCTGGTGAAGGATTGGGACTGGTCGCGGCCGGTGAAAAAGGCCAGCTTCTCGGGGTTGTCTTCGCGCAAGGGCTTCAGCCAGCCGACGGCGATGTCCAGCGCCTCGTCCCAGCTGATTTCTTCGAACTCGCCCGAGCCGCGCGGCCCAACCCGTTTCAACGGTGCGCGCAGCCGTGACGGCGCGTTGACTTGCATGATCCCGGCACTGCCCTTGGCGCACAGAACGCCCTTGTTCACCGGGTGATCGCGGTTGCCTTCGATATAGGCGACCTTGCCGTCTTTCATGTGCACATTGATGCCGCAACGGCAGGCGCACATATAGCAGGTGGTCCGCCTGATCTCGTCCGAGACCTTGGGAGAAGTGTCTAGGATCGGCTGCTGATGCGTCATTGGCGGGTCCTGTCGGTTGTGTCGGGATGAACTTGTCACTTTCATTCCGAATTGAGAACACCGTTCTGCGAACGGCGCAAATATAAGTTCTATGTTCCGTCGGCCTGCAGGGCGGTCACGGCGATCATCTGAGTCACATCCTCGGCGCTGCAGCCGCGTGACAGGTCGTTGGCCGGCTGTGCCAGCCCCTGCAAAACCGGGCCGATGGCAGAATATCCGCCAAGGCGCTGGGTGATTTTGTAGCCGATATTGCCCGCGTCGAGATTGGGGAAGATCATGACGTTGGCCTGACCGGCCACAGACGATCCGGGGGATTTGCGATCTCCGACCGATGGTACGAAGGCCGCATCGAACTGCAATTCGCCGTCGACCTCAAGATCTGGTGCCGTCTGCCGCAGGGTTTCGGTGGCTTCGATGACCTTGTCCACAGCGGCGTGTTTCGCACTGCCCTTGGTTGAAAAGCTGAGCATGGCGATTTTGGGATCAACACACAGCAAT
Organism: Ruegeria sp. CDSB136; assembly: GCF_059610965.1. Lineage (NCBI taxonomy): Bacteria > Pseudomonadati > Pseudomonadota > Alphaproteobacteria > Rhodobacterales > Roseobacteraceae > Ruegeria > Ruegeria sp. CDSB136. Next base: position 159,888 of record NZ_JBXWOP010000002.1, read on the forward strand.
GCCCGCGCGGAGTTGGATGATGCGAGTGCGATCCTGCTCAGCTCTGCAGCGCTGGGATCGATCACAAGGCCGCAATCGGAATACAGCATCGCCCGCGCGCCGGGCATTGCGTTTTCTGGCGGGTACATCAGGAAGAATGAGGACACCATTCCCGCGTCCGGCGCCATGCCGATCACCTGAATGGCCGTCCGCACGATATCACCGGTGGTATGGACAGCACCGCCAACCGTTCCGGTGGCGCGCCCGCTGCGAACCAGCATGGCGGCATAAACCAGAGGAGATTCGGCGGCTTTTCGGGCTTTGGCCTGATCCACGCCTTTGTGCTGGCGCAGTTCGAAATAGGTTTGGGCAAACTCTTCGGTCAGATCCGAAGTTGCAGGGTCGTGTATCGTCACGCCATCTGATGCGGACGCGCCCAGGTCTTTCAGAGTGGCTTCGATGTCGGCGTGTACGCCGACCAGAATGACATCGGCCAGTTCAGCCGCATGGGCGGCTAGCGCCCCCGCAACAATGCGGGGATCACTGCCTTCGCATAAGGAAATTACAGGTCGGGTTGCCGGGGCGCGCTGACGCAACAGCTCGATGGGTGTCAGGGTCATGCGCTCCGGCTCCGTCCTGCAATTACACGATCTGTTCGCGCATGTCGTCTGCGGACACACCGGCAACGGCGACGGGTTTCTTCATCGCGTCACGGCGGAACGGTTCGCCCAGTTCCTGGTTGATCAAGGCTTCGATCAGGGTGGTGATGCCGTTCTTCTGATCTTCGATCGCCTGGTTCAGTGCTGCGGTCAGCTCGTCCTGGGTGCGGGCAACGACGCCTTTCAGACCACAGGCCTGCGCGATTCCGGCGTACGAGACCTTGGTGTCCAGTTCGGTGCCGACGAAGTTGTCGTCGAACCACAGGGTCGAGTTCCGCTTTTCCGCACCCCACTGGTAGTTGCGGAAGACGATCTGGGTCACGGCGGGCCATTCGTCACGACCGATGGCGGTCAGTTCGGTCACGGCAATGCCGAAGGCACCGTCGCCCGAGAAGCCAACGACCGGAGTGTCCGGGCAGCCGATTTTGGCGCCAATCACCGATGGCAGGCCATAGCCGCAGGGGCCGAACAGGCCGGGGGCCAGGTATTTGCGGCCTGCCTCAAACGACGGGTAGGCGTTGCCGATGGCGCAGTTGTTGCCGATGTCGGACGAGATGATCGCCTCTTTCGGCAGTGCGGCCTGAATGGCGCGCCACGCCATGCGCGGGCTCATCCAGTCGGGCTTGGCAGCACGGGCGCGTTCGTTCCAGGTGGTGCCCGGATCGTCCTGCTCGTGATCCATCGAGGTCAGTTCCTGCGCCCAGCGCGACTTGGTTTCCGCGATTTTCGCCTTGCGCGCATCGCGTCCTTCATCGCCTGCTGTGTCCGAAAGCTGCGCCAGAATATTGGTTGCAACGGTGGCCGCATCGCCCACGATGCCAACCGAGACCTTCTTGGTCAGGCCAATACGGTCGGGGTTGATGTCAACCTGGATGATCTTGGCGTTTGTGGGCCAGTACTCCATTCCATAGCCGGGCAGGGTCGAGAACGGGTTCAGACGGGTGCCAAGGCAAAGAACAACGTCGGCTTCCTTGATCAGCTCCATACCCGCTTTCGAACCGTTGTAGCCCAGCGGGCCGGCAAACAGCGGATGGGAGCCGGGGAAAGCGTCGTTGTGCTGGTAGCCAACGCAAACCGGCGCGTCCAGACGCTCGGCCAACGCCTTCGATGCCTCGATTCCGCCCTTGGACAGAACAGTACCGGCGCCGTTCAGGATGACCGGGTTCTTGGCTTCCGACAGCAGCGCGGCGGCTTCGGTGACGGCGGATGCGCCGCCCGAGGGAAGTTCGAATTCGACGACGGCAGGCAGGTCGATATCAACAACCTGGGTGAAGAAGTCGCGCGGTACGTTGATCTGTGCCGGTGCCGAGGCGCGCTTGGCCTTGGTGATCACGCGGCTCAGAACTTCGGCCATCCGCGAGGGGTCGCGCACTTCTTCCTGATAGCAGACGCAGTCCGCGAACATGCGCATCTGTTCCATTTCCTGGAAGCCGCCCTGACCCATGGTCTTGTTCGCGGCCTGCGGGGTGACCAGCAGCAGCGGGGTGTGGTTCCAGTAGGCGGTTTTGACGGCGGTGACAAAGTTGGTGATGCCGGGGCCGTTCTGCGCGATCATCATCGACATCTTGCCGGTGGCGCGGGTGTAGCCGTCGGCCATCATGCCGCCCGAGCCTTCGTGTGCGCAATCCCAGAAAGTGATGCCAGCTTTTCCAAAAATGTCGGAGATCGGCATCATAGCCGACCCGATGATCCCGAACGCGTGTTCGATTCCGTGCATTTGCAGGACCTTAACAAAGGCCTCTTCCGTGGTCATTTTCATGTGTGCGCTCTCCAAGCAAAGGTGGAACGGGCCAGGCACCTTGCCTTGCCTTTGCATATGGTTTTGGCGCAAGGGTGGCAGCTGCGTTAGGGCCAGAACGCGCGGCGGAATATGTCCAGAGTCGGGTCGGATCACTCGCCAATAAAAGGTACCGCCGGTCCCCTGTCGCGCCGTTGGCGTCCTTGGGAGGGTGAGGCACAGGGCGATTCTGTTTGAAAGCCGGGCGTCCTAATACGCGCGGATTGCGTCGGCAATCAGCTTGATACCCGGGGCTATGCGATCCGAAGTGATTGACGAATATCCGAGGCGGTAAAAGTTCTGCGGGCGGTCCGGTCCGGAAAAGAATGGCTCGCCCGGTTCGATATGTACGCTTTGGCTTTGCAGGTTGCGCGCAAGCTGTGTCGCATCCACATGGTCGGGTGCCGACATCCATATCGATGATCCGCCCAACATACCGCGACCGGCAACCGTCAGGCCGTATTGTTCTACGGCTTTCTCAAGGGCGTCCCGCCTTTGGGAAAGCGCGTTCGACATGCGTCGGATCTGCGCGTCATAGTGCCCGAGCGACAAGAAATAGGCGGCCGTGCGCTGGATGTGGCCGGGCGGGTGGCGCAGAACCAGCGATCTCAGGGCGCGGGCTTCGCGAATGAAGGGCTCGGACCCGACCATGTAGCCAAGGCGCAAACCGGGAAACAAAGATTTCGAGAAGCTGCCGACGTAGATTACGCGCCCGTCCCGGTCCATGGATTTCAAAGCGGGTGAGGGCGCGCCAAGAAAGGACATCTCGAATTCGTAATCGTCTTCGACGATCATCGCGTTCAGTTGGCGCGCCCTGTTCAGCAGTTCGCCCCTTCGAGACACCGGCATGGTCGCGGTGGTCGGGCTTTGGTGACTTGGCGTGGTGAAGATGACGTCCGTATCGTCGGGGATGATGTCCGGCGAAAGGCCGTCCCGGTCGACCTTCAGCGGTGTGAGCTGACACTCGGAGTGGCTCAACAGTTCGCGGAGGGCGTAATAGCAGGGGTCCTCAATCGCCGCCTTGCGTGTTTTGTTCAGCAGTATACGCGAGGCCAGCCAAAGCGCGTTCTGGGCGCCCAGCGTGATCAGAATCTCTTCTGGGCGCGCCGCGATTCCCCGGCGCGGCAAGGTATGACGGGCAATAAACTCGATCAGCAGGGGATCATCCTGATCCACATAGTCGCCGGTCAGCGAGGCAAAATCCTTGTGACCCAGCGCCCGTACGGCGCACAGACGCCAGTTTGCGTGATCGAACAGGGTTCGGTCTGCCTGGCCGTAGATGAAAGGATACCGGTAATCGCGCCAGTCGCTGGGCTTGGGAAGGACATCGCCTTCGGAGAACCGGCGCGCCAGCGCGGTATTCCAGTCAACATTTTCAGCCCCACGCTGAACCGGAGTGTATTTTGGCGGCACCGGCGCGTTGTTTGAGACGTAATACCCGGACCGCCCTTTGGCAGTCAGGTAGTCATTTGCCAGAAGCTCGGTGTAGGCCAGAGTCACCGTGATCCGGCTGACGCCCAGATGCGCGGCAAGTTTGCGGGACGAGGGCAGTTTTTCGCCAACGTGGAACCGCCCTGACAAGATGCCTTCGGCAATCATCTGCTGGATTTGCGCCTGCAGCGTGCCCTGTCCGTTCAGCTCAAGAAAGAATGTGTCGACCGATATCCCCATAGGGCCTTATAGAGTGGACTTAATCGCGGGGCAATCTGGACTTAACATCTTGTGGCACGATTTGGCAAAAATCTGTTGACACGATGAAACCATAAACCTAAATAACTAGAAAATTAGTTTAATAGAGGTGATGAAAATGTGGGAAACCGCTGCTGCAGGGTTTTCAGCCATGGGGTCCGAGGCCCGGCTGAAAGTTCTTAAGACCCTGGTCCGCGCCGGGCAGGCGGGCCTGACCGTGGGCGAAATCCAAAGTCGCACGGGCATTGCGCCATCGACGTTGGCCCATCATCTGCGGTTCCTTGCCGCTGGTGGTGTCGTGGAACAGGAAAAGATCGGGCGCACCACGATTAACCGCGCCTGTTTCGATGAGCTTCGGGATCTTGCCCAGTTCATTCTGAGTGAGTGCTGCATGGACGAAGTGGGAAAGGCCGCGAACGATGGCTGAACTGACACAAAATCCGAAGGTACCGGCCAGATCCGTCGCCGATCTGATTAAAACGCCCTGGGCAGTGATCGTGGCGCTTCTTGCAACCGTCGCTGTTCTGGATTCCGGAAACTGGACCGAGGTGGTAACGTTTGCCGGCAAGGCGCTGGCCCATACCGGTCAATACATCCTGTTTGCCGTGTTGCTGCTGTCCTATCTCAAGGCAACAGGGGCCGAGGTCATGGTGGCACGGGCCTTTGAGGGGCGCGAGACACGAATGATCTTTCTGGCCGCCTTGTTTGGTGGCCTGGCTCCGTTCTGCTCGTGCGAGGTCATCCCGTTTATCGCCGGACTTCTGGCCCTTGGCGCGCCTTTGTCGGCCGTTATGGCCTTCTGGCTCAGCTCACCCCTGATCGATCCGCCAACGTTGTTGATCACGGCCGGGGCACTGGGGTGGCCGTTTGCCGTAGGCAAAGCCGTTGCGGCAGTGGCGCTTGGGCTGTTCGGCGGGTTCGTGGTGCGCGCCCTGATGCGCAACGGCGCCTTCTCGCAGCCTCTGCGTGAATACAAACCCGCCGGTTGTTGCGGCTGCGGCCCGAAGAAGGACGACAAACCGGTCTGGCGTTTCTGGCAGGACCCCGATCGCCGCGTGCGCTTCCGGTCCGAGTTTGTGCACAATGGTGTGTTCCTGCTCAAATGGCTGGCGCTGGCCTATGTGCTCGAGGCGCTTCTGGTTAGCTATGTACCGGCTGACATGATCGCCCGGGTTGTCGGTGGTGACGGTGTCCTGCCGATCGTGATCGCGGCGCTGGTTGGCATGCCTGCCTATCTGAATTCCTACGTCGCACCGCCGCTACTGGCCGGCCTGACCGAGCAGGGGATGAGCGCGGGTGCCGCCATGTCCTTCATGGTCGCAGGCGCAGTCAGCTCGATCCCGGCAATGGCCGCGGTCTGGTCGCTGGTCAAACCCCGTGTCTTTGCTACCTATCTGGGCCTGGGGATCAGCGGTGCAATCATCGCCGGAATACTGTTCGAGATGATCTGAAAATGAAAAACCGCCCGGCGTTCAGGCCGGGCGGTTTCAATTAGATCGTGGCGGCTCAGCCAGCCTCGCAATATCGTGGTAATTTGAACCGGTACCGCGCCTCGCCGCTTTCCACATAAACCCGCTTTTCGACGCAAGCGCTGGTGCCAACTGATTGTGCAATCGGAGCTTCGGTCGACGTTATCGATGCCGCTGAACCATCCGGCAGGCGCACCGACGCCACGACGCCGTTCTTCAGATCGCCATTGATCGGCGAAGCGGACAGAACATCGGCGACAAAAAACGAGTCGTGTTCGTGCACGCCGTCGTCATTCAGGATCAGCAAACCTGCCGTTACGGCGATGAGGGCCAGCACACCGGCGATGGCCAGACCCTTCGTCTGGACAAAAGCATAGATGGATACAGCGCGATGCGGGCCAAAAATGGCTGACAGTACGTTCAGCATGGTTCTTCCAAAAAAGCAAAACCCCGGCCAGTCGGGCCGGGGTCACACGTCAATTATGGGCGAAGATCGTCTTCATCCTCTTCCTCGCCACCACCCTTGGGCAGGTTGAAGAAGCTGTCGGCGTCCACGATCGGTTCGTTCTCTTCCTTGTCATCGCTGTCATCGGACAGCGAGAAGGTCTCGAGACCCTCGATGGCAGTCGGGATCTTGGGCGCGGCGTCCATTTCCAGAGACTGCTCGGTCGACACCAGCCTGCGGCGTTCGTCGTCGCTCATGACGCCGCCTTCGGCGGCTTTCTTGGCGGCGGCCTTCTGAACGATCGCGTCCAGCTCGGACTGTTTGCACAGGCCCAGCGCAACCGGGTCGATCGGCTGCATGTTGGCGATGTTCCAGTGGGTACGCTCGCGGATCGACTGGATGGTCGGCTTGGTGGTGCCGACCAGCTTGGCGATCTGACCATCGCTGAGTTCTGGGTGGAATTTGACCAGCCACAGGATCGAGTTCGGGCGGTCCTGACGCTTCGACAGCGGGGTATAGCGCGGACCACGGCGCTTTTCCTCGCCCGAGGCGGCGGGATTGAACTTGAGCTTCAGCTTGTGCAGCGGATTGTTCTGCGCCGAGTCGATTTCTTCCTGGGTAAGCTGGTTGTTGGCGATGGGGTCGAACCCTTTGACGCCAGCAGCAACATCGCCATCCGCGATGCCCTGCACTTCAAGCTCGTGCATTCCTACGAAATCAGCGATCTGCTTGAAGCTGATCGTGGTGTTGTCCACCAGCCATACGGCTGTTGCCTTGGCCATAAGCGGTTTTGCCATCAGCCCATCTCCTATAAATACATCTTTCCCGTCGCCGGAATTCGGCGGCCCCTTGGTGTTGGGGCAGGTTTCCGTTGTCGGGGAACTTGGCCCGTATATAGTCGCCGGAAGGCAAGAAGGGAAGAGGCGAATGCGCCAATGGATTATGGGGCTGGTTTTGTGGGTGTTCGGTTCAATGGCGGCGCTGGCCGACGGCGAAAAGGCGGGTGAGTTCGACTATTTCGTACTGGCGCTCAGCTGGTCGCCCAACTGGTGCGCCCGCGAAGGCGATGCGCGCGGATCGGACCAATGCGATGCGCGGCATGATCGCGGCTGGATTTTGCATGGTCTCTGGCCGCAATACCATCAGGGTTGGCCAGCCTACTGCCGCACGCCAGAGTCACCGCCAACGCGCCGCATGACCCGGGAAATGGAAGACATTCAGGGCAGTTCCGGTCTGGCGTGGCATCAGTGGAAAAAGCACGGCACCTGTACGGGCCTCAGCGCGACTGACTATTTCGCATTGTCCCGCCAAGCCTATGAGCGCGTTGAACGCCCACCGGTGTTTCGTAAACTGGATGCGTCGGTGAAACTGCCCGCCTCGGTCGTTGAGGACGCGTTTGTGAAAGCAAACCCCGGTCTTGAACGCGATATGATCACCGTGACCTGCAAACAGGGTTACATCGAAGAGGTCCGCCTGTGTCTGTCGCGCGACCTGAAACCGGTGCCTTGCGGACGGGATGTGATCCGCGATTGCACCGCCAAGGACGCCTTGTTCGATCCGATTCGTTAGAGCTTCTTGTTCTGGCAGTCCCGCGCATACTCCAGCGCCTTGGCCGTGCCTTTGAGGTCGATTGCCATCACACGCTCACCTGCCGGGTTGTAGACAGTCATGGTTCTGTTCAGCGCAATCGCGTTTACAAAGTTGCGGTCGGTGAAAAACACCGTCCCCCCTGGCACGCGATCCTGCCTGAACCCGATGGCGGTGGCGTCAAAGCTCTTGCCGTCCAGATCGAACCGGATCGGATAGTTTTTCCCCGGTTCGATATCGCCCCATGCCTTGTTATAAACGGTGAAGTATCCGCGATCGCCCAACGCGTCATAGCCCAGCCGCACGACCGACAGATCCTGATAGATCGTCTGGATCAGGCACCCGTTGCCAAGTGCGGGGTCCATCATGATGTTCCAGCCCTCGACAAAGCCTTTGTCGACAAGTTGTTGCGACAGAGCGGAGGTTGCGGTGAAAGCTGCAAAGGTGAAGGCGAGAAGGCGGGTCATCGGGGAACGCTCCAGCTAAAATGGTAGTGTTTGGATATCCTTAGCGCAGTTTTGCGCATAACCAAAGGCTGTGATCAGAAAGCGTGCAGCAGGCACGTGTCGGATAATACTGCAGCCGCCTCTACCGAAGTATCGTTTCCGTTCCGTTGGAAAGATGGAAGACACACCCTTGTGTGCGAGGCAGCTTAAGCAGATCTTCCTGATCCAGGCCCAGCCAGATCCCCCTTAGCACCAAAGAAGTTACACCGTGGGTCACAATGATTGAGGGTTCTTCTTGCTCATCCAGAAAGGATCTAACTCTCGCCGATATCTCCTCAAAGCTCTCACCGCCAGGGCTACAAAAAAACCACAAATAGCTTTCGTAGGCGTAGTCGATCTGCGACCTGATGACGTTCTTGGATACACCTTCCCATTTGCCAAATGCGATTTCCTGCAGGCGGTGGTCAGTTTCCAGTTGAAGATGGGGTGCAATCGCGAGCCGAGCCGTGTGCTGCGCGCGCTCTTGCGGGCTGACGACGACCCGAGAGGGTGTGTTCGGAATGCGGCTCAGAATTTGGTTTTGAGTGCGCGCCTGCGCCTTGCCCGTTTCGGTCAGCGGAGAGTCCTTGCGGCCTTGAAATTTCCCAAGAGTATTCCACTCGGTTTCGCCGTGTCGCAGTACGAATAGATCGGGATATCTGCTCATAAGTTACGCACAACTCTGGAAAATCAAAGCATGATTCAAAAATGTTCTCGGGGCAGGTTCTGTGACCTTACAGTTCTTTCCGCGCCCTCAGCGCCGCCGTGATCGTCCCGTCGTCCAAATAATCCAGCTCACCCCCAATTGGCACACCCTGCGCAAGTGAGGTCAGGCGGACCTGTCCCTCCAACTGGTCGGCAATGTAGTGGGCGGTGGTCTGTCCGTCGACTGTGGCGTTCAGGGCAAGGATGATCTCGGTGATGCCCTCGGCCGTCACGCGGTCTTTGAGGCGGGGAATGCGCAACTCGTCCGGGCCGACACCGTCCAAGGCCGAAAGTGTACCGCCCAGAACGTGATAGCGGCCTTTGAAGACACCGGCACGTTCCATCGCCCAAAGATCAGCGACATCCTCGACGACACAAAGCTCTCCGGTGGCGCGGGCCTCGCTGTCGCAGATGTCACAGATGTCAGCGGTACAGACATTGCCGCAATTCAGGCATTCGCGGGCGGTGGCGGCGACCTGCTGCATTGCGTCCGAGAGCGGTGTCAGCAGCAGGGCGCGTTTTCGGATCAGGTGCAGAACAGCGCGACGGGCCGAGCGCGGGCCAAGGCCCGGCAGCTTGGCCATCAGGTCGATCAGGTTGTCGATGTCGCTGTTCGAACTCACGGCCTGTCCTGTTTGGCACCGAAGGGAGCCTCCGGCGGGAGTATTTTGGAAAAGATGAAGATCAGAACGGCAGCTTGATGTCTGCCGGCAGCCCCATGCTTTCAGTCAGCTTGGCCATTTCCGCCTGAGAGCGCTCGGCGGCCTTGGTCTGCGCGTCCTTGATGGCAGCCAGGATCAGGTCCTCGACCACTTCCTTGTCGTCTCCGTTGAAGATCGACGGGTCGATGTCCAGACCTTTGAGTTCGCCCTTGGCGGTGGCGGTGGCCTTGACCAGACCGGCGCCGGATTCGCCGACAACCATGAGGTTGTTCAGTTCTTCCTGCATTTCGGCCATTTTGGTCTGCAGGTCCTGCGCGGATTTCATCATCTTGGCCATATCGCCCAGACCGCCTAAACCTTTGAGCATCGGGTTTCTCCTGTAAATCGATTTGACGCCTAAATACGAAGGGTGACTGCGTGACACAAGGGGCATGGGCATCCTCCTGTATTCCAGGCAGATGTTCAGTCCTCTTCGAACGGGTCCCATTCGTCTTCGACCTCGGGCAGAGCCTCGGTTTCGACCTTGGCGGCGCGCTGTTCCGGGGTTTCGATCCGTTTGATGCGCGCCTTGGGAAACTGCATGAGTACCGCCTGAACCAGCGGGTGTTGCTCGGCCTGGGCCCTTAGCGCGAGATCGGCCGCGTCGCGGACCTCGGCGATCGTGGCGGCTTCGCCGTCTGCCACAATGGATACCGCCCACCGATTGCCTGTCCATCGCTGCAGCGCCGAACCCAGCCGTTGGGCAAGGTCTGTCGGGGCATGATCGGTCGGCGTAAATTCGATCCGGCCCGGTGAGTAGGACATCAGCCGCACACCGTTTTCGACCTCGACCAGCAGCTTTACGTCCCGATTTGTCCGGATCAGTTCGACCACATGTTCGAAGGTCGGATAGCGCGCCAGAGCGGTTTGGACGTCCTGTGCCAGGGCCGCAGTCGGCGCGCCGGCAGGGCCATTCGGAGCGGAAACGTAGGAAGACCTTGCCGATGCCTGAGGTTGTACCGGGGCGTGCGAGGGTACGGCCATGCCGCCACCGGGGCCTCCGTTCGGCGTGGGTGGAGGTGCGTCCTGCAAACGTTTGATCAGTTCTTCCGGGCTTGGCAGGTCGGCCACATGGGTCAACCGAATGACGGCCATTTCCGCTGCCATCATGGCGTTTGGCGCAGCTGAGACCTCTTCGAGCGCTTTCAGCAGCATTTGCCACATGCGGGTCAGGACACGCATCGGCAGGGCTTCGGCCATTTGCTGTCCGCGTGCGCGTTCGTCGGGCGAAACGGTCGGGTCCTCGGCGGCGTCTGGCGTGATTTTGACCACGGACACCCAATGGGTGATTTCGGCCAGATCGCGCAGCACGGCAAGCGGGTCGGCGCCCTCGGCGTACTGAGCGCTTAGCTCTGTCAGCGCCCCCGCCGCGTCGCCCCGCAGGATCATGTCCATCAGGTCCAGGACGCGGCCCCGGTCCGCCAGACCCAACATCGCCCGGACCTGATCGGCACTGGTTTCACCGGCCCCGTGCGAGATCGCCTGATCCAGCAGCGAAGTTGCATCACGCGCCGAACCTTCGGCCGCTCGGGTGATCAGCGCCAGCGCGTCTTCTGCGATCTGGGCGCCCTCGGCGGCGGCGATCTTGTTCAGAAGACCGATCATGTCCTCGGGTTCGATTCTGCGCAGGTCGAAGCGTTGGCAGCGCGACAGGACCGTAACCGGAACCTTGCGGATTTCGGTAGTCGCGAAGATGAACTTCACATGCTCGGGCGGTTCCTCAAGTGTCTTGAGCAGCGCGTTGAACGCGCTGGTCGAGAGCATGTGAACCTCGTCGATGATATAGATCTTGTAGCGCGCGCTGGCAGCACGATAGCGGACGCTGTCTATGATTTCGCGAATATCGTTCACGCCGGTGCGGCTGGCGGCGTCCATCTCCATCACGTCGACATGGCGGCCTTCCATGATCGCCACGCAATGTTCGCATTGGCCGCAGGGTTCGGTCGTCGGTTTGCCGTCGCCATCGGGGCCGATGCAGTTCATGCCCTTGGCGATGATCCGCGCCGTTGTCGTTTTGCCGGTGCCGCGGATGCCGGTCATGATGAAGGCCTGCGCGATCCGGTCTGCCTCGAACGCGTTTTTTAGGGTGCGCACCATGGCATCCTGACCAACCAGGTCGGCAAAGGTTTCCGGGCGGTATTTGCGGGCAAGAACCTGATAAGCGGGGCTGGGCGTGTCGGTCATTTCTGCTCTGTCGGATTCGTATCAGAAGTGCAGCGTAGAGTGCGCCGCCGCCTGCGTCCACAGCCGGTTCGCGAAATTCATTTGGGAATGCTTCGGGATGCGCGTAAAAATGAAGGCGAAAGCATTTTTGACCGGATTCTTGTGCGTAACGATTAAGGAGGGCGCGTTGCATGTCTCAGATGATTATTCATGCGCTGCAGGTCGGAGGAGGTACTCTGGCCCTGACATCAATGCCGGGGCGTGGGGGTAAATATGCCCAGGACCTGAATGCGATTTCCGACTGGAAGCCCGGTCTTGTCATTTCAATGACGACCGAAGTCGAGATGCTGCAGGACGGCGCGCGTGACTTCGGAACCGACATTCAGGCGCGCGCCTGCCGCTGGGTCCATCTGCCGGTCGAAGATTTCGGTGCGCCCCCCGACGCCGTGACTGCGCGCTGGCCCGATGTAAGCGCGGCCGTCCGCCATGCTCTGTCAGGGGGCGGGCGCATTCTGGTGCATTGCCGGGGCGGCTGTGGCCGGTCCGGAATGGTGGTGTTGCGCCTGATGGTCGAATGCGGCGAGCAACCGGGTGCAGCCCTGAAACGGTTGAGGGCGGTGCGGCCCTGTGCGGTTGAAACAGATGCACAACTGGCATGGGCCACGCAATTGATTCCGGCCAGCGCGGACCCGTAGGTCAGGCCGACAAATGTCCGGCCTGGGCCGCTACTTGGCGACCTGCCAGGGCCGAAGCTTCAAGCATGGCGCAGGGCGGGTCCGACAGAATTGCGGACGGCAGCGCACGGAACTCTGCGCAGAACATCATGTCTGCATAATCCTCCAACCTGTCGCCCGGAGTTTCCTCATTCGTTCCGCAAAACACCCGGATTTTGTCTGGCCGCGCGTGGAACCGGGCCATGCACCCTTCGGGGCAATGGGCAAGCTCGCTGCTGCCTTCAATGGCGAATTGCGGGGTTGCGGCCGGGCCGGCGCTTGCCACGGCGCGCGTCAGAGCCCGCGCCATTTGCGCCAGTGCCGGACAGGGTTTGCCGGTGCGCTGGCACACAGTGGCAGAAAATTCGTGTGTCCTTGTCTTCCAGATCATAATGCGCCCTCCGCGCGCGGCGCGGGGCAAGGATCAGGTGTGACGGGGCTATGCCATCAGGACCTGCCCGGACACCCCGCCCGAGTTTCGGTTTCAGTATCGATGGCAGGTCTCCTGACTTGCGGGTCATCGCTTTGCCGACCTTCCCAGCCCTTCGGCCAGTGGTGTTTCGGCATTGCTCACCGCTTACAGTTGCGGGGGCAGTCTCGGCCTTGGTTCCTTCCGGCAATGCCAGACAGAACCGCACCGTGTTCCCTTTTCATCCCGGCCCCGGAAAGGGCGCGGAAACCATCGCCTCATCGCTAGCGGTTGCCGGGTCCCCGAGTCAAGCGCATAGCGCGGGCCGAGGCATTTGGTCCGATGCGTGGTCGGGAAAGCGGACGTTTGGTCATGTTTGCACCGGGTTGACTTGAGCGGGCGACTGGCCTGACAGATAGGTGAACTGAACTGTTCAGTTGAGAGCGGAGCATGAGATGTTGGACATACAGGAACGGGTCTTGACCGAAGACATACGATTTCCCGCCGGGACGGCGATGCTGTCGGGTCGCCTGTACCTGCCTGTTGCAGCGCCTGATATCGTAGTTGTTCTGAACAGCGCGACCGGCGTTCCCCAGGACTATTATCAGCATTTTGCCCGGTGGCTGGCGGAAGAGCAGGGCATTGCCTGCCTCACCTATGATTACCGCGATTTCGGAAAATCGTTATCGGGGCGCCTGAAGGATTCGCGTGTCACCATGTCCGATTGGGCGCTGGTCGATATTCCCGCGGCCCGGGCCGAGATGCGGCGGCGATTCCCAAGTGCGCGGCAGTGGACCATTGGTCATTCGCTGGGGGGTATGCTTGGGCCATTGCAATCGGATGTGGATCAGGTCGACCGGATGATTTGTGTGTGTTCAGGCCTGGTTACGTTGTCGGATCATCCGTGGCCCTACAGGGGGCTGGCCGGAATCTTCTGGTACGGTCATGCGCCTTTTGCAGTTCATATGCTGGGGTATCTGCCCGGCAAGGCCATTGGGTTTGGCTCGGACCTGCCGTCAAAGGTCTACTGGCAATGGCGAAAATGGTGCACCTCGCCGAACAGCTATTTGCCTGAAATTGGCCAAAGCCTGCCCGCAGCGACCTGGCCGCGGGCCGGTGGTCCGGTTGACCTGTTTGCGATTTCGGACGACCAGATGGTGCCTGAAAATGCGGTCTGGAGGCTGGCCGAGCTATACGGCCCGGACGCCAACCGTCATGTGCTTGAACCAAAGGATTTCGGGCTGAAATCCATTGGCCACATTGGTGTTTTTGCGCGCAAAAACAAAGCGGTCTGGCCGAGGCTGATCGAGTCTGCGGAGCAGCAAGTCCGTTCCGACCGGAAAGATGTGACGATTGCGGGATGAAGTGAGAGGTTGGACATCGACCCAAGCGGGGCTCGTTGTGGCTGCTTCCTTCCGGACCTGACCAGGTTGGCGAGGCGCTCGCCCGCGCCAACCTCTCAATCGTCGATATAGGGAAGTTGCGCCAGGAAGACAACCCGTCAGAGTGACAGTCTGATCCGCAGAAAGCCTTCCGGGTCATGCCCCAGCACATGCGGATCGTATGCGTCCAGTTCGGAAAGATGCGCCCTTGCTCCCGGCCCGGTTTTCAGAATCGAAGCGTGCCCGGGAAGCCGGACAAGGCTGAAGGGGAAGGGCGCAGATTGCATCGGGTCGCCCGGTAATCCCCCCGAAAGATAGTCGCGCAGGACGTGCCTGATGGGTAAGGCCGGCAGATTGATCTGCCGGGCCTGATGCGCAACAGGGAAGTGTCCGCCGCCGCTGGCCCGGTAACTGTTCAGGGCCACAACGAATTTCTGGGTGGGTTCAACAGGGATTCCACCGCAGCAAATCTCGCGGACACGGTTTGCAGCGGGATCGACCAGCATTCCGTGAGAATCAAAACGCGCCGGCTGGGAAAGATCGATCCGATAGGTCAGGCCGAACAGCACATCGAAGTTATGCCCGGCCCGTGTTTCATCGGTCAGAGTGCGGACAGCTCCTTCATCCACCTGATTGAAAATGCCCGCCGACATTTCAAGCCAGTCACGGACCATGTCGCCGGTGACAAGCGCGGCGCGCAGTTCATTCGGGAAAGAATGAAGATCCGAAACATTGCGCAACCGAACCTTTCCGGGCGGTACTTCCGTGTAGGAGCGCGGTCCCGCGCGGCCTCCGAACTTGCAGGGCGAAACAGCGGACAACAGTGGAAGCCCCCGCAGGTCTTCGTCCAGATGGAGGTTCAATGCCGCTGCCTGGGCGCTGGCGACCAGCGCGAGGCCCCGATCTGGTGCGCAAAAGCTGAAATAGCTGTGCAGGCTTTGACCGGTGTGGCCCACGGGTCTTGAGGCCAGCGCACGGATTTCTTCGTGGCCGTAACTGAACAGATGCTGCATTCCGGGGTCTTCGGATACCGCTCCGTTCCCGTGCCGGGAGAGAACAGGCGGCAGCTTAACCTGCTGCCCGACAACCTTCCATCGCCCGGCAGAGGTTTTCTGCACATGCAGGTCAATGATGCCAAGATGCGTCCCGGCGACGCCAGGCATGACAACCGGTTTGCCATGTACATGCCCCCGGGTTGCGTCCGTATGATCCAGCCCTTCGTGATCCTTGCCGGGAAGTGTGAGATGCGTATGGCCTGCAACAATGGCGTCGATCCCGTCGATCGCGGCCAGCGGTATGACGGCGTTCTCCATTCCGCGCGCGGGTTCCGAAGGTCCAAGGCCCGAATGCGCCAGGGCGACAATCACATCGCTGCCGTCCGTGCGCAGGGCCTCGACCGTCTTTTGCGCGGCCTCCAGAATATCTTCGAACACGACCACATCCTGTACCCGGTGCGCATTCCATTGCGCCGTTTGCGGCGGCAGGATCGACAAAAGACCCAGACGAAACGGTGTTTCGACGCCGTCAACCAGAAGAGAGCGTTTTAGTATAGCGCGGTCATTCCATTTGGCCCCGGTGGTCAATTGCCGGGCATTGCTGCAAATCACCGGGCACGGTGCGCCGTCCAGAACGCGATTCAGCGTTTGCAGGCCAAAGTCGAAATCATGGTTGCCCAGTCCGATTGCGTCATAGCCAAGTTCCCGGAAGGCCTGCATCAACACGTGGTTGTCATCAGTCTGCTCTGCCGCCCAATCGCCAAACGGCGTTCCCTGAAGGGCATCTCCGTTGTCGAACAGGAATACCAGTGCTCCGTCTTTCTGCGCTTCTTCTCTGGCGGCGCGGATCAGACTGGCCGTTCGGGTGAAGCCCCGCGCCGGATCCGGTTCATCCGCGTGATAGTCGAACCCTGTCAGATTCATGTGCAGATCGGTCGTGGCCAAAATCCGAATGCGACCGGCTGAAGTATGTTGGCGCTGAGATGAAACAGTGGTCGGGTGCAATTTTCTACTTTGGGCAATTCAATCTAAGCCATGTTCACTAAAAGAATGAGTAAGTGCAAATAACTTGGCGCCGGTGGGACCATTCAGCGGCATTGCCACGTCCCGGTGTTCATGAATTGGCATTGCAACAACTCGGCAGTCGTGGCAGCCCTGTGCGCAACACCCTGAGGATATTCAATGAAAAACGCGGAAACAGTGACATTTGGCGGCTCGGGCCTGGATCGCGCAGCGCATCTCCGGGGAGATTCGGACAGGCTGGAACAGATGAAAACTGATTCACGCGCCGAATGCCTGCTGGTCTGGCGTGGCAAGATATTGGTGCAGGGCGAAGGTCTGGACCGGCTTGGATTGGTTGCGATGGCACATAGCCTGGTGCGCGAAGGTCCCGGAGGGGTTGTGGAAGGCCCGGTATTTCTGGGCCTTCGTGAAGACGATGCACCGATTTTTGCGGCGGATATATCGGACTGGTCGGCGGATGGGCAGGATTTGTCGGATATCGGTGCTTTTGTAGACCGGTCCGAGCAGCAGCATCCGGACCTGCCGGACGGGTACGTGTTTGCCGAATTGCGCCGGATCATGACGCGGCTGAGCGCCCGCGATGCCGAGCTTGCGGCAGCGGCCAAGGCCGTTATTGGCTGGCATGAAACGCACCGGTTCTGTGCGCGTTGCGGGGCTGCCAGTGAAATTGCACAGGCGGGGTGGCAGCGCAGCTGCCCCACTTGTGGCGGGCAGCATTTTCCGCGCACCGACCCTGTGGTGATCATGCTGATTACCCATGGAAACTCGGTCCTGATGGGCCGGTCTCCGGGTTGGCCCGAAGGCATGTACTCGCTGCTTGCGGGATTTGTCGAACCGGGTGAAACGCTGGAAGCCGCCGTGCGGCGCGAAGTAATGGAAGAGGCAGGCGTGCCGGTTGGTGCCGTTCACTATCTGGCCAGCCAGCCGTGGCCGTTTCCGGCCTCGTTGATGTTCGGCTGTGCGGGTGAGGCCCTGTCCCGTGAACTCAGAATTGATCCGGTCGAGATCGAAGACGCGATGTGGGTCAGCAAATCGGAAATGATGCGCGCTTTTTCCGGAGAGCATCCGGTCTTGTTGCCGGCCCGAAAAGGCGCCATTGCGCATTTCTTGTTGCAAAACTGGCTTGCAGACACTCTGGACTGACGAGACACTGAACGAAGGCAAAGGCACCGAGGGCGGACATGCAGTTTTCAGCGCGCGAAGATATCGAGGCCCCGATTGATGCGGTTTTCGACATGGTCGCGGATTTTGAGCGGTTCGAGCGGATGGCCATGCGCCGGGGTGTCGAAGTACGGCGACTGAACGAACAGGCCCCGATAACCACTGGTGCCACTTGGCTGACGGATTTCAATTTGCGGGGAAAACCGCGTCGGGTCGAAATACAGATGACCGATTGCGATACCCCGTCCCGCATGTGCTTTGAGATGTCCAGCAAAGGTATGAAAGGGGTGACATCGGTTGACTTTCTTGCCCTGTCCCAACGCAAAACCCGGCTGAGTGTCGAAATGTCGCTTGCTGCGAAGTCACTACCGGCCCGCCTGTTGCTTCAGTCCCTGAAGCTGGGACAATCGCGGTTCCGCCGGCAGTTTCAGATTCGCCTGAGCGAATTTGCCCGTGAATTGGAAGAGCGGCATGCACACGGTGTATGACGGAAAACTTGCAGGCATAGATTGAGCAGCTATTCCATTCGCCCCGCCGTTGCGGACAATGCCGAGGGGTTGGCCGTCGTTCTGAAGGCCCTTGTTCTTGCCGGACAACGCAGCAAACCATCGGATGCGGCCTTTGCCTGTCGCATTATCTTTGCCACCCTCAGCAGATCCGGTGTTCGGTCGCCATCGACCCCCGGGGAACAGTATTGGGGTTCCAGTCTTTGAAGCTTGCAACTGCAGGCAATCCGTACAAGGTCGCTGAGGGGTGGGGCATTATTGGCACGCATATCAACCCGTCATCGGCCCGGCAGGGAATCGGACGGGCCTTGTTCAGATCCACTTTGCGGGCTGCGCAGGAAGTCGGCTTGCCTGCGATAGATGCCACCATTGGGGAAACCAATGTTGGGGGGTTGTCCTACTATGGTGAAATGGGCTTCACCGAATACCGCAGGTTGCCCGGCGCGATTTCGAAGTCGTTCACTCTGTCAGACTGCCAGTCATTGAGCTGACTTTTTCTGATCGTATTAGCTGGTGAGGATCGCAAAACAAAAAGGGCCGCTGTCAGGCTATGACAGCGGCCCTTACCGATCAGAGTTCGGGGATCGGTTTCGCCCCCTCGAAAACCACTTAAAACACCAGCAACCAGAAAATCTTTCGATACTTTCGAAACTGACCCGCCTTGCTGATCGGTATGTCACTGTAATGCCGATAAACTTCGAGGCTCACAGTGAAGCAGTTCACATTGTTAAAACTTTTTTCATTTTTTCCAGTCGAAGAAGCCCGGTCCGGCCTGTTGCAGCAGTCTCGCTGCCATCTGGCGACCCATTTCCGCGCCGTCTGCAACATCTCCGGTCACATCCTCGGCGATTGATTCTGACCCGTCTGGGCGCAGGACTTCTCCGCGCAGCCGAAGTTGCCCATTCAGAATTTCGGCTAGGCCGGCGATCGGTGTCTCGCAGGAACCGTCAAGCGCCGCCAGCAGCGTGCGTTCCGCCGACATGCGCTGTCCGGTCTCGGCATGGTGGATGGCTTCGAGCATTTCAGCCGAACGGGTGTCGGACGCCCGGCGTTCGATGCTGATGGTGCCCTGCGCGATGGCGGGCAGCATGTCCTCGGGCGCAATGGCCGTGGCGGGGACGTCGTCCATCTGCAGTCGGCGCAGTCCGGCCATGGCCAGAAAGGTGCAGTCCGCCACCCCGTCGCCCAGCTTTTTCAGCCGGGTCTGAACGTTGCCCCGGAACTCGACAACCTTCAGGTCAGGCCGCCGGTTCAGCAATTGCGCCTTGCGGCGCAGCGACGACGTGCCGACCACTGCGCCATCGGGCAGGTCATGGATGGAACTTAGGTCCGGCGAGATGAAAGCGTCGCGAACATCCTCGCGCGGCAGGAACGTGTCCAGTACCAGTCCCGCGGGCTGTTCGACCGGCATATCCTTGGTCGAATGCACGGCGATGTCGATATCGCTGCGCAGCATCGCCTCTTCGATTTCCTTGGTGAACAGGCCCTTGTTGCCGATCTCCTTCAGCGGGCGGTCCGCGTCGATCATGGCGCGATTGTCGCCGGTGGTCTTGATGACCACGATCTCGAACGCCTCTTCGGGCAGATCAAACGCATCGCGCAGTCTTTGACGGGTTTCGTAGGCCTGCGCCAGCGCCAGTGGCGAGCCACGGGTTCCAATCTTCAGCGGCGATGCGGGGGTCGGCAGAGTCAATGTCATGCGCACAGCTTTAGTCGCGTCACATTGCCCTGACAATGGGGGCAGAGCTTGACAAATTGCCGCCGAAGGCAGACCCGTTGCGGCAAACCGGACGATTGGGGACAAATATGGCCGAGACAAAGAAACTGCTGCAGGCGCTGGCGGGCGAGGTGCAGGACGTGCCGCCGATCTGGATGATGCGGCAGGCGGGGCGGTATCTGCCGGAGTATCGCGCGACACGGGCGCAGGCAGGGGATTTCCTGTCCTTGTGCTACAACCCCGAACTGGCCGCCGAGGTCACTTTGCAGCCGATCCGCCGCTACGGGTTCGACGCAGCCATTCTGTTTGCCGATATCCTGCTGGTGCCACAGGCGCTGGGTGCCGACCTGTGGTTCGTCACGGGTGAAGGGCCGCGCCTGTCGACCATCACTAGGCAGTCCGACTTTGACGATCTGAAGCCGGTTGAGGATATCCACGAAACCCTGTCTCCGGTCTACGAAACGGTGCGGATCCTGGCGCGGGAACTGCCCTCCGAGACGACGCTGATCGCATTTGCTGGCGCGCCCTGGACCGTGGCAACGTACATGATTGCCGGGCGCGGCACGCCGGATCAGGGCCCAGCCCATGCGCTGCGTGAAGGTGACACGGCCTTGTTCGAAGCATTGATGGACCGGATCACTCTGGCCACGATCGAATACCTCTCCGCCCAGATCGACGCCGGGGCCGAGGTGGTCAAGATTTTCGATAGCTGGGCTGGGTCGCTGAAGGGTGAAGCGTTCCGCAAATACGCCCTTGAGCCCTGTCGGGTTATCACGAAGGCCATCAAGGAACGTCACCCGGGCATCCCTATCATTGGTTTTCCGCGTGAGGCAGGGGACGGCTATGTCGGATTCGCCAAGGCCACCGGTGTGGATTGTGTCGCGTTGGATAATTCCGTGTCGCCCGAGTGGGCTGCAGAAAATGTGCAGGCCGATGGATGCGTTCAGGGAAATCTGGCGTCGTCGCATATGGTGACAGGTGGGCAGGCGCTGGTCGATGAGACGCGGCGGATTGTCGAGGCCTTCTCGAATGGGCCGCACATTTTCAATCTTGGGCATGGGATCACGCCGGACGCAAACCCGGACAACGTGCAACTGATGATCGATACAGTGCGCGGTCGGTAACGACGGGCAAGGGGGCCAGCCCCCTTCTTGGCCGTTGGCCAATTCATCCCCCGGGATATTTCCGGCCAGATGAAGGGGCGGATCAGCGCAGGTTGTCGAGTTCGGCCAGGATTTCCCCAGTGTGCTCACCGCGAGCAGGGCTGACGCCGGGTTGCCAATTGACGTCTGAAAACCGCGGCGCGCCGGCAGCCTGCAAGGTTCCGTCAACCTCCCGCCAGGTTTGGCGGGCGAGGTTCATCTCGTGGTTCTGCGCCTCTTGCGGGCTGAGGACCGGGGCGACGCAGGCGTCGGTGCCATTGAACAGGTCTGCCCATTGATCGCGGGGCTTGTCGGCAAATATGGCGCTCAGCCGCCGCGTCTGGTCGGGCCAGAGCTGCGGTTTGAATTGTTCCTTGAAAGCCGGATCCCCGGACAGATTGAGAACGCTCAGGAAAATAGCGTAGAATTTCGGTTCGAGGCATTGAACCGAGACAAAGCCACCATCGGCGCAGCGATAAGTGCGGCTCCAGTGCGGACCGTCCAGCAGGCTTTGACCGCGGGTGTCTGACAGGTTGCCGGTCTGGCGCAGACTCATCAGCAGGTTCATCATATGGGCGGATCCGTCGTAGATCGCCGCATCGACAACGGTGCCTTGTCCGGTTCGTTGCGCATTGATCAGTCCGGCCAGAACGCCGGCGACCAGATACATCGCCCCTCCGCCAATATCGCCGACCAGCGTTGCCGGTGTTTGCGGCGGGTGATCCGGAGCAGAGGCGTACCAGAGTGCGCCCGACAGGGCGATATAGTTCAGATCGTGGCCAGCGTCGCCCGACAGCGGGCTGTCCTGTCCCCATCCGGTCATGCGGCCGTAAACCAGCCTGGGGTTCCGGGCCTGGCAGATCTGCGGGCTGAGGCCCAGTTTTTCCATGACACCTGGGCGAAATCCTTCGATCAGCGCATCGGCCGAGGCGATCAGGCGTTTGGCCGTTTCAAGGTCATCGGGATTTTTGAGGTCCAGATCGATAGAGCGCTTTCCACGATCTAGCAGCGAACGTTCCGGCATTCCGGGTGTCACAGCCCCACCCTTGCGGTGAATGGTAATGACGTCCGCCCCAAGGTCCGCCAGCAGCATGGCCGCGAAAGGGCCAGGGCCAAGCGCTTCGATTTCGATGACGCGTATTCCGTGCAGCATGACTGTCCTCCGTTGTCGCGCAAAATTCCGGGAAGGCCGAAAAAATGCAAGGTCGGAGTTGCCGCGCCGGCGCGTTTCGAATCCGGCGTGCTTGCCTGCCACCACTATTCAGCGCTAGGTCTGTGAGAACCGTCAGAGAAACGACAAAGGGTCCGCGACCATGCAGATGAGTGATACCCGTGAAATCAAGGCATCGCCGGCAGAGTTGTACGCCGCGTTGCTTGACCCGGAGGTTCTGAAAGCCTGTGTCAGTGGCGCGCAAGAGGTTTCGGGCAATCCGCAGGACGGTTACGAGGCCACGGTTGTGCAGAAGGTTGGCCCGGTGAAGGCGACGTTCAAAGGCGTCGTCACAATGTCGGACATGGTCGAGGCCGAGCGACTGACCATTGCCGGTGACGGAAAGGGCGGCGCGGCGGGTTTCGCCAAGGGCCGCGCCACGGTGACATTTCAGCCAAACGCCGAGGGCGGCACAGTTCTGAGCTATGACGTTGATGCCAGTGTCGGTGGCAAACTTGCGCAACTGGGCAGCCGTCTGATCGACGGGTTTGCCAAGAAAATGGCAGATCAATTCTTCGTAAACCTGCAAGCGCATTTCGAAGGCCCGGCAGAAGAAACAGCGAAAGACGGGGATGGAGAAAGCGGCAAAGGATGGCTGGGGCGCTTGACGGGCCGGGACTGATCCGTTTGTAAATGGTCTGTTCGGTAACGGCGCGGCGCGGATGGGTCGTTGCCACCACAGGGAATATGCATGACCACCATTCTGTCCATCAGGGATCTGCGAAAATCGTATGCGGATGGCTTTGAGGCGCTGAAAGGCGTGTCTCTGGATATCGAGCAGGGCGAAATACTGGCGCTGCTGGGGCCGAACGGCGCCGGAAAGACGACCCTGATTTCAACGATTTGCGGGATCACCACGCCCAGTTCCGGGTCCGTCACGGTGGGTGGTCACGATATTCAGACAGAGTTTCGCGCCGCCCGCCGGATGATCGGTCTGGTGCCGCAGGAGATTGCGCTGGAACCGTTTGAGAAGGTCTGGAACACGGTGCGGTTTTCGCGAGGTCTGTTCGGGCTGGGCCGTGACAACGCTCGGCTTGAGGAGATTCTGCGCAAGCTCTCGCTGTGGGAAAAGCGCAGAAATGCCATCCGGGAACTGTCGGGCGGCATGAAGCGGCGGGTGCTGATTGCCAAGGCGCTGGCTCATGAGCCGCGCGTGCTGTTTCTGGATGAACCCACCGCCGGTGTTGATGTCGAATTGCGCAAGGACATGTGGGAGATCGTGGCCGAGTTGAAGCGGGCCGGTGTCACCATCATCCTGACCACCCACTACATCGAAGAGGCCGAGGCCATCGCGGACCGTGTAGGCGTCATCGACAAGGGTGAGTTGTTGCTGGTGCAGGACAAGGACACCCTGATGGCGCAGATGGGGAAAAAGCAGATCGAGGTCATGCTGACCGAGCCGATCCCGACCATCCCGGACAGTCTGGCCGCGCACAATCTGGTTCTGAACGGAAGCGGGGACACCTTGGTCTACACCTACGACACGCATGCCGACAGGACGGGTATCACCACGTTGCTGAACGATGTGGCACAGGCCGGTCTGGTGTTGCGTGACGTTCAGACCCGGCAGTCGAGCCTTGAGGAAATTTTCGTCAATCTGGTGTCGGGAGAACCCGCATGAACTGGTCTGCCATCGCCGCCATCTATCGGTTCGAGATGCAGCGCTTTTTCCGCACTCTGGCGCAAAGCTTTCTGTCGCCGGTGTTGTCGACTTCGTTGTATTTCGTGGTCTTCGGCACGGCCATCGGCAGCCGCATTCAGGAGGTTGAAGGCGTGTCGTATGGAGCCTTCATCGTACCGGGGCTGATTATGCTGTCGGTGGTGATGCTTTCGATCTCGAACGCATCTTTCGGCATCTATTTCCCGAAATTCCTGGGCACGATCTACGAACTCCTGTCGGCCCCGGTCAATTTCATCGAAATCGTGATCGGTTACGTTGGCGCGGCAGCGACAAAAGCGTTGTTTGTGGGCGTGGTGATTTTGATTACCGCTACCTTCTTTGTGGATCTCAGGATTGAACACCCGTTGGCGATGATGGCCTTTCTGGTGCTGACTTGCCTCAGTTTTTCATTGCTGGGCTTCATCATTGGTATCTGGGCCAGCAATTTCGAGCAGATGTCGCTGGTGCCGCAACTTGTGGTCACGCCATTGATCTTTTTGGGCGGCACGTTCTATTCGATCTCGATGCTGCCGCCGGTGTGGCAGACAATCACCCTGTTCAATCCGGTCGTCTATCTGATTTCGGGGTTCCGGTGGTCCTTCTACGGGCTTGCGGATGTGCCCATCGTGTTTAGCCTGCTGGCCATTCTGGCCTTTACCGGGATCTGTCTGGGCATCATCGGCTGGATCTTCAAAACCGGCTGGCGCATTCGCAGCTAGGGCGTTGCATTTTTGCCCATCGGATGTGTTTATTTGGTTCACGTCGCGTTTATGGCCGCGTCCGTCTCTTGTTTACCGTCAGGCAGCACTCTACATCGGCATCCATGAAACTCAGCCTTCCGTTTGTCAAAAAGCAGCCGCTTGTGGCCGTTGTGCGTTTGTCCGGCGCGATCGGGATGGCCGGTCGCGGGTCGCTGAACGACACCACGCTGGCCCCGATTCTGGAAAAGGCATTTCGCAAGGGCAAGCCTGCTGCCGTCGCGCTTGAGATCAACTCGCCCGGCGGTTCCCCGGTGCAAAGTTCCTTGATCGGCGCACGTATCCGGCGGCTGGCGGAGGAGCTTAAAGTCCCTGTTTTCGCCTTTGTCGAGGATGTCGCGGCCTCGGGCGGCTACTGGCTGGCGGCGTCTGCGGATGAGATCTTTGCCGATGACAGTTCCGTACTGGGTTCGATTGGCGTGATTTCTTCGGGCTTTGGTGCGCATGTGTTCCTGAAACGCCAGGGGCTCGAACGGCGCGTACACACAGCGGGTCAGTCGAAATCCATGCTGGACCCCTTCGCGCCGGAAAAGAAAGAGGATGTGGCACGACTGCAGGGTTTGCTGGGCGATATCCACGATAACTTCATCACCCATGTCGTCACTCGACGCGGTGACAAGCTGGATGATGCGGCGGACCTTTTCAGTGGCGAAATCTGGCTGGCCAAACGCGCGCAGGAGCTGGGGCTGATCGATGGTATCGCGCATCTCAAACCTAAGATGCAGGAGCGGTTTGGCGACAAGGTGAAATTCCGCCGCTACGGCGTCCGCAAGCCGATCTGGTCCCGCTTCGGGGCCGCCGTGGCGCAGGATGCCATTGCCGGGCTGGAGGAGCGGGCGGCTTACGCGCGCTTCGGCTTGTAACGTGATCATCAAGGCCGTCACTCTTTTTCTGATCGCCATGGGTGTATTGGCGATGTTCGGAAAACTGCGCTTTCCGGGGCAGAAGCGGTTGCAGTCCTCAAGATGTCCCCGCTGCGGGCGGTTCAGGATCGGTAAAGGCCCCTGCGCCTGCGAAAAAGGAGGGCGGACATGACGGCATGGCTGTTATCCGGCCTTGGATTGCTGATCCTTTTGCTGGCCGGAGACGCGCTGGTTCGGGGGGCGGTCAACCTGAGTCTGCGTCTGGGCGTGCCTGCTTTGATTGTCAGTCTGACGATTGTTGCCTTTGGCACATCGGCGCCGGAACTTCTGATTTCCATCAGCGCCATATTGGAAAACGCGCCTGGTATCGCACTGGGGAACGTGGTTGGGTCGAACACGGCGAATATCCTGTTGGTGCTGGGCCTTCCCGCGCTGCTTGCCACGCTTCACACCAGTGAATGCGACAGCCGCAAGAACTATGTTTTCATGTTGCTGGCCTCGGTTCTGTTCATTGGGCTGGCCTTCTGCGGCACGTTCACCGTGATCAGTGGCCTCATATTGCTGGCTGCGTTGGCCCTGATGCTGTGGCACGCGTTCCGGGAAGCCTGTGCCCATCGCAAGGCCTGTGGCGAAGCCTGCGCCGACGATGAGGAGCTGGAAGGATTGGAAGAAGCCGATCCCGAAATGCCCTATTGGAAAGTGTCGATCTTTTTGGTTCTGGGTCTGGTCGGCCTGCCGATGGGCGCGCATTTGCTGGTCGAGAACGCAACAGTAATTGCGCGGCATTACGGTGTCAGTGAAACCGTGATCGGACTGACGCTGGTGGCCGTCGGAACATCTTTGCCCGAGTTGGCGACAACGGTCATGGCGGCACTGCGCCGGCAGGCGGATGTGGCGCTGGGGAACGTCATCGGTTCGAACATGTTCAATCTGCTGGCGATTGTGGGGATTGCGACGCTGGTCGGACCGATTCCGGTTGATCCCGAATTCCTGCATTTTGATCTGTGGGTCATGCTGGGCGCATCGCTTCTGCTGATCCCTTTTGTTTTCCTCAAGCAAGACATCACACGGACCTGGGGTTTTGTCCTGTCCATCCTTTACGTGATTTATGTCATCATCCTGCTGGCGTGATCTGACGAAGAAAGGTGATCCATGACCCGAGCTCTAGTTACCGGTTCAGGCATTCGTCTTGGCCGGGCCATGGCGCTTTTTCTTGCGCGGCGGGGATATGACGTCGCGGTTCACTACGCCAGTTCGCGGGCCCCGGCAGAGGAGACCGTGGCCGAGGTTCAGGCGAAGGGGCGCAAATCCGTTGCACTACAGGCCGACCTGCTGGACGAAGCCCAGGTTCAGGCGCTGCTGCCTCGCGCGGTCGAGGCGCTGGGCGGGCCGATCACCTGTCTGGTCAACAATGCTTCGGTCTTCGAGTACGACAATATCCGGACGGCCACTCGGCAAAGCTGGGACCGCCATCTCGACAGCAATCTGCGCGCGCCGTTTGTGCTGACGCAGGCAATGGCTGCGCAGGGCCTGGAGCCTGAAACGGACGACGCGGGCGAGCCCGTTGCCACCGGTCTGATCGTCAACATGGTCGACATGCGGGTGCGCAAGCTGACGCCGGAATTCATGTCCTACACCATTGCCAAGATGGGTCTTTGGGCGCTGACACGCACCGCGGCGCAGGCGCTGACGCCCGCGATCCGCGTCAATGCGATCGGGCCGGGTCCGACCATGCAGGGCCACCGGCAAAGCGAAGGGCACTTCAAAGCGCAACGCGCCAATACTGTTCTGGAACGCGGCGCGAACCCCTCCGATATCACCGCGGCGCTGGGGTATTTTCTGGATGCCCATGCCGTAACCGGGCAGTTGCTTTGCGTCGACGGCGGCCAGCACCTTGGCTGGCGGACGCCTGACGTGCTGGGACTGGAATAGGCAATTTTGCTGTAAGTTTTGCACCGCTCTCATTTGTGTTACCGGCACGTTACAAAAATGTCTTTTTTTTCATACACTTGTCACGTGTGAGAAAAAATCTCTATAAATAACAGGTGGTTATATGATCGCCTAATTATTAGGCAAACAGGGAAATAGGCAATGAAACAAGGGAAAAACGAGGCGATACAAAAGTTATCTGCACAGTTATCCACAGAAACCGTGGACTTGTTTACTCTTGATCTGAGGTCGACAAGATTGCAGCCATGGTCAGAGAATCATATCTCAGGCCAATGACCACCCAGGACGACCCTTCATCAGACACGCAGCCCACCGGCTATGCCTGCATTCAGCGTTACGTGAAAACGTTGGACAGCTCACCCGGTGTTTATCGCATGCTGGATAGCGACAGCCGCGTTCTTTATGTGGGAAAGGCGCGGAACCTCAGGGCGCGAGTGTCGAACTATGCGCGTCCGGGGCATTCGGGGCGGATCGAGCGGATGATTGCTGCGACGTCGTCGATGATGTTCCTGACCACCCGGACCGAGACCGAAGCGCTGCTGCTGGAACAGAACCTGATCAAGCAGCTCAAGCCGAAATACAACGTGCTGCTGCGCGATGACAAAAGCTTTCCGAATATTCTTGTCGCAAAGGATCATTCTTTTCCGCAGATCAAGAAACATCGCGGGGCGAAAAAGGAAAAGGGGGCCTATTTCGGCCCATTTGCCAGTGCGGGTGCGGTAAACCGGACCCTGAACCAGCTGCAAAAGGCGTTCCTGCTGCGCAACTGCTCGGATTCCATGTTCGACAGCCGCACACGACCTTGTCTGCTTTATCAGATCAAGCGCTGTTCCGGACCGTGCGTCGGCCTGATCTCCGAGGCTGACTATGGCGCAAGCGTCAAGGATGCGGAACGGTTCCTGTCCGGGCGGTCCACTCGGGTGCAGGAAGAATTGGCCGAACAGATGATGGTCGCCTCCGAGGCGATGGAGTTCGAACGCGCCGCCGGTCTGCGTGATCGCATCCGGGCGCTGACGCAGGTGCAGACCTCGCAGGGCATCAATCCGCGCGGGGTGGCCGAGGCAGATATCATCGGTCTTTACATGGACAGCGGGCAGGCCTGCGTTCAGGTGTTTTTCATCCGCGCCAACCAGAATTGGGGCAACAAGGATTTTTATCCGCGCGTGGGGCCAGACGTCTTGGCGGCCGAGGTCATGGAAGCTTTTCTGGGTCAGTTTTACGACAACAAGGAACCGCCCCGGCAATTGATCCTGTCAGACGGGATCGAAAACGCCGATCTGATGCAGGAGGCACTGTCTGAGAAGGCTGGCCGAAGGGTCGAAATCCTTGTGCCCCAGCGCGGTGAAAAGCAGGAACTGGTGGCTGGGGCCTTGCGCAATGCACGTGAATCTCTGGCCCGGCGCATGTCGGAAAGCGCAACGCAGGCCAAGCTGTTGCGCGGCGTGGCCGAGGCGTTTGATCTGGACAGTCAGCCGAACCGGATCGAGGTTTACGACAACAGCCACATTCAGGGCACCAACGCTGTGGGCGGCATGATTGTTGCGGGCCCGGAAGGGTTCATGAAAAACGCCTATCGTAAGTTCAACATCCGGGGCGACGATCTGACACCGGGTGACGATTTCGGCATGATGAAAGAGGTTCTGACCCGTCGGTTCACCCGTCTGCAAAAGGAGGACCCAGACCGGGACAAGGGGCTTTGGCCCGATTTGCTGTTGATTGATGGCGGTGCCGGTCAGGTGAGTGCCGTGCATGAAATTATGGTCGAACATGGTGTCGAAGACATCCCGATGGTCGGTGTCGCCAAAGGCGTTGATCGCGATCACGGCAAAGAAGAATTTCACCGGATCGGTCAGCGCCCCTTTGCGCTGAAACGCAACGACCCGGTGCTGTATTTCATTCAGCGCCTAAGGGACGAGGCGCATCGGTTTGCCATCGGAACACATCGCGCGAAACGGGCCAAAGCGGTGGGCGCGACACCTCTGGACGAAATCCCGGGGGTGGGTGCCGCGCGCAAAAGGGCGTTGCTGGCGCATTTCGGCAGTGCCAAGGCCGTCAGCCGAGCCAATCTGGCAGACTTGAAGGCGGTCGAGGGGATCTCAGCCGGGCTGGCCCAGAAAGTTTACGATTACTTCCACGACAAGGGCTAGACCTTCCGCCCACGCCACAGGATGTACAGCCCCGAGGCAACGATCAGCGCGCTGCCGGTCCACATGGTCCGGTCCAATTGCTCGCCAAATATGACGACCCCCAGTCCGATACCGAACAACAACCGGGAATAGCGGAAGGGCGTGACCGCCGAGACCTCGCCCGTGCGCATCGCCTTCATCAGCGACGCATAGGCGATTGTGCCCATCAGTGTGGCACCAACCAGGTGCAGGCTCGTGTGCAGGGTCACAGCGGCCATCGGCACATTTTCCCAGAACCGATAGGCCAAACCGGCCACGACGATGCAAAGAAAGCCATAGAACCCCAGCACTTCGGTTCCCAGCGACGCGGGTGCGGCACGGCTGGCCAGATCGCGTCCGGCAAAGCCCAGCATTCCCAACACGGCGAGGATGGAGAGGGCCGAGAAACTGTCCCCGGTCGGCTGGATGATGATCACGACGCCGATCAGCCCGATCAGGATTGCGCTCCACCGCCGCCAGCCGACGGTTTCACCAAAGAACAGGGCCGCTCCGGCGACCACGACAAGGGGCGTGGCCTGCAGAATTACCGTGGCCGAAGACAGGGGTGTCAGCGCAATGGCCAGCACGTAGAACAAACGCCCAAGGATTTCGAAGACCACGCGCACTTTCATCGGGCGCGATAGCACGTCAGGCTGAAACAGCCGCGTGCCACGCAGCAAGGCGGCAATTCCAAACACAAGCGCACCGCCCGCGCCGAACAGAATCAGGACCTGCCAGATCGGCAACGCGGCCGAGGCGCTTTTCAGCAGCGCATCCTCGAGCGCAAACAGCGCCATTGCCGAGATCATCCATAAACTGCCGATCAGGTTTGACCGGGGGTCCGTTTGAATATGCGGTGTCATGCTGCTGTCGTTCCCCAACCGGTCCGCACGCCAATCTGACGGCAAAGCGCGCGCGCGCCAAGCTGTATCTGGTTGAGATGTCCGGCTTGCGACCCTTTGACCACCAGTGCCGCAACCGCCTGTGATCGGGTCAGTTTTTTGCATGGCTGTCTTTTCTGTCCCGAAGTGGCGATGTAGTGTCGATCCATGAAGTGGAACCTGCCCAATATCCTGACCGTCCTGCGCCTGTTGGCGGCACCCGGTCTGGCCGTGATGTTTCTGTATTTCACCCGCCCCTGGGCGGACTGGTTCGCTTTGATCCTGTTTCTGACGGCCGCCATCACCGACTGGTTCGATGGATATCTGGCGCGTGCGTGGAAACAGGAAACCAAGATCGGGGCCATGCTGGACCCGATTGCCGACAAGGCGATGGTTGTGATCGCCCTGATGATTCTGGTCGGCTATTCCGCCGAGCACTGGACGCCCTGGCTGGTGCTGCCCGCAACTGTTATCCTGTTTCGCGAGGTTTTCGTCTCGGGCTTGCGTGAATATCTGGGTGACGTGGCCGGGACGCTGAAAGTCACGAAGCTGGCCAAATGGAAAACCACTGCGCAGATGGTGGCGATTGCCATCCTGTTTTCGCAAGGGATATTCGAGCACCATTTTGTGATGGGGTCCTTTGGCATGGATGCCGAAACACTCGATCGGGTCCTGATGGGTGAGATCGAGGACCTGAACGGCCTGCGCTGGCATCTTGAGGGGATGTTCTGGTCCGGGCGGATTGGGCTTTGGCTGTTGTGGATCGCGGCGACTCTGACATTGATCACGGGCTACGACTACCTACGTAAAGCCATGCCGCATCTGAAGGAGAGCTGAGCGATGGATGTGCTGTATTTCGCATGGGTGCGCGAACGCATCGGCCTGCCGAAAGAAAGGGTCGAGACCGAGGCCGCAACGGTATCCGATCTTGTGGCCGAGCTGAGCGCGCGAGAAGACCGCTATGCCGCAGCCTTTGCGGACCTGTCCGCATTGCGGGTAGCGCTGGATCAGGAACTTTCGGACTTTGACGCCTCGCTGGCCGGTGTGCGTGAAGTGGCGTTCTTTCCGCCCATGACCGGCGGCTGACGCGATGCGTATTGCCGTTCAGGAAGAAGCGTTTGACCTTGGCGCCGAAGCCAACGCTTTTGCGTCAGGGGATTCAGCCAACGGCGCCATCGTGACCTTTACCGGTATCGTGCGCAATCTGGCCACGGGTGATCTGGATGTGATGGAGATCGAGCATTACCCGGGCATGACCGAGCGCGCGCTGACCAGGATCGCCGAAGAGGCTCAGGAACGCTGGTCTTTGGGGGATGTTCTGGTAATCCACCGCCACGGGCGGCTGGCCCCGGGGGACCGGATCATGATGGTTGCCACGGCTGCGCGGCATCGCAAGGATGCATTCGAGGCGGCAGAGTACTTGATGGACTATCTGAAATCCCGCGCGCCCTTCTGGAAGAAAGAGATCACCTCGGGCGGGACGGAGTGGGTGGCCGCGAAAGATGAAGACGAAGACGCGTTGACCCGCTGGTAATACTCGAACCGGCACCCGTCGGGCGGATGCCGGCGCGTGTCAGGGCAGATTAGCTGGATTGTTCCGCGTTGCAGGTCCGTGCTGCTTCAATGGCTTTCTTTGTGCCATCCAGGTTGACGGTGAATGCGAATTCCTTTTCCGGGAACACGATCATTTCGTTTTTGTTGATGACGTCGTCAACGAACTGAGCGTTGTTCGCCAGGATGTACCCGCCGGTATATCCATCGGCCAGGTGCTTGGTTTTCTTGTGCGCTTCGGCCTCATAAACGTTGCCGTCTAGTGACAGGAAGA
The DNA here is from genome assembly GCF_059610965.1 of Ruegeria sp. CDSB136. Lineage (NCBI taxonomy): Bacteria > Pseudomonadati > Pseudomonadota > Alphaproteobacteria > Rhodobacterales > Roseobacteraceae > Ruegeria > Ruegeria sp. CDSB136. The sequence goes on from NZ_JBXWOP010000002.1 coordinate 191,907, forward strand.
TCTTTTCCTTCTTACCTTTCAGGCCGATGTCATTCTTCGTGAAAACCCCCAGATAGCCCATCTCATGGTCTTTGGTCAGGCCCATTTGAACGACGTTCTGGTTTTCGTCCATGCGCTCGATCAGGCAGGACCCGCGCGTATCATCTACAAAGATGGTCCATCCGGATTCTTCCCCCCAATTTGAAAACGTATCGTTTTCCGAGGGGATGACATCGCCGGAAGCCAGGGCTGAGGTTGCGGAAAATGCGCAAAGCACTGTGGCGGTTTTCAAAGTATCTTGGAAATTCATAGTACACTCCAATTTTCTGGATAGTGGACAGTGATGTGTGTAGGCAAAAACACACCAATTCGTAGTATTGAATTTGTCGCCAATATTGAAGGCGAAAGAAACAGACCGGCCAAAACACGCCGATCTTGTTTACTGTTGTCCTGAGGCAAGCTCAGGTTGTGCAGTCGACGCCAAGGTTCAGTCGGCGTTGTTTATCCGCCCGCGCAGTTCTTCCGCCTCTTGCCGCGCCGCGCGCAGGCCGTCCATCGCGGCGGCAAGTTCGGCTTCGGTCTGGGTCAGCTGGTTGGACAGTTCGGCCTCGCGTTGTTGCAGGTAGGTAATCGCCTGATCGCGGGTTTCTTCGGCTTCATGCAACTCCTGGCTCATACGGTCCAGATCAGCGACGTCGCTTTGGCGGACGCGGGACAGACGATGGGCCAGCCAGTTGGCGAACCAGCCCATGCAGAATGCCGCAAACAGGATGACGGCAGTGGCGATGATGAATTCGGTTCTGTTCACTTTACTGATCCCCTGCATCCGTATCAGATGCGCTGTTTTCCGGTTCTTCAGGCTCGGATGGCGTGGCTTCCAGCGCATCAAGCCCGGTTTCCCTGTCCGCAAGCGGTTCGGGTCGGATCAGGCGAAACTCGATGCGGCGGTTTTCTTCCCGGCCTTCTTCGCTGTCATTGTCCGCGATGGGTTGCGTTTCACCATAGCCGACGGCCGAGTAGCTTGCCGTTGGTATCCGGCGCGCGCGCAGCTCACTCAGAACGGACTGGGCGCGGGACTGGCTCAGCTGCTGGTTCATCTCTTCGCGGCCCTGGCTGTCCGTGTGGCCCTGAATTTCAAGCCGGATGGGGCCACATTCCCGCAGGATCTCTGCGATCTGGTTCAGCGTATCCCGCGATTCGGTGGCAACGGTGGCCGAGCCGGGTTCGAACGCGATCTTGCCTGCCGCCTGAATCTCGGCAATCTGGGACTCGCAAAGTTCCGGATCGGGCAGGGCATCTTCGGGTTCGGGCGGTTCCTGATAGGTGATCGACAGGGTGAAATCTTGCGCTTCGCCCAGTTTGTCTGACAGATGCCCGGCTATGCGGGCCTTTGCATCTTCCTCATGGCTGACACCGGACAGTTCCACCACCTCGGGCGTGACGGTCAGAACACCATTGTGCAGTTCCGACAGCGCCTCAAGCCCGGCCAGCACCCGCAGCGGCCAGTCGGCGGGCAGATCGGGAACAATGCGGGTTGCCACGTGCACCTGTTCCGAGCCGAAGGCCGCGCGGGCAAAGCTGTCGACCATGTCCCGCAAGGTTTCATCCCCGACACGCCCACGCAGTTGCACCAGGCCTTCCGGGCTGCGGGTTGCGGAAAACTCGGGCGGGCCGGCCTGGTCTTGTGTATCTGGTTCGGGCAAAACGGCGTGCAGGGCAAACACTTCCGGCAATGCGTTTTCCAATTCACCCACGACCCGGTCGAATGTGGCGGGGTCCGCGCCTTGCGCCGCGATCAGCGTGATGTCGGCATCGGACATGGTCACCGAACCCTGCCCGATATCGGCCAGCGCCCCGATGCTGAGCTCGGCAGCGCGGGCCCAGCGAGGCGAGGGGACACCCAGCCCGATGGTGCAATGGTAAGGACCGGACAATCCTGCTGCTTGCGCGGCGGCCACGATTGTCTGACGGGCCTCGTCATCCTGCGCCGAACAGGCGTCGAAACGCCCCCCTTCTTCGGTGATCAGGTAGCGCAACGTAAAAGGTGTGATCACCGGGCGCGGTGCTGAAATCGACAGGCCGATCCGAAGGCTTGGCGGTGCTGCGCGCGTCAGGTCGCGCTCCAGCATCTCTTTTTCCTTCTGGCTGTCGGTGATGGCCGTGATCCGCACCAGCCCGGGGCTGGCCGAGATCTTGGCCCGGGGCAGCTTCGCCAGCGCGCTCAGCGCGTAAGTAAATGCGTCGTCCCAGCCCTTCGGCTTGGGATAGTCAGCCGTTTCCAGCAGATCTGACACGGGAGTGTTTGGAACCAGTTTTTCCAACTGGCTGATCATGGCGTCACGATCCACGCTGGCCGGGATCAGACCGATGACCGAGATGCCACTGTCGTTGCGCAGGATTTCGGTCGAAAACCGCGGTGCCGCCAACGTTGTGGTGGGCGCAACTTCCATCTCATCGATGACACGCGATGTATCGACTTCGGTTCCGGCAGCGGTCAGCGCGTTGAAACGCGTTGCCTCGTCCGAAGCGGTGCCGGTCAGAACCACGCGCAGCCCGTCTGAATGCACTTCGGCCCAGTCGTGCCCCTTGAGATCCAGCGCCCGGCGCACGGCAAATTCCGAAGCTTCTTCGACCTTTGTCACGGCATAACTGGCCGCCAGCAGCGACAAACCGCCCGACACGAGAAAGATCAGGACAACAGCGATGGAAAAAGGCAAACGCATGTGCGGTTTCGGGACTCCTCGGGCGATTGGTCGGGACTCTTACAGAGGCGTGGCCTGGGGTGCAATCAGAGCAGAAGCGCGACGCAGAGGAAGATCAGCGGAATCAAGCCGGTGTCGCGGTTGGCCCGGAACAGTTGCAACAGTTTGGCGTTGTCTTCGATATCCAGCCCGCGCAATTGCCAGGCCATGTGCCAGCCCATCGCCCATGGCCCGGTCAGGGCAACGACCAGTGCCATGATGGACGCCTGCTGGGCCGCACCATCGATGATGGCAAGTCCCATAAGCGCGACGGTTGCGACCAGAAAATACTTGAGCCATTTCACCGTATCCGTCCCGAACAGCCGCGCGGTGGATTTGATGCCGATCAGTTCGTCATCCTCGGCATCCTGATGGGCATAGATGGTATCGTAAAACAGCGTCCAGGCGATGCCCGACAGGTACAGGGTAACTGCGGGCCAGCCTACTGTGCCGCTATGGGCGGCCCAGGCCAGCAGCGCCCCCCAATTGAAGGCCAGGCCCAGAAAGACCTGAGGCCACCAAGTGAACCGCTTTGCGTAAGGGTAGATGGTCACGGGCAACAGGGACAGAACGCCCATGGCGATGGCCGCCTGATTGAAAGTCAGAAGAATCCCCAGCGCCAGCAGGCATTGCAGGCCCATCCAGACAACCGCCTGCCGAACGCTGACCTGTCCGGACGGGATCGGCCGGGACCGTGTGCGCTCCACCTGCCCGTCAAATTCGCGGTCGGTGATATCGTTCCAGGTACAGCCTGCACCACGCATAAGAAAGGCTCCGATGGCGCAGCCGATCGCGATCCACAGATCCTCCCAGCGTGGGTTTCCGTCGCTGAGAATTGCCAGCGCAAGGCCCCACCAGCAGGGAATCAGCAGCAGCCACGTGCCGATGGGCCGGTCCGCGCGGCTGAGGCGCAGGTAGGGCCGCGCAAAAGCGGGCGCATGGGTGTCGACCCAGTTGCCGCTGACGGCATCGGCGACCTGACCATCTGGTGTTGGGACGTTGCCTTGCATATGTAAGGTCTCATGAGTGCAAAAATCAGACTGTATGTAGAGCACCCTCTGGGTCGGGGGCAATCCGTTGAATTGACGCGCGAGCAGGCACATTACCTGTTCGGCGTCATGCGTCTGGCTGTCGGGGCACACGTTGCCCTGTTCAACAGTCGGGACGGAGAGTGGCTGGCCGAGGTGGCCGAGGCAGGCAAACGCGGCGGCACGCTGGCCTGTGTCGAACAGACAAGACCGTTGCAGATGCCGCCCGACCTTTGGTTTCTGTTCGCGCCGATTAAAAAGGCACGCACCGACTTCATCGTTGAAAAGGCGGCGGAAATGGGTGCCGCTCGGATCATGCCGGTGCAGACCGAATTCACCAATTCCGAACGAATCCGGCAGGACCGTTTGCAGGCCCATGCGGTTGAGGCCGCCGAACAGTGCGGCGGAACCTTCGTACCCGAAGTTTGCGAGCTGCAGCGCCTGGACCGTGTGCTGGATGCTTGGCCCGATGGGCGGCAACTGATGTTCTGCAACGAGGCGGAAGTAGGCTCTGCGCTGAGGCTGGCCGAACAGGAAAAGGGCGGGCCGTGGGCCATTCTGATCGGTCCCGAAGGCGGGTTTTCCGAGCGTGAGCGCAACCGCCTGACCGCGTTGCCTTATGCGCATGTGGTCAGTCTGGGCCCGCGCATTCTGCGCGCGGATACCGCGACTGTGGCGGCCCTGACCATGTGGCAGCAGGCGCTGGGGGATTGGTCGTGACCTGGTGTTTGGCGCAAGCCGCCGACCTGCCCGCGATCGAGGAATTCCTGCGCCGTCACCTGCAATCTTCAATGTTTCCGCTGGCCAACTTGCGGGACTTCGGACTGAACGGATCGGAACCCCGGTCCCTAAAGGTCTGGATGCTGGGCGAGCCGCCGCGCGCCGTTCTGGCCATCACGAACGAAGGAATGCTGTTGCCGCAGTGCCGGGATTGCACCGATGCCGAGCTTGAAGCGGTACTAAAGATGTTGAAAAGCCGCCCGGTCATCGGTGTGATCGGTGAGGCCGCCCAAGCCCGGCGCATTTTGCAACTGGCTGGCTGGCAAAACAGACCCGCTATCCTCAGCCGGGATGAGCCTGCCTTTTCGCTGGAACTGGAACAGCTGATTATTCCAGACCTGCCGGGAGCGCGCCTTGTCCCCTTGTCGGCAATTGACCGGGCGCTGGCCGTTCACTGGCGGCACAGCTACCATCTGGAATCCTTGGGAAAGGACTCGGATCAGGCGCAACATCAGGCCGAGCGCGACATTGACGGGTATCTGAGCCTGGACAGCCACCGGGCGTTGTTGTTGAACAACCAACCTGTCTGCATGACCGGTTTCAACGCCGTTTTGCCAGACGTGGTTCAGATCGGCGGGGTTTATACGCCGCCTGAACTGCGCCGCCGCGGCTATGCCCGAACCGCCGTCGCGCTGCATCTGGCCGAGACGCGCGCAAAGGGTGTGTCACGTGCCGTACTTTTTGCCGCTTCAGATTTTGCGGCGCGGGCCTATATCGCAGTAGGATTTGTTCGGGCAGGTCAGTTCTCGGTGAACCTGTTCAAGACGGAAAAGGAGGCCGCCGCATGAGTTTCATCCGCCCGGAAGCGAAACTGGCCCTGTGGCGCTGGCGCGAAGTGCTGGTGGCCGTCGCCGTTTTTCTGGTGGGCCTCAGTTGGATTAGCGGGCCCGGCGGGCTGCTGGGCTGGATGGGCTGGATTCTGGTCGCCGTGGCGGCGGCGCTGGCGGTGATCGGGGTGCAGCGGGTGCGATTCCGCATGGGCGCGGGTGGTCCCGGTGTCGTGACAATAGATGAGGGGCAGATCACCTATCTCGGGCCTCTGGATGGCGGCATTGTCGCAGCGCGCGAAATCGAGAGGCTGGCGCTGGACCCGACCTCGGACCCGGCGCATTGGGTGCTGGACCAGCCGGGACAGCCCGCACTTCACATTCCTGTGAACGCCGAAGGCGCCGAGGCGCTATTTGATGTGTTCTCGGCCCTGCCGGGGCTGAAAACCGAACAGATGTTGTCGGAACTCAACGGCGGATCGCCGCATCCGGTGGTAATCTGGGAACGCACGCCCTCGCGCCCGTCGCATGTGCGCCTGCATTGACACTGGCCGCGTTTGCGACCACGACTGACCCAGCAACAGACACTTCAGGAGCGGAGCGCGGTTCATGTCCATTCCCCAGTCCGGCGGCGGGCCGATCGAACGCCACGAGCAACTGGCCGAATATCTGGAATCGGGCTGCAAGCCCAAGGCCGATTGGCGTATCGGTACCGAGCATGAGAAGTTCGGGTATTGCAAGGACACGCTGAAACCGCTGCCGTTTGAAGGCACCCGGTCCATCGTTGCGGTGCTTGAAGGCTTGCGCGACCGTCACGGCTGGAGCGAGGTACGTGAAGCCGGGCATCTGATCGGTCTGGAAAAGGACGGCGCGAATGTCAGCCTTGAACCGGGCGGCGCGCTGGAATTGTCGGGTGCCCCACTGGAGACCATCCACGAAACCTGTGACGAGGTGAACACTCACCTGCGCGAGGTGAAGGATATCGCCGACGAGATTGGTGTCGGTTTCATTGGTTTGGGGGCGGCTCCGATCTGGACCCATGACCAGATGCCGCTGATGCCCAAGGGCCGTTATCGGCTGATGAACGACTATATGGAAGAAGTCGGCACCATGGGCCGCGCCATGATGCGGCGCACATGCACGGTACAGGTCAATATCGACTTCGGCTCCGAGGCCGATATGGTTCAGAAACTGCGCGTGGCACTGGCGTTGCAGCCGGTGGCAACGGCGCTGTTTGCAAACTCTCCGTTCTTCGAAGGCAAGGTCAACGGACAGAAAAGCTGGCGCAGCCACATCTGGCGGCATCTGGACGATGCCCGCACCGGGATGTTGCCCTTCGTATTCGAGGACGGATTCGGGTTCGAGCGTTACGTTCAGTATGCGCTCGATGTGCCGATGTATTTCGTCTACCGCAATGGCGAATACATCAACGCGCTGGGCATGTCCTTCCGTGATTTCCTGCAGGGCAAACTTCCGGCGCTGCCGGGGGAAACCCCGACCCTGTCCGACTGGGCCGACCACCTGACCACCGCCTTCCCCGAAGCGCGGATCAAGAAGTTCATGGAAATGCGCGGTGCCGATGGCGGCCCGTGGCGCCGCCTGTGCGCGCTGCCTGCCTTCTGGGTCGGGCTGACCTACGATCAGGGCGCGCTGGATGCGGCGTGGGATCTGGTCAAAGGCTGGGACGCGGAAACCCGCGAGGCGCTGCGGGTTGAGGCCGCCAAAGACGGGCTGCAGGCGCGGGTTGGCAACATCAGCATGCATGATCTGGCACGCGAAGTGGTGGCCATTTCCGAGGCCGGCCTGAAATCCCGTGCGCGCCCCGGCGCCGGAGGTCTGGTCCCCGATGAGACCCATTTCCTGAATGCGCTGAAGGACAGTATCGAGACCGGTAAGATTCCGGCAGACGAGTTGCTGGATCACTTCTATGGAGACTGGAACGGCGATCTGACCCGTATTTACCCTGAATACAGCTACTGAGACCATCGGGCGCGCTAAGGCATGATTTGCCAAAACAGGCCTAATGTCTTGTACTTCTTGCGGGCCGTCAGATACTAGCACGCATTCCGTCGCGCGAGTGATCCATGGCCCGTATCAGTGAACTTCATTATTCCAACGCCTACGCCGCCAGTTCGGGCGTAAACGAATTTCTTGAAGTCGCACTGCGCCCAGATGAGATTCCGGCAGATTTCACGGTCTCGTTCTACCAGGCAAACGGGCAGGTCGGGATCGAAATTCCGCTGGATCATCCCTCAGTTCAGATGTCGGTCGATGCCGACAACAACGAGCTTGTTTTTGTCATATCGGCGGATGACTTCCCGATCCTTCTGACGGATCCCAACGGTGGCGGGCCGACCAACTACGAAGCTTATGCACTGACCAATACGAACACTGGTCAGGTCATCGATTTTTACGATATCGGTGGCGGCACAACGAACATCGTCGCGCAAAACGGGCTTGCGGCGGGGCAGACTTCGGTCAACCTGCCGGTTCTGGTCGGACCGAACCAGACCACGACAACGTTGCAATTCAATCAGCCCGATCCGGATACCCTGACCTACGGGTCAGTGGCCCCCGGCGACAGTGGTGCGGCCTGTTTCACGGCGGGCACAATGGTGGAGACGCCCGACGGACGTTGCGCTGTCGAAAATCTGCGGCTGGGTGATCTGGTGCACACAATCGACGCCGGGCCGCTGCCGGTTCGCTGGGTTGGCGGGCGCACGGTCTCAGGTCGTGGCCGCTTTGCGCCGATCCGGATCCACTCAGGTACACTTGGGGCCGAGGCCGATATTCTGGTCTCTCCCCAGCATCGTATCCTGATCACCGGTTGGCAGGCCGAATTGCTGTTTGGCGAAGATGAGGTACTGGTTCCCGCGATATCTCTGGTCAACGGCACCACCGTGACACAAGACCCTTGCGACATTGTCAGGTACATCCACCTGCTGTTTGACCGCCATCAGCTTGTCACCACCTCTGGCTTGATCTCCGAGAGCTTTTTTCCGGGGCAGGAGGGGCTTGCGGGGTTGGGAACGGACACTCAGGACGAGTTGCTGGCGTTGTTTACCCAGCTGCGCAATCACCCCGAGGCATATGGCCTTGCAGCGCGCCCGGTGCGGCAGGACAGAACCACAGCGCTGCTTCGTTTCGCCTGAATGTGCGCGCCCTCTTGCTTTCGCGGGCTGCTGTGATAGCAGGTCCGCAACAGCATTCAGGGGCCAAAGTCAGGAAGCGTCATGGACGATCTTAAGGCAAAATATCTGGGTCAGATCGCAGACGCGGGCGACGAGAACGCACTCGAAGCGATCCGCGTGGCCGCCGTGGGCAAAAAGGGCGAAGTCGCGCTGAAGATGCGCGAGCTGGGCAAAATGACACCCGAGGAACGCCAGGTTGCAGGCCCGGCGCTGAATGCCCTGAAGGATGAGATCAACTCGGCGCTATCCGCCAAAAAAGCCGCTCTGGCCGACGCCGCGCTGGATGAACGTCTGCGCACCGAATGGCTGGACGTCACCCTGCCGACCCGCGCGCGCCGTCAGGGCTCGATCCACCCGGTCAGCCAGGCGACCGAGGAACTGACCGCGATCTTTGCCGAACTGGGTTTCTCGGTGGCCGAAGGGCCGCGGATCGAAACCGACTGGCACAACTTCGACGCGCTGAACATCCCCGGCCACCACCCTGCACGGGCCGAGATGGACACGTTCTACATGCACCGCGCCGAGGGCGACAATCGCCCGCCGCATGTCCTGCGCACCCATACCTCGCCGGTGCAAATCCGGTCGATGGAGCTGCAGGGCGCGCCGATCCGCGTGATCTGCCCGGGCGGCGTGTACCGCGCCGACTATGACCAGACCCACACGCCGATGTTCCATCAGGTCGAGGGGCTTGCCATCGACAAGGACATCTCGATGGCGAACCTGAAATGGGTTCTGGAGGAATTCGTGAAGGCGTTCTTCGAGGTTGACGACGTCGAACTGCGCTTCCGCGCCTCGCACTTCCCCTTCACCGAACCGTCGGCCGAGGTTGATATCCGCTGTTCCTGGGATAACGGTCAGCTGAAAATCGGCGAGGGCGACGACTGGATGGAGATTCTGGGCTCGGGCATGGTCCACCCCAAGGTGATCGCCGCCGGAGGGATTGATCCTGAGGTCTATCAGGGTTTCGCTTTTGGCATCGGGATCGACCGTCTGGCGATGCTGAAATACGGCATTCCGGATTTGCGAGCCTTCTTTGATAGCGACCTGCGCTGGCTGCGCCATTACGGTTTCGCAGCGCTGGATATGCCGAACCTGCATGGTGGTTTGAGCCGGTAAGTGTATCCGCTGGGTGTATATCTGGCGAGCTATTATGATTGGTGGCGCCGTAGAGTAGCCAAGGTTCCATTTCTATGGCTGGTCGGGCTAGTTGTAGCGTTAGGCTTTCTTCAGCTTTCAGTAGAACGCTTGTTCGGATCGTCCTTTGCTTGGGTTTTGTTGGTTGCGGTTATCGCTGTATCTCCGGGAGTGTGGGTGGCTCTTTTGGCGACCCGTAACGGATTTTTAAAGAAAGTGAATCCTCTGAAAGAGGTGGAAGATCAAAAAGCCATGGCCAAGAAGCTCATTAATGAATTCGCGAAAAAGCAGTCGAAATAGCGGCGCGGAGCAAAGGCCGATAGGCCGCCGCGCCATCGCCAGACCGCCCGGACGGGCTGGCGATTTGTCTCCGCCAGCGTTCCGTTTGAACGTCACACGGGTTTGGCTGCCATAAAGTGCCCAACACAACCCGAGGATCGCCATCCCGCGGTCTGGCGATGGCGCGGCTTGGTGGTTTGGTTGGATGTCGGGCGGGCTTCAGCCCACCATGCCCCGGGTGCCGGGCTGGAGCCTGGCCTACACCAATATGTTACGTGACAGTGCCGTGAGTCTGACTAGGCTCCGGCCTATGATCTATCGACTGCTATGCCTGCTTCTGCTGACCGCCACCCCGGCCGCCGCCGTGGATACCTGCCACGGGGATACCGCCTGTCAGGTCGGCGACCGCTCGTATCATGTGCTGGAACCCGATGGCTGGGACGGGGTGACGCCTCTGCCGGTGTTGCTGCATTTTCACGGCTGGGCGCGGCAGGGGACGGTTGTGGTGAACCACGAGCGTATCGCCGGGGCCACGAAGCTGCGGGGCGTGTTGTTGGTCGCGCCGAACGGCCTGGGCAAAAGCTGGGATTTCTGGACACCGGACACTGGCGACGTGGCTTTCGCCAATCGAGTGCTTGAGGATGTCGCCAGTCGGTATCCCATTGATCCCGAACGTATCTATGTCTCGGGCTATTCCTATGGCGGCGCGATGGCGTGGCGCTTTGTCTGCCAGTCCGGCAATGACGTGACCGCTTTGTTGGCCGTGGCGGGCAGTATCCCGCAGACCGAGGATTGCCCAGAAGCCCCGCGCCAGGCGCGCCATGTTCACGGGACCGATGACACAGTAATGAGCTTCCCCTTTGGTCCGGGCGGCGATACGACCTATCCGGTGGCGCTGTGGCGGGAAAAATTCGGCTGTGCAACTGCAACCCCACGCGGCGACTGGAGTGTCGAGCCTTTCCTGACGCTCAGCCGGGTGGAATGGACCGATTGCGCGCGGGGAAAGGTGGTGCTGGACACCCATCCTGGCGGACATTTCATCCCTCATGGCTGGATCGGCTGGCAACTGGATGAGCTTTTGGGCCGCACCCCAGCCTATCCCTGACGCGCGGCGCTTGCACCCCGGCGCAATCTTTGCCATTGCCTTTGCCGACTGGATGTTTGCCAAAAAAGGCCCCGTGCAATGAAATTCACTCTGTCCTGGCTGAAAGACCACCTCGACACTGACGCTTCGGTTGATGAGATCGCCGAGGCGCTGACCGATCTCGGGCTTGAGGTCGAAGAGATCGTGAACCCGGCGGACCGGCTGAAGGACTTTAGGCTCGGCTATGTGAAACATGCCGAGAAACACCCTGACGCGGACAAGCTGCGCGTCTGCAAGGTCGAAACAGATGAGGGTGAGTTGCAGATCATCTGCGGTGCCCCGAATGCACGTGAGGGTATCACGGTCGTTGTTTGCAAACCCGGCATGTATATCCCCGGTCTGGACCTGACGATCAGCATGGGCAAGATCCGTGGCGTCGAAAGCTTCGGCATGATGGCGTCTGAACGCGAGCTTGAGTTGTCGGATGAACATGACGGCATCATCGAACTGCCTTCAGGCGAAGTCGGCGACAGGTTCGTCGATTGGCTGGCTGAGAATGACCCCTCGAAAGTCGATCCGATGATCGAGATTGCGATCACTCCGAACCGTCCGGACGCGCTGGGCGTCGAAGGGATTGCCCGCGATCTGGCCGCGCGTGGCATTGGCACCCTGAAACAACGTGACTACGTGCCGGTCCCGGGAGACTACGAAAGCCCGATCAAGGTGACGATTGACGAGGACACGTTGGACGGCTGTCCGCATTTCACCGGTCGTTTGATCCGGGGTGTCAAGAACGGTCCCAGCCCTCAATGGTTGCAGGATCAGCTGAAGGCAATCGGTCTGCGCCCGATTTCTGCCTTGGTGGACATCACCAACTACATGACTTTTGACCACAACCGCCCTCTGCACGTTTTCGACGCGGACAAGGTGCAGGGCAACCTGCGCGTTCACCGCGCCAAAGGCGGCGAAAAGCTGGTGGCACTGGACGAGAAGGAATACACGATTCAGCCCGGCATGATGGTGATTTCGGATGACAAGGGCCCGGAATCGATTGCGGGCATCATGGGCGGGCAGGAAACCGGCTGCACCGAAGAGACCGTTAACGTTTTCCTCGAAAGCGCCTTTTGGGATCACGTTCAGATTGCTTTGACGGGCCGGGCGCTCAGGATCAATTCCGATGCCCGTTACCGTTTTGAACGTGGCGTCGATCCGGAATACACCCGTGAAGGGCTTGAGCATGCGACGCAGATGATCCTTGATATCTGTGGCGGTGAAGTTTCGAACGTGGTCGAGGCAGGCAAGGCGCCGAACCACGCGCGTGCCTACAAGCTGGACGCGGCGCGGGTTCGGTCCCTGGTCGGCATGGACATCCCCGAAAGCGAGCAGCGCCAGACCCTGACCCGACTGGGCTTTCGTCTGGAAGGCGAGATGGCTCATGTTCCCAGCTGGCGCCCCGATGTCATGGGTGAGGCCGATCTGGTTGAAGAAGTCGCGCGGATTGCGTCCCTGACCAAGCTGCAGGGAAAGCCATTGCCGCGGGTCACAGACGGCATTCCGAAGCCGGTGATGACCCCGGCGCAGCGGCGGCAGTCGATGGCGCGACGCACCTGTGCGGCGCTTGGGTACAACGAATGCGTCAGCTACACGTTCATCGATCAGGCCTCGGCCGCGCTGTTTGGCGGTGGCGATGATGCGACGAAGCTGGAAAATCCGATCTCGTCCGAGATGAGCCATATGCGCCCGGACCTTTTGCCGGGGCTGCTGCAGGCTGCGGCCCGTAATCAGGCGCGTGGGTACGCGGACGTGGCTTTGTTCGAGGTCGGTCCGGTTTTTCACGATGGCGAACCCGGCGATCAGAAGACCCAAATTACCGGCCTGCTGGTCGGTCGAAATGGCCCCAAGGATGTGCATGGCGCGTCGCGCCCGGTCGACGTGTTCGACGTCAAGGCGGATGCCGAAGCCGTTCTGGCCGCGATCGGCGCACCTGCCAAGGTTCAGGTTCTGCGTGACGGTGACACCTGGTGGCATCCGGGTCGTCACGGTCGGATTTGTCTGGGCCCGAAGAAGGTGCTGGGTGTATTTGGCGAACTGCACCCGCGCGTCCTGCAGGCGATGAATATCAAGGGACCGGCAATGGCCTTCACGATCTGGCCGGACGAGGTGCCTTTGCCCCGAAAATCCGGCGCCACCCGCGCGGCGCTGGAACTGCGTGACCTGCAGGCGGTCGAGCGCGATTTTGCCTTTGTTGTCGATGCCGGGGTCGAGGCCCTGACACTGGTCAATGCTGCGGCAGGTGCCGACAAGGCGCTGATTGAGGACGTGCGTGTGTTCGACGAATTTATCGGTGGAAGTGTAGGTGAAGGCAAAAAGTCCCTGGCCATTACCGTGCGACTTCAGCCGACGGACAAAACGCTGAAGGAAAAAGACATCGAAGCCGTCAGCGCCAGGATCGTTGAAAAGGTCGCCAAGGCCACGGGCGGTACGCTGCGGGGCTGATGGAGTCCGCCTCCGGCGGGAGTATTTTCAAAAAGATGAAGGGGCGGTTGCGCCCCTTTGTTGTCTGGAGAGGAGAAAGCCATGCTGAACGTTTATCTGTCCGGGGAAATCCATACGGACTGGCGTGAACAGATCATCGAAGGTGCCAAGGGGCTGAGCATCGCGTTCAACAGCCCGGTGACGGATCATGCGGCCAGTGACGATTGCGGCGTTGTTATTCTGGGCGCCGAGACAGACAAATACTGGCATGACCACAAGGGCGCGATGGTCAACGCAATCAGAACGCGCAAGGGGATCGCCGATGCGGATGTGGTCGTGGTTCGGTTTGGCGACAAATACAAGCAATGGAACGCTGCCTTTGATGCCGGTTACGCGGCGGCTTTGGGTAAGTCTCTGATCGTGATGCACGGGCCAGATCATCAGCACGCGCTGAAAGAGGTGGACGCTGCCGCGCTGGCCGTGACCGAGACACCGGAACAGGTTGTCGGTGTCCTGCGCTATGTGTTGACCGGCGCGCTGCCGAAGTGATCTGCGGACCGAACGCAGGTCATTTTCCTCGGATTTACCGTCTGAATGCAGGCGTCCTTGCGAACGGCCCCGGTCCGCGCTGATTGCTGCTGACTGGCGTCTTCGGCGTGACGGGTCGGATTCCAAGCACTGGCGTCACTGGGGAAAAACATGCCGCCTTTCCCATGAAAATGATTGCGCGTTTGTGAGAATGGCGCAGTCATCCTATACGAAACCACAACACTTGGGGTTTGCCCCTGCCGGGAAAACTGGTGAATCGTGCGAAGGAACGCGCGAAAAAGGCGGAAAGAACAGACCGAAAAATCGCGGGCAGGCCAGAGCGAGCCGGATAAACGTAAGGAGACTTGCGGCATGCTGAAAAAGTGACTGCTGTTGCATCAATTGTTTGGGATCTGCGCAGATGCACAGATTTCTGTTTTAAGGATAGCGAAAACTGCGGCTTAGGGAGTAATCGGGAATGGAAATGGACCAGATTGTAGAAATGACAAACGGCTATCTGCCGGTTGCGCTGAATGCAGGCAAGGCGCTGATTGTCCTGATTTTGGGTTGGATCGCAGCGGGTGCAATCAGCGGTATGGTCCGTCGCCGGATCAACAGAACACCTCAGATCGATCCAACATTGGGCAACTTCGCCGCCAGCATCATCAAATGGGTCATTCTCGCGATGGTTGTCGTCGCTGTACTGGGGATCTTTGGGATACAGGCGACCAGTATCGTGGCCATTCTGGGTGCCGCATCGCTGGCCATCGGCCTGGCCCTGCAGGGAACGCTGAGCGATCTGGCCGCTGGTGTCATGCTGGTCGTGTTCCGCCCCTACAAGCTGGGCCAGTATGTCGATATCGGCGGGACGGCGGGGACCGTAAAAGACCTCAATCTGTTCACGACGGAACTGGTGACGCCGGACAACGTGCAGATCATCGTTCCGAATGGCCAGTCATGGGGATCGATCATAACCAACTACTCTGCGCATGATACGCGCCGCGTCGACCTGGTGTTTGGCATTGACTATGGCGACAGCGCAGATGAGGCGATGGAAATTATTCTGGATGTGGCCAAGGCGGATGAACGTATTCACAGCGATCCGGAGCCTTGGGTGCGTGTGACCAATCTGGGTGACAGCTCAGTCGATCTGACGGCGCGCCTGTGGTGTGCGGCGGCGGATTACTGGGACGTCAGGTTCGAACTCACCAAGACGATCAAGGAAGCCTTTGACGCCAAAGGCGTATCGATCCCCTATCCGCATTCAGTGGAGATCCAGAAACAGGGCTGATGGCTCCCGCCCGTCGGGCGGGCATTGGAAATGCCCTTCTCCTGTTGGGTCCGGCGCCGCGCGAAAACGCGCGGCGCTTTTTTTTGCGGCCACGCTGGTGCTTGAGACGACAGCGCCGCGCCCGAAGGCGCGGCGCTATGCCTACCGCTGTAAAGCACCCGCATCAGCGGGCGCTTTCAACGGCGGGAGGGCTTAGGATTTAACAATAACGCTGGGAGATACGACATCGATGCCCAATGCTTTGCCGACCGCGAAATAGGTCAGCTGCCCGGCGTGAACGTTCAGACCGTTCAGCAGGTGCGGGTCATCCTGACATGCCTGTTTCCAACCCTTGTCCGCAAGTGCCAGCATGAACGGCATGGTCGCGTTGCCCAATGCAATGGTCGAGGTGCGCGCAACCGCGCCCGGCATGTTGGCCACGCAATAGTGCATGATGCCATCGACCTCGTAGATCGGTTCCGCATGGGTGGTGGCTTTCGAGGTTTCAAAGCAGCCGCCCTGGTCGATGGCCACGTCCACCAGCACCGCACCCGGCTTCATTGTGGACAATTGCGCGCGCGAGACCAGCTTGGGGGCTTCTGCACCGGGGATCAGAACGGCGCCGATCACCATGTCTGCAGTCTGGATCAGTTCGGCCGTTGCGCCAGCGGTCGAGTACTGGTTCTTGAACGTGCCGCCATAGACGTCGTCCAGATACCGCAGACGTGGCAGCGAACGGTCCAGAACGGTGACGTCCGCGCCCATGCCGGCTGCGATCTTGGCAGCGTGGGTACCAACAACACCACCGCCGATCACGACGACCTTTGCCGGGCCAACACCGGGAACACCGCCCATCAGAACTCCACGGCCACCATTGGCCTTTTGCAGCGTCCACGAGCCGACCTGAGGGGCCAGACGGCCAGCGACTTCGGACATCGGGGCCAGCAACGGCAGGCCGCCATTGGCGTCGGTCACGGTTTCATAGGCAATGGCGGTGCAGCCGGAGTCCAGCAGGTCGCGGGTCTGATCCGGATCGGGGGCCAGGTGAAGGTAGGTGAACAGCAGCTGGCCTTCGCGCAGCATCTTGCGCTCGACCGCCTGCGGTTCCTTGACTTTCACGATCATGTCCGCCGTCGCGAACACCTCGGCCGCGGTGTCGACGATGCTGGCACCGGCAGCGGTATAGGCGTCATTGTCAAAGCCGGATCCCAGGCCGGCTCCGGTTTCGATGATGACCTCATGGCCGCGCGCGACAGCTTCCTGTGCGGCGTTGGGCGTCATACCGACACGGAATTCCTGAGGTTTGATTTCCTTTGGGCAACCGATTTTCATTTTGGCCTCTCCATCCATAAACTGCCTAAATTATGGGCACTCACAGCCGCAATTTCTGTGAAACTTTGCCCGGAATCTAAGTTTGTTTCGGTGGATTCTTCGATATACTGTCAGAATCTTGCAAAGGATTTGCGTGAATGAGCATAGATTCGACTGATCGAAAGATTCTGGCCGCCCTGCAGCGCAATGGCAGAATGTCGAATGCTGAGCTTTCAGAGCAGGTGAATCTGTCGCCCTCCGCCTGCCACAGACGTGTACAGCGGCTCGAGGTCGAAGGCTATATCCGCAACTACGTGGCGCTGCTGGATGCGCGCAAGATGAACGTTCCGACAACCGTGTTTGTCGAGATCACGTTACAGGGTCAGGCCGAAGAGGTTCTGGATGCGTTCGAGAAGGCAGTATCGCGGATACCGGATGTTCTGGAATGCCATCTTATGGCGGGTACTGCGGATTACATCCTGAAGGTCGTCGCGGAAAACACCGAGGACTTTGCCCGTATCCACCGGCAATACCTGTCACGTTTGCCCGGCGTGGCACAGATGCAGAGTTCCTTTGCGCTGCGGACCGTGTTCAAGACCACCGCATTGCCGGTGTGATCTTCAGGCCGGGCCGGGATAGGTGAACAGGGCCAGATGCAGGGCGTTGAAGGCGAAATGCATCACAACAGGAACCCAAATTCGTCCCGTCGCGAAATAACCCAGACCGCAGCCCAGCCCAAGCAGCGATGCGAACAGGACCAGAGGGACGCCACCGCCCGCATGGGCCACGCCAAACAGAAGGCTTGCGACCGCAATTCCGGCGGGAGGGCCGAACCGGGACACAAGGACCGTTTGCAGATAGCCGCGAAAGAAGGCCTCTTCCGCGAGGCAGGTCAGGAACAGGTTGGAAAGGGCAAAGGTCAGCCACCATTCAGGCAGGCCGACTTCCGGATGCACGGCCCCAGTCAGTAGTCCTGTTGCAAAGAGCAGCGGCAAAGTTACGACACCAAGCGCAAGGGGCACCCAGCGTACCGGAGATTTTCGGCTCAACATCGCAGGGCAAGCAAGCACGACCGCGAAGAACACCAGCGGTTTGTCCAGATTCAGGTGCATTGAGAACAGCGCGCTGTCTGGACCCGCGCGAACCTGATCCAGGACCAGAAGATTACGAAATCCGGGCAGCAGATGTGCGCCAAGTGCGATGCACCAGACAATCAACGCCAGATGCCCGATCAGGACCCACCGGCCCTGAAGTCGATGCAGAATCCAGGCCCCTATCAAGCCCGACACGGCAAGTCCGGTTGCCAGCGGCGCCAGAAGCCCGGTCAGCAGCGCGGCGACCGCGAAAACCGAAAGCAACGCAAGACCCAGCCGCAGGTGCCCGGCCAAGGTGCTTACCTGAGCGGTTATCAGGATCGTCCATGGCCAGATCACGGGCAACAGAGAAACAAAGTGGTCCACAAAAGCCTCATGCATTCGATGTCGGCATTGTTGCCGCCTGATTGCGGGAAATGGCAATATCGCTCTGGCCTGTTGGTTTCAACCTGTTGGCATTGCGTCAATTCTAACGCTTGTATCCCCGGCACCATGGGTCCACATTCAGGACAAAGACCGCACAACGGCCCCGTTTTCGTGGTCTGCACCTGTCAGGTCAGCGCCACTTGCCCGGGGATTTGGCGATGCCACCGCATTTTCGGTGACATCCGGCAGTTACACTTGCCCGGTACGGTCCAGACCCGACGAACGATAAGGAGCAGACCTTGACCTACGAAAACAACAGTACCCCCAAAGATTGGCTTGAGGCGGAACTGGAAGACACGCTGGACGAAGATTTCGAAATCGAGTTCAGCGAACCAATGCTTTCGATGGAGGTCCGCAAGATCTACAAGGACCAGCATCCCGACATGCTGGACCGCAAGGTTTATTTTCAGAACCTGCTGCGGCTGCAGGCCGAGCTGATCAAGGTGCAGGATTGGGTGGTTCACACCGGCGCCAAGGTCTGCATTCTGTTCGAAGGCCGTGACAGCGCCGGCAAAGGGGGGGTGATCAAACGCATAACTCAACGCCTGAACCCGCGCGTCGCCCGAGTTGTGGCCTTGCCCGCGCCCAGCCGCCGGGAGCAGAGCCAATGGTATTTTCAGCGATACGTTCCGCATCTGCCTGCGGCGGGCGAAATAGTGTTCTTCGACCGCTCGTGGTACAACCGGGCCGGTGTCGAACGCGTCATGGGCTTCGCCAATGAAAACCAGGTCGAGCAGTTCTTTCAGGACGTTCCCGAATTTGAACGGATGCTGGTGCGGTCGGGGATCATTCTTCTGAAATATTGGTTCTCGATCACCGATGAAGAACAGCAACTGCGATTCCTCATGCGGATTCACGATCCGATGAAACAGTGGAAACTGTCACCCATGGATCTGGAATCCCGCATCCGCTGGGAGGCGTACACCAAGGCCAAGGAGGACATGTTCTTCCGCACCAATATCCCCGAGGCACCTTGGTATATTGTGGAAGGCAATGACAAAAAGCGCGAACGTCTGAACTGTATCGAGCACCTGCTGACCAAAATCCCTTACGAGGACGTGCCGCAGGACAAGGTCAATCTGCCCGACCGCCGGTATAATCCCGAATACGAACGGCGCATCCTGCCGGATGAGCTTTACGTTCCAAAGATCTATTGATGAAGTTGTGCGAGGCTGGTTGTCCAGCCTCGCACCGGAACGCCGGATCAGGCTGCGTCCATCATGCAGTCCACGTCGAAGATATTGAGCATCATGAAGTCACAGCCGTCTTCGGCGACCGTGCCGGAATCAGCAGGGTCTTCCATGTGTTCGCTGTCTTTACCCGTCACAAGATCGAAGTCATCCATGTCACCGGTTTCGTCGCCTGCGGTTTCGGTGCCATCCCAATCGAACTGATCGAACTGGGCCTGCAGGTTTTCCAGGAATGAAGCGATCTCATCCAGAAAGGCCTGTACGTCAAAACAATCGGACTCTGGTTCGCCTGAATCGGTCACTTCAGTATCTGGCGTTTCGGTTTCCGGATTTTCCGTCTCGCTATCATCCGCGTCCGTTGTTTCGATCTCCGGTTCCTCAGGCTCGTTTTCATCCGTGTCCGTTGTTTCAGTCCCCGGCTCTTCCGTTTCGGTATCTTCGGTGTCGGTTGTTTCGGTCTCCGGATTTTCCGGTTCCGTCACTTCTGTGTCGGTCGTTTCGCTATCCGGCTCCTCGGGTTCCGTCACATCCGTGCCTGTCGTCTCGGTATCCGTTTCCTCCGGGTCGGTTGTTTCCTCGACCGGTGTGACCGGCGTGGCGGGTGCCGAGGGTTCTCCGGTGTCCGGCAGAACAGCGGCATCGGTTGCGGCAAAGTTCTGGGTGACCATGACCGCGTCAAATCCCTGCATGTCCCCGGTTTCAATGCCAATACCGATATACTCGAATTCAGGGTTCAGGATATTGGCGCGGTGGCCCGGGCTGTTCATCAGACCCTGATGTAGCTGGGCAACATCGTCGCTGATGCCTGGGGCACCCCGTTCGGATTGCCAGGCGATGTTTTCGCCGGTGCGCCAGCTGCCTTCCAGGTCGAACCCGGCATTTTCCATCCGTTGAGTCGCGCTCGATCCGCCCGATCCGGTATGGCTGAAGGTATCCGTGTTCAGCATCCAGCTGCTGTGGTTTTCCGACGAGTCGTTCAGCTGGGTTTCAAGTTTCAGCTGGTTCAGCCCGCGGGATGTGCGCTCCTGATTGATCAGCGCCAGCATTTCGCGTTCGAACGTGTTTGCAGTCGACATTGTTGCCTCCGTTTATGGTTGAGTCCTTGCGGACGACGCCACTTAGAGGTGCAAGGCGCGACAGCGATAGAGACTGTCGAAAGATCGGCGGTTTACGGCGACGTAGCGCTTTCCGGACAAGATTCGCTGCGCTGCAAAATGCCGGGCAAAATGCTGCTGATGGGAAAATGGCAGCTTGCCGCGCGGTCTGTCCCACGGGTCGGCGGAATGTAACCGGCAAACGGGCGATGCCCCCTGAAAACGACAAACCCCCGGGCAGGGCCTCGGGGGTCGTCAAATAGTGTCATCCAAAGCTGGACGAGCAAGGTGCTTAGAGCAAACCTTCGCGCTGTGCTTTCTTACGTGCCAGTTTACGGGCACGGCGGATCGCTTCAGCTTTCTCGCGCGCTTTTTTCTCGGACGGTTTCTCGAAATGTTGCTTCAGCTTCATTTCACGGAACACGCCTTCGCGCTGCAGCTTTTTCTTCAGGGCCCGAAGCGCCTGATCGACGTTATTGTCGCGAACACTAACCTGCATGTGGTTGTCACCACCTTTCTAGATAGAGTTGCAAGGAAATTGCAGGAGTTGGCCGTATAGCAAAGCCGTTATATCTTGTCTAGTACTGGCTCTGAGAACCGGAGAACCGCTATGACCACCACTTATGAAGATGCAAAGCAACAGCTTTTGGACGCGATGCTGACCCACGTTCCGTTTGACGGCTGGTCCGAGGTGGGCTTTCGCGCGGCCATTGCGGACTGTGACATGGATGAAGGTCTGGCACGTGCGATCTGTCCGCGTGGCGCGGTCGATCTGGCGCTGGCTTTCCACGCACGCGGCGATGCAGTCATGGTCGAACGTCTGAAATCTGAAGATCTGGGCGATCTGAAATTCCGCGATCGGGTCGCTGCCGCAGTGCGCTTTCGGTTGCAGGCCGTCGAGGATAAGGAGTTGGTCCGCAAGGGTATGACCCTTTTTGCGCTGCCCCTTCATGCGGCAGACGGGGCCAAGGCCCTGTGGCAGA
The DNA here is from genome assembly GCF_059610965.1 of Ruegeria sp. CDSB136. NCBI lineage: Bacteria > Pseudomonadati > Pseudomonadota > Alphaproteobacteria > Rhodobacterales > Roseobacteraceae > Ruegeria > Ruegeria sp. CDSB136. The sequence goes on from NZ_JBXWOP010000002.1 coordinate 213,261, forward strand.
CCTGCGACCTGATCTGGGATACGCTTGGCGACACTTCCGATGATGTGAACTGGTACACCAAACGCGCCACCCTGTCGGGGGTGTATTCTTCGACCCTGCTGTTCTGGCTGGGTGATGAGTCCCCCGCGCATCAGAAGACGTGGGAGTTTCTGGACCGGCGCATCGACAATGTCATGCAGTTCGAGAAGCTCAAGGCACAGGTGAACGACAATCTACTGTTCAAGCCGTTCCTTGCGGTTCCGAACTGGCTGGCCGGGCAGGTGAAGCCGCCGATGAAAATGCGGACCGATCTGCCCGGGATGCTGAATCCGCGCGAGTAAGCGTCTGGGCCTTCCAGAAATTGCCTGCTAGGCATTGGGCAAAGGAGATTTGCCCATGACCCAGACGATGCGCGCCGTAGAAATATCCGAGCCTGGCGGCCCGGATGTTCTGCGATTGACCGAACGCCCGATTCCGAAACCGGCCAATGGTCAGGTAATCCTGAAGGTCGCCTATGCCGGGGTGAACCGCCCCGACGCGCTGCAGCGCGCAGGTGCATATGATCCCCCTCCGGGCGCCAGTGATCTGCCGGGCCTGGAAGCTTCCGGCGAAGTGGTTTCCATCGGATCAGGGGTTGAAGGGCTGTCACTCGGCGATCAGGTCTGCGCGCTTCTGCCAGGCGGTGGTTACGCCGAATATGTCGCCACGCCCGCCGCCCATTGTCTGCCTGTGCCAAATGGTATGGGCATGAAAGAAGCCGCATGCCTGCCCGAAACCTTCTTCACCGTCTGGTCCAACGTCTTCATGCGCGGCGGGCTGAAAGCAGGTGAGCGGTTTTTGGTCCATGGCGGATCCAGCGGAATTGGCACAACGGCGATCCAGCTGGCCAATGCCTTTGGCGCACGGGTCTTTGCAACAGCCGGATCTGCCGAGAAATGCGAAGCCTGTGTCCGGCTGGGAGCAGAAAAGGCGATCAACTACCGGGACGAAGATTTCGTGGCGGCGATGCGGGTCGAAGGCGGGGCGAATCTGATCCTCGATATGGTGGGGGGCGATTACATCCCGCGCAACGTCAAGGCGTTGGCCGAGGATGGACGTCTGGTGCAGATCGCGTTCCTGCAGGGTCCGAAGGTCGAGTTGAACTTTGCCATGATGATGGTGAAACGCCTGACCCTGACCGGAAGCACCCTGCGCCCGCAAAGCGATCTGGCCAAGGCAAAGATCGCGCAGGACTTGCGCGAGGCGGTCTGGCCGCTTCTGGATGCCGGAAAGATCTCACCTGTGATGGACAGCGAGTTTGCCTTGGCCGAAGCGGCGGCAGCGCATGCGCGCATGGAAAGCTCGGGCCATATCGGCAAGATCGTTCTGAACGTCGCAGGCTAAGGGAACAGCGCGCGGGGGTGCCCCGCGCGCGACCGCGTCAGGCGATGGCCCGACGATACAGGTGCCAGGTCGAATGGCCAAGAACGGGCATCACCACGATCAGGCCCAGCAGCATCGGGATGGCCCCCAGAATAAGAAGGGCCGCGACGATGAAGCCCCAGGTCAACACCACACCCGGGTTTTGGCGCGTCACGCGGAAGGATGTTACCACAGCCACCGGCAGCCCGACCTGCTTGTCCAGGAGAAGCGGAAAGCTGACAACACTGATCGCCAGGGCGACAAGCGCAAACAGGAAACCGACGGCGGTTCCGACAACGATCATGGTCCAGCCTGCGCCGGTTGTGAACACCTGCGTTGCAAACACACTCAGAGAGGCGGGCGGTTCCGGCCCCAGCGTCTGTGCATAGATAGCTTGTGCGGCCATCAGCCAGATCAGCAGCAACATGACCAGGTAGAAGCCAAGCGCCAATATGGCACCGAAGGACGGCGACCGGAAAACACCGAACGCGTCCAGCCATTGAACCACTTCGCCCTGTTCGCGCTTGCGGCTGATTTCGTACAGACCCACGGCTGCGACCGGGCCGATCAGGGCAAAGCCCGCGATCAGGGGCGCCAGCAGTGGCACCATGTTCATGTTCAGCCCGAAGCCGACCATCAGAAGCCCGGCAATCGGGTAGATCAGCACCACGAAGATCGCGTCGGCGCGCGTTTCCAGAAAGTCCTGATATCCGGCTTTCAGGCAGGAACGCAGGTCCTGAAGTGTCAGCGTTTGAACCACCGGCAGGTGCTTGGTGTCGGCGCTTCCGATCCGCGATACGCTTTCCGATATATGATCGCCGGACGCACTGATGTTTCTGGCGGCCCAGCTGATTGGATTACCGATTGTTTTTGCCATACTCATCCCCTCCCCTAACGAGGTTGCGTCTCGGATCATGTCCGGCGCAGGGGGTCGTGGCCGGATCAGCCGACAACGTGTGAAATCATTATAGCACAGTATCTTCTTTTGCGCCGCCATAATTCTGATACAGGTCAATTGCCCTGTGCCTCAGTCATGTTAGCTTGGTTACAGGCGCAAGGAGGTGAGCATGCAGCAAACAGCACGTACCGTGGTCATTCATGAAACCGGCGGCCCCGAGGTTCTGCGAATCGAAGACAGGCCCGTGGGCGATCCCGGTCCGGGAGAGATTCGCATTCGGCATCACGCCTGTGGGTTGAATTTCATCGATGTCTATCAGCGGACCGGCCTTTATCCGCTGGAACTTCCGCACGCCCTTGGCATGGAGGCCGCAGGGGTCGTTGAGGCCGTCGGCGAGGGTGTGAGCCACCTTCAACCCGGTCAGCGTGCCGCCTACGCCGCGGCTCCCCCAGGTGCCTATTGCGAGGCACGCGTAATGCCGGCGGCGCAGGTCTGCCCGCTGCCCGATAGCATTCCGTTCGATGCCGCCGCTGCCATGATGCTGAAAGGGATGACGGTCGAATATCTGTTTCACCGGACGACGCCCCTGAAACGCGGCGACACGGTGTTGTTTCACGCCGCTGCCGGCGGGGTGGGACTGATCGCGTGCCAGTGGGCCAAGTCCGAGGGCATCACCCTGATCGGCACGGCGGGCACGGATGAAAAATGCCAGTTGGCCAGGTTCAACGGGGCCGCCGAATGCATCAATTACCGGACCGAAAATTTTGCCGAACGCGTGGCCGAGATCACCCACGGCAAGGGGGTGGACGCGGTCATGGATTCAATCGGCGCGGATACGTTCGAAGGTTCTCTGGATTGCCTGAAACCATTGGGCATGATGATCTCGTTCGGCAATGCGTCCGGACCGGTGCCGCCGGTGGATATCGGCATACTCGGCCGCAAAGGCTCGCTGAAGATCACCCGCCCGACCTTGTTCACCCACATCGCGGATCATTCGGTATGCCAGGCCATGGCCCGGCGTCTGTTCGGCAAGGTCGAAGGCCGGGAAGTCAGGCTGCACATCGATCAGCGCTTTGCCCTGTCACAAGTCGCCGATGCGCATCGGGCGCTGGAGGCGCGCCAGACGACCGGCAGCACGGTTCTTGAACCCTGAACGCAAATGGCGGCGGAAATCTCCGCCGCCGTTTGTTCTGAAAGGATCAGAAAATTACTGCTGCTGCAATTCAGCAGGGGTTTTATGAGCGATGGTTTCCCAGTTCGCGTCCGCTTTTTCGTTGAAGCCCGGGATGTCACCTTCCCAGCGTTCCTGGATGTCCGCCGACAGGTTCAGGTACAGCTTGTTGTCAACGATTTTCCAGTAGTTCGGATCACCGTCGAACTTGAAGCCCATGGCCGTGCCGAAGGCGCAGTAGCCGCCATATGCCGGCAGGTAAGCATCTGGGTTCTCTTCGAATGCGGCTTTGTTTTCTTCCGAGGAGAAGCGGTACAGCGCTTCGTTGTGCAGTGCGGTTATGCGGTAGTCGCCTTTGGTCGCTTCACCTGCGGTGAAATAGGCCACCGGGTCGTAGCCCTGCAAGGCCAGGCCGGTCGAACTTGCGTTCAGTTCAACACCCGCCGCCATGGCCGAGCTTGCAATTGCAACAGACAGCGCGACGCCGCCGATAAGGGATTTGATCTTGTTCATTGCTTCACCTTTCGTGAACCGGGTCACCAGATGGCGTTGGAATTGCACCTTGGTTTCCCTCGTGATTTTGTCCTGTGCGGTCGGTAATTGGCCGTCACAACACCCCAGTTGGGAAGCGGGCTGTTCACGTTCAAAGCAATCAATTGTGATTGTGCGGTTATGAATAGGTGATGTGCAGGAACGAAGGGTTCAGCCAGCCGGTTGCGGATCGGGCACCAGCGCGATCGTGAACGCGATCACCTTGGCTGCAGACATCTCGCAGGGCCGGAGCAGCGCACCGCTGTTCTTGGTCTGATACAGGTTCAGGCTGATGAAATCTGTGCCGTCCAGCTGATGCGCCACCAGCTTGTGCGACTTACCTTTCGCCACGGTCTGGCGGCACACGACATAACGCCCGTTGCGGCTTGTCCCGGTGAAAGTGCCCATGGGCAGGGCAAAGAATGCGTTCAGAAATTCGTCTGGCGGGGTCACGATTTGCCGATTTTCGGCTCGGTCCCGGCCTTGATACGCGCGACGTTGGCACTGTGCCGCCAGTAGACCAGCAGGGTCAGGATGATCCCCAGAATGAACGTCGCGCCATCCGTCAGAACAACGATCCAGACCGTCAGCAGGGCCGCCGCCGCAAGCGCGCCAACCGAGGAGATCCTCCAGATCGCTGCCGCCACAAGCCAGCTCAGACAGCAGGCAACTCCGACCCGCCAGTCCAGCGCGAGCCACAGGCCCAGAAAGGTCGCAACACCCTTGCCGCCCTTGAAGCCCAGCCAGACCGGAAAGCAATGTCCCAGAAAAGCGGTCAGGGCGGCAATCTGGGCTGCGTCTTCTCCGGCCAGTGAACGTGCCAGCAGAACAGCCACCGCCCCTTTGGCCGCATCGAAAATCAGGGTCAGCGCGGCGGCGGCCTTGTTGCCGGTGCGCAGAACATTGGTGGCGCCGATATTGCCGGACCCGATACTGCGCAAGTTGCCCAGTCCCATGACCCTGGCGATGATCATGCCGAAGGGAACGGACCCCATAAGGTAACCGATCACAGCCCACAGGATCAGTTGGGTCATGGTACTGTCGATCAGGGGCATCAGGTTCTCCGGTAAACTTCTTTGCCAGCGACAAAAGTCGCTGTGACCTTACCCTGCATCCGCTGGCCGTCAAACGGTGTGTTCTGCGACTTGGATTTCAGGGCGAACCGGTCCAGCACAAAGGGGACATCGGGATCGAACAGCACCAGATCGGCCGGTGCGCCCTTGGACAGGCGACCGCACTCCAGGCCCAACCGTTTCGCCGGGTTCAGGGCCATGGCGCGAAACAGCGTCGGCAGGTCCAGCTGCTCGGCATGATAAAGGCGCAGCGCGGCGGGCAGCAGTGTTTCCAGCGCCACCGCGCCCGAGGCGGCTTCTTCAAACGGCAGACGCTTGCTTTCTTCGTCCTGCGGCGTGTGCATCGAGCTGATCGTGTCGATCAACCCGGTGCGCAGCGCCTCGATCACCGCCAGCCGGTCGTCTTCGGACCGCAGCGGGGGTTTGACCTTGAAGAAGGTACGGTAGTCGGCCACGTCCAGTTCGTTCAGCGTCAGATGATGGATCGAGGTGCCTGCAGTGACGTCCAGCCCATTGCGCTTGGCGCGTTCCAGCGCGGGCAGGGCGCGGGCGGTGGTGATCTGGTCGGCGTGGTATTTTGCACCGGTCATTTCCAGCAGGGCGATGTCGCGGTCCAGCCCCATCCGCTCGGCCATCGGCGATACGGCGGGCAGGCCGCGCAGGGCAGCGATCTTGCCACTGGTCGCGGCGGCCCCGGCGCTCAAGCCTGGTTCCTGCGGATGCGCGATGATCAGTGCGCCGCAAGATTTCGCGTAGGTCAACGCGCGAGAGAACACTTTGGTATTGGCGATAACGTGATCGCAATCGGTGAACGCAACGGCTCCTGCGTCTTGCAGGAAACCGATCTCGGTCATTTCGCGGCCTTCGCGGCCCTTGGTCAGGGCGGCCATCGGCAGCACGTTAACCGGTGTATCGGCCTGAGCCCGACGGGTGACGAATTCCAACGTTTCCGGCGTGTCGATGGCGGGGTTGGTGTCGGGCCGGGTGACCATGGTGGTCACACCTCCCGCAGCAGCGGCGAGACCTGCGGATTTATAGCTTTCCTTGTGCCGTTCACCCGGTTCGCAGACCTTTACGCCGATATCGACAATGCCCGGTGCCAGACAGTGGCTGCCGCAGTCGATGATTTGGGAGTCGCAAACCGGTGCCTGCCCCTCTCCGCGCGCCACAATCCGGCCCTCGGCGACCTGCAGCCACCCGGTTGCATCCGTTCCGGCCTCGGGGTCGATCAGGCGGGCGTTTGAGAAGAGAACGGTGCTCATGAAATGGCCCTTTCGATTGCGGCTTTGGTGGCGGCAGGGTCTGCCTGGTATTTGATCAGATGTTTGTCACCGCTTTTGGTGACGATCTGGACGAAGCTGCCTAGGATGTTGACCGCATCGATCTGGTTCAGTGGCACATTGCGGGGGCCGGGGCCGGTCAGGATGGTATCCGTCATCTGCCATGTGGCAACCAGTTCTTCGGAGGCCAGATACCAGGCGCGGATGCCGATGGCGGCAAGCCCCGCGGGTGCGCCGGTCCAGACGTAGGGGTTGCCGATCAGCCAGAGAACCAGCATCGCACACGCCATGGCACCGGCAGCGAGCCAGGCGTTGGTGCGGATATAGGCGCCTTTGTCCGGTGCGAAACTTACAGGATCAGCCACAGGACACCTCCGATAACCAGAAAGATCACCAGAGCCAGAATGGCCGACCCCATACGGCGCGGTTTGTCATCAACAGGGGCGGTCAGAGGCGCCGAGAACGGTTTCGCGCTTTCGGTTTCGATCGGGCCGCCGGTCCAGTTGGTGGCCTCTTCGGTATAAAGACCGGTCAGGTGCAGCCTCGGGTCCGGCGTCAGTGTTACCGGGCGGTCGCCAAAGGCGGCACTGCGCACGACCATCACCCAGCCTTCGATGGCGTCCAACGCGGCGCGGTCCAGTTGGTCGGCAGAGACGCCGCAGCCCTCGTTCAGATAGCCGTAAAGCCCGAGGTCTTCGAGGTCCGAGACCGGAAAAACGTCGATCTGGTCCGGGTTCAGTCCGTCAACCCCCAGAACCTGATCGGCAGCGCCCGGTTCGCGCAGGAACTTCGCCTCTTCGGAACGCATGTCCAGCGTGAACAGGCGGATCACGCCGCGTTCGTGGGGGGCGACAGTCAGATCGCTCATGCGGCCTCGCGCAGGTTGCGGGCCAGCAATTCCATTGCGGCCATCCGCACCGCGACGCCCATCTCGACCTGTTCCTGAATGACGGACCGGTTGATGTCATCGGCCAGTGTGCCGTCGATCTCGACGCCACGGTTCATCGGGCCGGGGTGCATGACGATCGCGTCGGGTTTTGCCAGCGCCAGCTTGGCGGCGTCCAGCCCGTAGCGATGGTAGTATTCCCGTTCCGAGGGGATAAAGCCGCCATCCATCCGCTCTTTCTGAAGGCGCAGCATCATGACCACGTCGACATCTTTAAGGCCCTCGTTCATGTCGTCGTAGATTTCGGCTCCGAACTCGGCGAATTGCGCAGGCACCAGCGTCGGCGGGCCGATCAGGCGGATGCGGTTCTCCATCTTGCCCAGCAGGATCAGGTTCGAGCGGGCCACACGGGAATGGGCCACGTCTCCGCAAATGGCGATGTTCAGACGGTGTAGCCGGCCCTTGGCGCGGCGGATCGTCAGCGCGTCCAGCAGCGCCTGCGTCGGGTGCTCGTGCCGCCCGTCGCCCGCGTTCAGCACGGCGCAGTTCACCTTCTGCGCCAGCAGATCGACCGCGCCGGAATGCGGGTGCCGCACCACCAGCAGATCGGGATGCATCGCGTTCAGTGTCATAGCTGTATCAATCAGCGTCTCGCCCTTTTTGATCGAACTGGCCTGCATCGCCATGTTCATCACATCCGCGCCCAGCCGCTTGCCCGCAATCTCGAAGCTTGCCTGCGTGCGGGTCGAGTTCTCGAAGAACATGTTAATCTGGGTCAGCCCCGCCAGCACATCCGAGTGTTTCGACGACTGGCGATTCATGTCGACGTATTTCTCGGCCAGATCCAGAATGACGGTGATATCGGATTGCGACAGGTGTTCGATGCCAAGAAGGTGACGATGGGCGAAACGCATGGGCGGGCTCCTGTCTGACAATCGGGCCGCTTATAAGAAGCCACGCAGCGCAAGGCAACCTAAGGATCAGAGCTCTCGGGCAGTTTCTCGCACCCGCCTTTCGGCAGGCACTGCTCGCCGGGTTTGCACCATTTGCCATAACCGCAATCGATGGCCCGGACCGGCACACAGCCCTGATTTCTGGAGCATTTGAAGCCGGGACGGCACTGCGATCCAGTTTTTTCGCACAAAAACCAGCCCGGACGGGAGCAACCGCCAGCCGTTAGGCAGGACGATCCCGCAGAGCAGACATTCCCGTCGTCGCAGGCGCTTGGCAGCCCGGGGTTGAACTCAGGCGTGATCCGTTCGCATTCTCCGCGCCCGTTGCAGAAACTGTTGCTTGGACAATCCAGGCGCGACGTGCATTTGTTTGCCCCTGCAGGCGCACAGCGGGTGCCGCCTGCCACGCAGCGTTCAAATGGCCCGCAAGACCGGCCCCCGCCGCAATAGGTTCCGCCTGCGCGGATGCAGTGGCCGTCAAAGCTGCACCGCTGTCCTCCGCTGCAGCAGGTGCTGCCGCATTGGAACTGCCCTGCGCGGCACTGCCCGTGCTTGTCGTGAAAGGTCGCCATGGCCGGTCCGCTGCCAAAGACGTTGAACAGCAGCAGGAGCAGGAGATATCTCAGAGCAATCAGCATGTGCATGGCCATCGTCGGTGCGACCGGGTGCCATGGCAAGGTCTATTCGCTTTCCCTCGGGCCAAAGCTGGTTAGATTATGAGGCATGGAATCGGCAATGGACCATCATACCGCGCGCGCCCTGCTGGAATGGCAGGTTGAACTGGGCGTCACCGACGCTATCGGTGACGCGCCGGTTGACCGCTATGCCTTGCCGGATACCGCGCCGAAGGCCCGGACACAGGTTGTTGAACATTCGTCGCAAGAAAAGCCGCGACAGGCGGACCCAATTGCGGCTGCCGAAAAGGCCGCGCGCGGGGCAGGGTCGCTGCCGGAATTGCGCGCAACGATGGATGCGTTCGATCTGTGCGACCTGAAGCGGGGCGCACGGCAGCTGGTGTTTGCGGATGGCACCCCCGGCGCGCGGGTGATGATCATAGGCGAAGCCCCGGGCCGGGATGAGGATCGCGAAGGCAAGCCGTTCGTGGGTCGCGCCGGGCAATTGCTGGACCGGATGCTGGCTGCCATTGATCTGAACCGGGCCGAGAATGTCTATATCACGAACGTCCTGCCATGGCGCCCGCCGCAGAACCGTGATCCGAAGCCCGAGGAAATCGGCATGATGAACCCGTTTCTGCAGCGTCATATCGCATTGGCAAACCCTGAGGTTCTTGTGGTGATGGGCAATATCAGCTGTCAGGCCGTGCTGGGAAAACGCGGCATCACGCGGCTGCGCGGGAATTGGGAACAGGCGCTGGATCTGCCGGTCATACCAATGTTTCACCCTGCCTATCTGCTGCGGCAGCCGCAGATGAAGCGGCAGGCCTGGGCCGATCTGCTGGAACTCAGGGCGTGGCTGGAGGCGAAGCGATGAAAATACTGGCGTTCTCGGACCTGCATATGGCGCGCAACCGCGCCGCCGATCTGGTTGCGGCCAGTGCAGAGGCCGATCTGGTGATCGGGGCCGGGGATTACTGCAACATGCGTCAGGGTCTGGACGAAGCGATGGCCATGCTGTCCGGTATCGCGGCACCGATGGTTCTGGTGCCGGGCAATGCGGAAAGCGCTGAAGAGCTGGCAGATGCCGTCCCCGACGGGGTGCATGTGCTGCACGGGTCCGGTATGACCGTCGACGGGCTGCGGCTGTTCGGTCTGGGCTACGGCGTGCCGGTTACGCCTTTTGGCGACTGGTCCTGTGACATGACCGAAGGCGATGCGACAGAAATGCTTGCGCGATGCGTCGGGACTGACATCCTGATCGCGCATTCACCGCCGAAAGGATACGGCGATAAGACGTCTCAGGGGCTTTCAGTCGGGTCTACGGCCATCCGGAATGCAATTGAACGGATTCAGCCCGCGTTGGTGCTTGGTGGCCATATCCATGACAGCTGGGGGTATCGCGGTTCGATCGGCCGGTCGCAGGTCGCCAATCTCGGTCCGCAAGTCAACTGGTTCGAGGTCCGCGCATGATCGAGACCGTGACGCTGCTGGCCTTTGTGCCTGCGGCCATCGCACTGAACCTCACGCCGGGTGCGGATATGATGTTCTGTTTCGGGCAGGGGCTGCGATCCGGCACAAAACCCGCGATTGCCGCCAGCGCCGGAATTTCGATGGGCTCGATGATCCATGTTTCGCTGGCCGGACTGGGATTGGGCGCGGTTGTTGCCGCTGTTCCGTGGGTGTTCGACGCGATCCGCTGGCTGGGTGTCGCCTATCTGCTGTATCTGGCATGGGGTGCGATACGGCACGGCGCGATCTCGGCCGAAGGTCCGGCAAAACCGACACGCTATGCCTTTCGCGACGGGTTTCTGGTCAACCTGACCAACCCGAAGGTCATTCTGTTTGTCCTTGCCTTTATTCCGCAATTCGTAAACCCCGCCTCGGGGTCCGTTCTGCTGCAATTCCTGATCTTCAGGGCGATCATTTCCATCGGCGGGTTCGTTATCAACGGGCTGGTGGGCGTGTTTGCCGGGGGCGCGGGTCAAATTCTGATCAACAGCCCCCGCGCGTCCAGAATTCTGGGCTGGGTCAGTGGCGGCATCTTCACCGCTCTGGCGATCCGGCTTGCCATCATGGAAAGGGCCTGACGCCAAATGTCACGCATTGATGAAACCATGGAGTTCATCCCGGTTCGTATCGCCGTTCTGACCGTGTCAGATACGCGCTCGATCGAGGAAGACCGTTCAGGCCAGACCCTGGTCGGCCGGATTGAACGGGCCGGCCACACCCTTGCCGACCGCAAAATCCTGCCGGATGAGCGCAGCCAGATCGCAGATCAGCTGCGCGCCTGGATCGCCGAGCCCAATATTGACGTTGTCCTGTCGACCGGGGGGACCGGCCTGACGGGGCGCGATGTCACGGTCGAGGCGCATCGAGACGTCTATGAAAAGGAAATCGAGGCGTTTGGAACCGTCTTCACCATCATCTCGATGGAAAAGATCGGCACTTCGGCTGTTCAGTCGCGCGCAACAGGCGGCGTGGCGGGCGGGACCTATCTGTTTGCCCTCCCCGGCAGTCCCGGCGCGTGCAAGGACGCCTGGGACGGGATTTTGGAAAAACAGTTCGATTACCGGCATCGCCCCTGCAATTTTGTGGAAATAATGCCGCGATTGGACGAACATCTGCGACGGAAGTAGACTGGTCATACGTTCAAGTCCTTATAACCGCCTTGTGGCTTGGCTTATTTTCCGGTCCAGCTACATTTCGCGTATGGCAGCCTGTTGCAACTTGGGTGAATGATTGATGCGATTTCTGAGGCAAAGCCTTGTCGGTGTCTTTCTGGCGTCCCTGACGCTGGCCCTGTTGTTTGTGGCTGCACAGATGATCGCAAATGCGCTGCAGGATGTGTTGACCAGGGACGAAAACCGCCCGCCAGCGCAGGAGAGGGTATTTGCGGTCAGCGTCAAACCCGCGCTGGTGGAAACGGTAATCCCCTATCTGGATGCATTTGGCGAAGTGCAAAGCCGCCGCAGGCTTGAGTTGCGCGCAGCTCTGGGTGGGCGGGTTGTGTCCCTGGCCGAGGAATTTGAAGATGGCGGCGTTGTGTCCGCTGGCGAGGTGCTGGTTGAACTGGACCCCGCCGATGCGCAATCGGCGCTGGACCGTGCCAAGTCCGATCTGCTGGATGCCCAGTTCGAAGAGCGCGATGCCGAACGGTCGCTGCTGCTGGCGCAGGACGAGTTGAACTCGGCCGAAGCTCAGGCCGAGTTGCGCGGACGCGCCCTGCAGCGCCAGAAGGATCTGCAAAGCCGTGGCGTTGGTGCCGCCGCCAGCGTGGAAGAGGCTGAACTGGCCGCAGCGTCGGCTCAGCAATCGGTTCTGGCCCGGCGGATCGCACTGGCGCAGGCCGAATCCCGTGTCGATCAGGCCACCACGTTGCTGGCCCGCGCGCGGATCGCCTTGGAAGCGGCCGAGCGGGATCTGGACGACATGACGATTCGCGCCCGGTTTGGCGGCACGCTGACCGATGTCACACTGGTAGAGGGCCGATTGGTGACGGCCAATGAAAAACTGGCCGAACTGGTCGATCCGGACGCGCTGGAAGTGGCGTTTCGGGTGTCGACCGCACAGTATGTGCGCCTGCTGGACGCGCGGGGCGAGCTGATCAAAGCCCCCGTTTCCGTGTCGCTGGAAGTGACCGGCACTGACCTGGTCGCCCTTGGCCGGATCAGCCGCGACAGCGGATCGGCGGGGGAAGGGCAGACCGGTCGGTTGATCTATGCCCGCCTGAATGATGCGTTTGGTTTCAAACCCGGTGACTTCGTAACGGTCTCGGTCGAGGAACAACCCGTCGAGAATGTTGTTCGCATGCCGTCGACGGCTCTTGATGCGTTTGGCACCGTACTGGTGCTGGGTGATGGCGACCGGCTTGAGGCGCTGCCTGTGCAATTGATCCGCCGACAGGGCGATGAGGTTCTGCTGCGCGGGCAGGGGCTGGAAGGGCGCGAGGTGGTGATCGGGCGCACCCCGTTGCTGGGCGCGGGCGTACGTGTGCGCCCCTTGCGGGCCGAAGCCCGGGCGCAATCGGACACGGATATGGTCGAGTTGTCGGATGAACAACGCGCGCAGTTTGTGGCGCAGGTCGAAGCCAGCGCAGGCATGTCGCAGGACGCCAAGGCCCGCGTGCTGGGCCAGTTGAGCGAGGCGAAAGTGCCTGCATCGCTGGTGCGCCGTCTTGAAAGCCCGACAGGGGGATAAGCGTCATGATGCGCGAAATCCCCGGTGCAGCAGGCGGTATCCTGAGCTACTTCATCCGGCACCGGACCGTGGCCAATCTTTTGCTGCTGGTGATGTTGGTTCTGGGCGCCGCCGCGATTCCGAACATGCGGGCGCAGTTCTTTCCCGATGTGGTGCTGGAACGGGTGGACGTCACCGTCAATTGGGATCAGGCCGGCCCCGAGGATATGGACAGTGCCATCGTCAGGGTTCTGGAACCGGCCCTGCTGGCTGTCGAGGGCGTGACCAGCACCGAATCCAGTTCGCATCCCGGACATTCGCGCATCCGGATGGAGTTCGAACCGGACTGGGACATGGCCCGCGCCGTCGAGGAGGTGCGCACCGCTGTTGACGCTGTAACCGATCTGCCGGACGACGCTGACGAGCCTATTATCCGGCGCGGCGCCTGGCGGGATCGCGTCACGGACGTCGTACTGACCGGACCGGTCGGGACCGAACAGCTTGCGAACTTCACCGATGAGCTGATCAGCCGCCTGTTCGCAGCCGGTGTGACCCGCACATCGATCCGCGGCATTGCCGCGCCGCGTGTGGTGGTCGAGGTGCCGACCGCGCAGCTGATTGCCAATGACATCACCCTGTCCGAAATCGCCTCGGCCATTGCGGCCGAGGTCAATGCCAGCCCTGCGGGGCTGGTAACTGGGGCAAATGCACGCATCAAAGCCGGCACAGAAAAACGTACGCCCCAAGAAATCGAAGGCATTGCGCTGCGCACGTTCGAGGACGGCGCGAAGCTGGTGGTCGGCGATGTGGCGCGGATTTTCGTCGAAGGCGTCACCCGTCATCGCAGCTATTTCGTCGATGACGACCCGGCCATGTCGATCCGCGTCGATCGCTCGAATCTTGGGGATGCGATCGACATCCAGCATCGGGTCGAGGATGTCGTCGCCGAGATGCAAGCCAGTCTGCCCGATGGTGTCACGATCGAACTGATCCGGACCCGGGCGCAGGCCATCACCGACAGGCTGAACATTCTTGTAGACAATGGTCTGCTCGGCCTGGGTCTTGTGGTCTGCCTGCTGTTTCTCTTTCTCAATGCGCGTATTGCGTTCTGGGTTGCAGCCGGAATTCCCGTCGCCATGTCCGCCGCGATCGCGTTCATGTATATCGGCGGGCTGTCCATCAACATGGTTTCACTGTTCGGCCTGATCATCACACTGGGTATTGTGGTCGATGACGCCATCGTGGTCGGTGAACATGCCGATTTCCGTGCACGGCGATTGGGCGAGGCACCGATGGTTGCAGCCGAACGGGCCGCGCGACGGATGGCGATGCCCGTCTTTGCCGCAACAGTCACGACGGTTATCGCCTTTTTTGGCCTGACCCTGGTTGGCGGGCGCTTCGGGGTGTTGATCCGCGATGTCCCGTTTACCGTGATTGCCGTCCTGATCGCCTCACTGATCGAGTGTTTCCTGATCCTGCCGAACCATATGGCCCATGCCATAAAACACTCGGCCAAGGAACACTGGTATGACCTGCCCAACCGGGTGGTGAACAAGGGGTTTCGCTGGGTGCGCGACCACCTGTTCCGGCCGCTGATCGGCTGGGTGGTCTGGGCCCGCTATGTGGTTGTCGCGGTGATGGTGGTGATTCTGGCCAGTCAGGTCGCGCTGTTTATCCGTGGAGATGTGAACTGGCGCTTTTTCAACGCGCCCGAGCGTGGTTCGGTCACAGGCAGCTTCATCATGCGCGAAGGGGCGACGCGGGATGACACGCTGGAAATGATGCGCATGTTGCAGCAGGCCGCCGAAGAGATGGGTCAGATCTATGCGGAGCGCCATGGGCGCAATCCCATCGAATATGCGCTGGCCCAGATCGGCGACACGCCGGGCTATGGGCTTGCGGCGGCAGACGGCAAGGACGGGTCGCTGCTGGGGGGTATTTCCATCGAACTGATCGATGCCGATCAGCGCCCCTATTCCAGTTTCGAGTTTGTCGGAGAATTGCAGGAATATGTTCCGCGCCATCCCAAGGTCGAGCTTGTCACGTTTCGCGGCTGGCGGTCCGGCCCAGGCGGCGATGCGATCGATGTTCAGTTTTATGGGGCTGAGATCGACACGCTCAAATCGGCGTCCGAGGATTTGCAGACCGAACTGTCGAAATACCCCGAGGTTTCCGCGCTGCAGGACGATCTGGCCTATGACAAGGAAGACTTCATCCTGGAACTCACAGCACAGGGTCAGGCCCTGGGATTCCGGATCGAAACGCTGGGCCGGGTTCTGCGCAGCCGCCTGAACGGCATCGAGGCCGCAACCTTCCCGGATGGTCCGCGCAGCGCCGAAATACGGGTTGAACTGCCCGAAAGCGAACTGACGGCCGATTTTCTGGAACGCACACTGATGCGGTCGCCCGAAGGGATATACGTACCGCTGGCCGATATCGTTTCGGTCCAGCGAAAGTCAGGCTTTTCCACGATCCGGCGCGAGAATGGCTTGCGGGTGGTCTCGGTAAATGGCGACATCTCCGAAGATGACCCCGATCGTGCTGCAGAAATCGAACGCGCACTCAGTCAGGAAATCCTGCCCAAAATCGCCTCCGAGCGGCAGGTCGAATGGCGCATGTCGGGGCTGAGTGAGCAGGAAGATGATTTCCTGTCGCAGGCGCGCACCGGCCTGATCCTGTGCCTGACGGGCATTTATCTGGTTCTGGCCTGGGTCTTTGCGAGCTGGACGCGGCCGTTGTTAGTCATGGCGATCATTCCATTTGGCCTCGTGGGTGCCATCTGGGGCCACTACATCTGGGCTGTACCGCTTAGCATGTTCACGGTCGTGGGCCTGCTGGGGATGACAGGGATAATCATCAACGACTCCATCGTGCTGGTGACGACCATCGACGCCTATCAACAGGACAGGGGGTTGATTCCGTCCATTGTCGAAGGCACAGCCGACAGGTTGCGGCCGGTGATGCTGACCACTTTGACCACGGTCCTGGGTCTCACACCGCTGCTGTACGAAGGCTCGCAGCAGGCGCAGTTCCTCAAGCCCACAGTAATCACGCTGGTCTACGGTCTTGGGTTCGGAATGCTTCTGGTTCTGTTGCTTGTACCTGCGCTGCTGGCCATCCTGAATGACGTGACACGTCCGATGACCTCAATGCGTCGCGCCCTGCGCGCGCCGGATAGGGTGGTGCAAGGGATGATTGTCATAACCGGTTTGGCATTGCTGGCCTGGTTTGCGGTGACGATGGTGTGGCCCGCTGTCGCGGGCACGCCGCTGACCGCTCTGGCCGACTTTTACCCCGGCGAAGATGGTTCTGCGGTTCTGCGTATGGGACTGGGTGTGTTCGCTGCCGGTGCGGCGCTGATCCTGGTGCTGAGCGTCGCGCTATCCGGTCTGATTTACGCGCGGCTCAGAGGCCGGATCGGGGCTTGACCCCGTCCAATGCGGTCTCCAGCAGGTCGGCGACACGTGCGCTCATATTCAATTCGCCGCGCGTGATCTGATCGATGGGAAACCAGCGCGCGTCCATCGCGTCATCGCCGGCAACCGGATCGCCGGCCTGATATCGGCAGGCTACGCCGACCAGCAGGTAATGCGACAGAACCTGCCCGTTGGGATCACGACGCAGCAGATCCAGATTGTCCAGATACTGCAGAGGTTCAGCCATCACCGATGTTTCCTCGTGCAATTCACGCTGCGCGGCCTGCATCACGGTCTCGCCCCATTCGACATGACCGCCGGGAAATCCCCAAAGCCCGGCATCCGGTTGCTTGGAGCGCTGAACCAGCAACACCTGATCCTGATGGACAACAACGGCCAGAGCGCCGATTTTTGGGTATTGCATCACCGGATCAGCCCGCGCTGCATCCCTGAATGTCAACCGCGTGGCTGCTGCCCAGCACTGTGATCCTGACGGCTGACCGGTCCAGTGCAAAGGGACTGCCCGATGCATTGACCACCTCGGTCCGGGCGATCAGCGTGTCGCCCTGCCGCCGGGTTTCGGGATGCGCGGCCCACAAGGCCGGATTGCCCGGCTCGATCACGGCGACCTCGGTCCCTCCGGCTGATGGCATGGTGATGCGCGCCTCGATTTGCATGCCATCTTTTGTGGGCGACAGGTGGCACTTGGCGCTGGCCACACGGGCCTCGTTGGCGGAATAGGGGCGTTGTGCCAATGCGGCGGCAATGGCCGGGTTGCGTCCTGCGTTCTTGTCCAGGGTATGATCGAAACCCAGCCGCTCGGGGATGCAGACATCCTTGCACACGCCCAGATCCATCTCACCGCGCAGACGCACTGGTTTGGCAGGGTTCTTTGGCGTGATCTCGACCGGAAGAACCAGCTGATCCTGATACCCGATCGAGCGCAACCCGTTCTGGTCAAAAACATCCGGCGCAGGCCAGGTGATCGAAATGTCGCCAACGTTGCGCGACCCTTTCCAGTCGAACTGTGGCGGGATGCCCGCATCGCCCGGCGCGCGCCAGTAAGTTTTCCACCCGTCTTTCAGGGTCAGGCGCAACGCACCCAGATAGGTGCCGTTGGCAGTGCGCCCGCCATCCAGAATATCCAGTTGCACAGGTTTGCCCACGCTCTGCGACAGGGCAGGCGAGGCAAGGGCAAAACAGGCGGTCAGCGCAACTGCGGCGGGTCTGAGAAGTGATCGCATACTACATAAATGCGCGCTCTGGCGCGCGATTCCAAGTCACGTTCCGGTCACTGGGGTGAAATACCGCTAAATGTCGGACGATCCCTTGCCAATTGTGGTCCCACGGGTTCATTGTTGAGACAGGACTCAGTCAGAAACGGCGGCTTATGGATCTTACCGGAAAACTGTTGATTGCGATGCCGGGAATGGGCGATCCGCGCTTTGACCACTCGGTTGTCTATATCTGCAGCCATGGTGAAGACGGCGCCATGGGGCTGATTGTCAACAAACCGTCGGACCTACGCATCAAGACATTGCTGGGGCAGCTCAATATTGCCTGCAACATTCCCGTCATAGGTGAGCGTCTGGTCCATTTCGGCGGTCCGGTCGAGATGTCGCGCGGCTTCGTCCTGCACAGTGCCGATTACGAAGCTAACCTCCACTCGATGCAGATTTCGACCGATTTCAGCATGACGGCTACGCTGGACGTGCTGGAAGATCTGGCTTCGGGGCGGGGGCCTTTGAACTCGATGCTGACGCTGGGATACTCCGGATGGGGCCCGGGCCAGCTTGAGGATGAGATTGCCATGAATGGCTGGCTGACGACCGATGCAACCTCGAAACTGGTGTTCGATGTCGCTGATGACGAAAAGTGGGAGGCCGCGCTGGCAACCCTTGGCGTTGATCCCCTGACCTTGTCGGCCAGCGCAGGACGCGCCTGATCAGCTGTCGCGCGGGGCCGCCGCGCGGCGCAGCCGGTCGTTGATTGCCGCCCCAAGGCCATGGTCGGGGATCGGCGAGACCGCAATCGGGCGGCCTGTTGTGTTCAGCGCATGAAGGGCAGAAAACAGGTTGGCCGCAGCTTCGGTCAGCACACCATCAGCCGAAAGATTCAGGTCACAGTCGACCGGTCCAAAGCCCAGCAGGACCTCATCCCCTTGTCGGGACAGCGCATTCAGCCGAACCGGCGCGTCCGGAGCGTAATGAGACTGTAATTGTCCCGGCGCCGTCAAAAGGTCCCCGGGCTGGTGATGATGCAGTCGTGTGTTCAGAACCTCCTCGATCTGTTCCAGCGCCACGCCCCCCGGACGCAGCAGCGCCGGTTCTCCGGCCAGGCCGACGATGGACGATTCCAGCCCGACACCGCAGGGGCCGTCATCCAGAATGGCTGCGATACGCCCACCCAGACCGGCGCGCACATGCTCGGCGGTGGTCGGGCTGATCTGTCCTGACGGGTTGGCGGATGGCGCGGCCACCGGACCATCGAATTCGGCCAGCAATGCCCGCGCGCTGGGATGCGCAGGCACCCGGACGGCCAGCGTGTCCAGCCCGGCTGTGACCAGCGATGAAATGCCATGTCCGTCGCGCAGCGGCAGGACCAGCGTCAAAGGCCCGGGCCAGAACGCGGCGGCCAGTCGCTCGGCCTGATCGGACCAGCGGACGAACCGCTGCGCTGCCTGAACGGATGCGACATGCGCGATCAGCGGATTGAAGCTGGGCCGCCCCTTTGCTTCATAAATCCCGGCGACCGCTTCGCCATTTCGGGCATCACCGCCCAGGCCATAGACCGTCTCGGTCGCAAACGCGACCAGAAGACCCTGCCGCAGCAGGTCCGCAGCGCGTGAGATGCCGGCCGGATCTGCGCTCAGGTCGAGTGTGCCGTGGGGGATCATGACTGGTGACGCCGCGTTTTGATTGCTTGTAACATGGGGAAGAGTAGGTAATGCCTTCGAGCCCAGATGCATAGTGCCGTGCGCGGATGATTCCAAGCCCGCCTGCGCAAACCGAACTGACAGCCCCGAGGGAAGCCATGACGTATCGCGCCCCAGTCCCAGATTATGAATTCCTGTTCCGCAACGTGATCGACTTTGACCAGATCGCAGCCACCGAGATGTTTTCAGAGGCCAGCGCGGACGTGGTCAGCGCCATTCTGACCGAAGCAGGCAGGATGTGCGAAGAAGTGATGGCCCCGCTGCAACGCCCCGGTGATCTGGAACCGGCGCGGCTGGAAAACGGGGTTCTGCGCTCGTCTCCGGGGTATGCCGATGGCTGGAAGGCGATATCCGAAGGGGGCTGGATCGGGATAAGCGGCGATCCTGAATATGGCGGCATGGGCCTGCCGATGACCTTGACCAGCGCAGTGAACGAGATGATGAGCGCGGCCTGCCTTTCGCTGCAACTGGCCCCGCTGATGAGCCAGGGCCAGATCGAGGCGCTGGAGCATCACGCCAGTGCCGAGCTGAAAGAGCTTTATCTGCCCAAACTGATGTCGGGCGAATGGTCCGGCACGATGAACCTGACCGAGGCGCAGGCCGGGTCGGACGTGGGTGCCCTGGCCTCAAAGGCGGAACCGAACGGGGATGGCACCTACGCGGTGACGGGTCAGAAGATCTTCATCTCGTGGGGCGACAACGATTTCGCGGAAAACGTCTGCCACCTGGTGCTGGCGCGCCTGCCGGACGGCGTTCCCGGGACCAAGGGAATTTCCCTGTTTCTGGTGCCCAAGTTCATCCCGGATGAGAACGGCAATCCAGGCGTGGCGAACGATCTGAAGGTTGTGTCGCTTGAGCACAAGATGGGCCTGCACGGCTCACCGACCTGCGTCATGCAATATGACGGGGCCAGGGGCTGGCTGGTTGGCAAGGAACATGGCGGCATGGCCGCGATGTTTACGATGATGAACAATGCCCGTCTGGGTGTTGGCGGGCAGGGCGTCGGCGTTGCGGAAGGCGCCTATCAGCATGCGCTGGCCTACGCGCTTGAGCGCAGGCAGGGCAAGACGCCCTCGGGTGCGATCATCGACCATGCCGATGTGCGCCGCATGCTGATGGAAATGCGCGCGGATGTGTTCGCGGCACGGGCCATCCTGCTGGCCAATGCAGTGGCCATCGACATGGCCAACGCGACCGGCGATGCGAACTGGTCGGCCCGCGCTGCGCTGCTGACGCCGATTGGCAAGGCTTTTGGCACCCAGACTGGCATGCGTGTCGCCGAAACCGGCGTGCAGGTTCACGGCGGCATGGGTTTTATCGAGGAAACCGGAGCGGCCCAGTATTACCGCGACGTCCGCGTGACCGCGATTTACGAAGGCACCAATGGTATTCAGGCGATGGATCTGGTCGCCCGCAAAATGATGGACGGCGGTGAGGTTGCGGCACGGCTGCTGGATGAAATCGAAGATCACGCAGAACAGGCGCGGGCCACCATGCCGGAACTGGCCGGCCCGGTCTGGGAAGCCACCGAAAGTCTGCGAGAGGCCACCGAATGGCTGGTTTCCCAGTCGGAAATGAACAACCGCTTTGCCGGGGCCGTCCCATATCTGCAAGCTTTTGCGCGGGTTCTGGGCGCGCATTACCATCTGGCGGCGGCGCTGGCGGAACCCGATGGGCCGCGGTTCAAGCTGGCACGGTTCTACATCAACGCTTTGTTGCCCGAATATGCGGGCCTGCTGGCACAGGCGCAAAACGGGGCGGACGATATCTTTGCGCTCAACCCGGATGAGCTGCTGGCATGAAGGATGGTGAGCAACGATTGACGACACACTACCCCTGGCCGGACCCTCCGGCCCCCGGTGAGGCGATGGAGATTGCCGAAGGCGTCCTTTGGCTGCGCCTGCCGCTGCCCATGGCGCTGGATCATGTCAATGTCTATGCGCTGGATGATGGCGACGGCTGGACGGTGATCGACACCGGTATTTCGTCCAGAAAGTCGCGTGGCATCTGGCAAACGCTGATGGACGGGCCACTGGCAGGCAAGCCGGTGACCCGTGTTGTCGTTACGCATCATCACCCCGACCATGTTGGCAATGCAGGGTGGTTCCAGACCGAACACGGCGCTGAACTGGTGGCCAGCCGCACCGCATGGCTGTTTTCGCGGATGCTGACACTGGACGTGCAGGAAACCTGGCCGCAGGAAACGTTGGACTACTACCGCAGCGCGGGCATGGCGCATGAAATTCTGGCAAAGCGCATGTCGGACCGGCCCTTCAACTTTGCCGACACCGTTTTTCCGATGCCGTTGGGCTATAGCCGGATCAAACAGGGCGACGTGATCCGCATGGGCGGGCGTGACTGGGACGTTCACATGGGCAATGGCCACGCGCCCGAACACGCCACGTTCTGGAGCCGCGATGACAATCTTGTCCTGTCCGGCGATCAGATCATCAGCTCGATCAGCCCCAATCTGGGAGTCTATGTCACCGAACCCATGGCGGATCCGGTGGCCGAGTGGCTGGAAGCCTGCGAGCGGCTGTCGGCGCTGGCGCGTCCCGATCATCTGGTGCTGGCCGGGCACAAGCTGCCCTTCACCGGATTGCCGGTTCGCATGCGGCAACTGGTCGACAATCATCACGGCGCGCTCCGGCGGCTGCTGGATCATCTGGACCGGCCCAAATCTGCCGCCGAGTGCTTTGCCCCCCTGTTCAAGCGTCCGATTGGCGATGGTGAATACGGTCTCGCGCTGGTCGAGGCGGTTGCACATCTGAACCATCTCTACCACATTGATGCTGTAACCCGGTCGCGCCGCGCGGACGGGGCGTGGGAGTTTCAGCGCAAAGGGTAAGCCATGCAGGATCAGATCGAAACCTCGGCCGAGGCCGCAGAATCCGCCGCATTGCCACGCTGTTACGAGGTCCACGCCAACTCCAGTGCGCAATCGGGCAACAAGGATCTTCCCGGCCGCCTGAAAAAGCCGGTCGAAACCAAAAGCCCGGCCCAGTGGGCCTATGAACGCCTGATCCTGTATATCCAGAATTTTGAAAAGACGCTGGACGGCGATCAGGAGGTTGCCATGGGCTTCACCGGCGGCGATGCCGGGGTAATGCGGATCGAGGGGATGGGTTATTTCGACCCTGACGTGATCACCTTTTTCGGCTCGGACGCCACCGGTGCGCGCACCCAACTGGTACAGCATGTCAGCCAGTTGAACGTGATGCTGCGCGCGCTGCCCAAATCGGTCGAGGACAAGCCTGCCAACCGCATCGGTTTTCGGCTGGCTGCGGATCTGGAAGAAAGCTGACAGTCCCGCTTGCAATTCACGCAATCGCAGCCTTGAATGAGCGTATCATTCAGGAGAGCGCCGCGTGACACATTTCTCAACCGTTACAGAGGCCTGGCGGGGGGCTTGGGCGCGCCGTCGGGTGTTCGTACCGATCTATGTTGCGGTGCGACTTTTGCTGGTGGCGCTGATTGCGCCGGGCGTGGCGATAGCCGTGCAACTGGCGGTGTCCCTGTCCAATCAAAGTGCCCTGACCGATCAGGCCATTGCCGGGTTCATCCTGTCCCCGGTGGGCTTTATCGCGGCGATCCTTGCGCTCAGCCTGTTTCTGCTGGCCGAAGTGTTTGTCTTCTCCGTCATGGCGGGTTCTCTGCGCATGGGCGAGGCCGATCCCTGGCGCGCCGGCAGCTCCGCCATCCAACTGATCCTGTCCCGACTGCCCGCTTTGTTCGGCTTTGCGGTCCGGTTTGTCCTGCGCGTGTTGCTGCTGGTTCTGCCCTTTGCAGCCATTGCCGCCGTTGTCGCGTGGTGGACACTGACGGAATACGACATCAACTATTACCTGACCTTCCAGCCACCCTCGTTCTGGGTGGCGGTCGTTCTGATCGGGTTAATCGTTCTGGCATTGGCCTGGGTTTTGATCCGCAGGCTGTCGGCCTGGGCCCTGTCGCTGCATCTGGTTCTGTTTGAAAGCTGCAATCCGGCAGAAGCGTTTGAAACCAGCACCGGGCGGATGGAGGGCAAACGCGGACGCCTAAAGATCGAACTGGCGCAGTGGCTGGGCATACGCATCGTGATCGCAGCCGGAATTGCGGCTGTGGCTGGGTTTCTGTTCGATCTCGTACCCCTGCAACCGGGTGGTCGTCTGCAACTGGCACTGACCTACACACTGGTCATCGCCGCGCTCTGGTCGCTGGCCGGTCTTGTTCTGGCGGCCGTCGCGCTGGGCGCTTTGGCGGTGCTACTGGACGGTTTCTTCGAGGCAAAAACGTCAGACATCCCCCACCCCGAACCGGGCAACTTGAGGTTGCCGCTATTTGGTGTTTTGGGGGCTGCCGTCCTTGCAGTGCTGGCCGGTGGCTGGTTCGGGCAGCGGCTGCTTGAACAGGTGCAGGCCCCCGACCACGCGGATGTCATCGGCCACCGCGGGGCCGCGGCCTTGCGGCCCGAAAACACCATGGCGGCCGTTCTTAAGGCCATCGAGGATGGCGCGGACTGGGTTGAGATCGACGTGCAGGAAACGGCCGATGGTGAGGTCATCGTCGCCCATGACAGCGATTTCATGAAACTGGCGGGCGTCAACCTCAAGGTCTGGGATGCCACAATGGACGACGTCGCGGACATCGATATCGGCAGTTGGTTCGGACCCGAATACGCCTCGGAACGCACGCCGACCCTGCGTGAGGTGCTGGAAGCCGCAAAAGGCCGGTCGAAGGTGATCATCGAACTGAAATATTACGGCCATGACGTCGATCTGGAAAACCGGGTTGCCACAACTGTCGAAGAAATGGGGATGCAGGACGATATCGCCACAATGTCCTTGAAATATCCGGCGGTGCAGAAGATGAAGGCCCTGCGCCCGGACTGGCGCGCCGGTGTACTGGCTGCGACCGCAGTCGGCAATCTGTCGGGGTTGGATGGCGATTTTCTGGCGGTGAACGCGGCGATGGCGACACCCGGGCTGGTCCGGTCTGTCCATGCTGCCGGCAAGGATTTGTATGTGTGGACGGTGAACGATCCGTTGCAGATGTCGGCTTTGGCGTCGATGGGCGTCGATGGTCTGATCACCGACCGGCCTGCCATGGCCCGCGAGGTTCTGCGCGTCCGAGCCGAGATGGGTCCGGCTGAACGTTTGCTGCTGTGGTTGGCCACCGAGTTCGGGATGACCGTGGACACAGAGGCGATGCGCGATGCGAGCCCTTAAAACGGCGCTTATCCTGATCGCCCTTGGCACATCCACCGCCGCGCAAGATCTGATGCGCGGCATCGAGATGCCCGGCCATCAGGCCCTGATGACACAATCGGCCGGGGCCGAAGTGACGCCATTTGAAACCGATGGCTGCTCGGGCGGGCTGTCGGCCAGCTGGCGATTGGTGGCTGACATCATCCCAAGCTTCGCCGCACGCTATGAAAACAACCCTCCGTGGGAATATTGCTGCGTTACCCATGACAGCGCCTATCACAACGCCGGCGGCGCAACGCGGGCCGAAGACAGCTATGACGCCCGCCTGTCGGCGGACGATGCACTGCACGCCTGTGTCGAACAACACGGCGATGCGCATGCCGAAGAATACGCGGATCGTTACGGGGTGACACCCGAACAGGTCCGAACCGCCCATTCGGTCACCGCGGATGCCATGTATATGGCGGTGCGATTTGGTGGCGGCCCCTGTTCCGGCCTGCCATGGCGATGGGGCTTTGGTTTTCCGGGCTGTTCGGTATTCGGGTCACAGTCACCTGCGCGCGAATGACGTGGTGACAGCGCTTTCGTTTTCCTTTATCCAAAGCCCAAACACGCGAATTCAGGAGTCTTCCGACATGGCCGAACACAAGCACGGCGAGATGGACATCACAGTTCAAACCAAAACCTTCGAAGGGTTCGTCAAAGCCACAGTCTGGTGCTGTGTGGCCATTGCTTTCCTGGGATTGTTCCTGGCGGTTTTCGCGTCTTGATCTGAACGGGGCGAACCGTGCTCAGAATAATTGTCGCCTGCCTGCTGGCAGTGACCGTGGCTGGCTGCACCGGATCGAATCGTCCGCAGGCAGACCTGGCCGAGGTCGCTGCACGGTCCTACCGTGACCCCGGCCCGTCGACGCTGACGCTTTATACGATGATCAACACCCGGACCGGATCGGGCGCGCATACGTCGCTGATGATCAGCGCCAGCGAGCGGGTGATCTTTGACCCTGCGGGATCGTTCCGCGCGGATGTGGTTCCGAACAAGGATGATGTCCTTTACGGCATCACGCCCGCCGTAGAACGCGCCTATCGCAGCTCGCACGCGCGCGAGACGCATTTTGCGCGCATCCAGACCATCGAGGTCACGCCGCAACAGGCCGAGATCGCCTATCAACTGGCCAAGCAGTCCGGCCCGGTGGCCAGCGCGTATTGCGCCCATTCGACGGCCAGTATCCTGAGGCAAGTGCCGGGGTTCGAACAGATCGACGTCACATTCTACCCGGTCAAACTGTCGGAACAGTTCGCCCAGATTCCGGGCGTGGTGACAGAAGAATACCGCGAATACGACGACGCGGACCTGCAAAAGGGTCTGGCTGCGAACAACGCGCGCCTCAATCAACTGGACGCGACCTCAACCCAGTAGGTAGAGCAACCCGTACAGCGTGGCGGCGCCCGAAAAGATTGCCGCCAGAACGTTCTTGGTGACCAAACCGACCGACAGCGCCACCACGGCGGCAGCCATGCGGGGCAGGTCCGGCTGACCTTCGGTTGCGGCGGGCCAGACAACAAGTGGTGCGATCAGCGCCGGAATGATCGCCACCGCCGTGTACCGCAGATGACGCAGCAGCCACGGCGGCATGGGGCGGTCTCCGACGAGGCCGATAAAGGTAAAACGCAGGGCAAAGCTGCCGACGGCCAGGCCGACGATGATGATCCACATGGTTGTCGGGTCAATCTGGGTCATGTCTCTTTCCGCTCCAGCCTGCGTTCCAGCATCAGTTCGGCCTGCGCGCCCGCCATCATGCCCGCCGCGCCCGCGATCAGCAGGCCCAGATTGAATGGCACCGAAACGGCCAGCAGGGCGACAATGATCGCAACCAGCGCCGCAATCACATGCGCCAGCGTCCGCATCATTGGTCCGATCATGGCCAGAAACGTGATCGGCAGGGCGAAATCCAGCGCCCAGCTTTCCGGGATTTGAGCGCCCAGCACCGCCCCGAGATAGGTGGCGAATATCCAAAGCGGGGTGATCGGTGTGACCGAGCCAAAGAAATAGGCCATCCTTTGTGACACGGTCATCTTCGGTTCTTTTTCAAACTGGACGATCCCGCAGGCATAGGATTGATCGACCGTCAGGTAAGCCGCAATGGCCCTTTGCCACAACGGGGCGGCCCCAAGATAAGGTGTCAGCGAGGCGGAATACATCGCCACCCGCAGGTTCACCGCAAGCGCCGAGATCAACACAATCGCCGTGGGCGTGTTGTCCTGCAACAGTTGCAGGGCGGTGAACTGCGCGGCACCTGCAAACACCGTTGCGGAAAACGCGATGGTCTGAACGATATCCAGCCCGGCCTCTGTCGCGAAAACACCAAACAGCGTGCCAAAGGGGATGGCCACGAAGATAAACGGCGTGCCGTCCCGAAAACCCTTCCAGAAGTAAGACTTGGATGTGGTGTCTGCCATGGCTAGATCCTATGGTGTCGCCAGCACAACTAGCGGTCTTGGGAAAGGGTTGCAATTGGCCACGCACACGGACCTGTCGGACTACATCATCGCGCCTGATCCCGGCGCGGCCCGCCTGACCCGCGCGGTGGAAGGCGTGGACCAGAACGGCGAGGTCAGCCAGATCTCGGTGGTCGAGGAGCGCCCGCTGACGATTTTCCTCAATGCGCAGGAGATCGTGACGGCGATGACCATCGGCGACTACCCCGAATATCTGGCGCTGGGTTTTCTGCGCAATCAGGGGATGCTGCTGGCGGATGATGAGATCACCGGCGTCGATTATGACGACGATCTGGAAACCGTGGTTGTTCGCACAGCGCGCCAGACCTCGTACGAGGACAAGCTGAAGAAAAAGACCCGCACCAGCGGTTGCGCGGTCGGTACCGTCTTTGGCGACATGATGGACGGGCTTGAGGATGTTCGCCTGCCGCAGGTTTCTTTCCGCACCTCATGGCTTTATGAACTTGCGGCCCGGATCAACCGTACCCCGTCGCTGTATCTTCAGGCCGGGGCGATTCACGGCACCGTCCTGTGCCGGGAAAACCGCCCGCTGGTCTATATGGAAGATGTGGGTCGCCACAACGCCGTCGACAAGATCGCTGGCTGGATGCTTTCGACCAGGGAGGAGGCTGGTGACAAGATCCTCTACACCACGGGCCGCCTGACGTCCGAGATGGTGATCAAGACCGCGATGATGGGCATTCCGGTTCTGGCTTCGCGATCGGGATTCACGGCATGGGGCGTTGAAATTGCACGTGAGGTCGGGTTGACCCTGATCGGTCGTATGCGCGGCCAGCGGTTCGTATGCCTGTCCGGCGAGGATCGTCTTGTTCGGGATATCGACCCCTCGTCCGTGGCGGTTGAGGACAAAAAACATCGCAGGAAAAGCGCAGGATGACCAAACCAAAGGGCGTGATCCTTGCAGGCGGTCTGGCCACCCGGATGGGCGGAGGCGACAAGGGCCTGCTGCAACTGGGCGGGCAAAGCCTGCTAACCCGGGTAATTGACAGGCTGGCGCCGCAGGTCGATGGTCTGGCGCTGAACGCCAATGGCGATCCGTCCCGGTTCAGTGCCCTGAACCTGCCTGTGCTGCCGGACACAATCGAAGGTTTTGCCGGTCCGCTGGCCGGTGTTCTGGCCGGTCTCGACTGGGCCGCGGAGCAGGGCGCCAATAGCATCGTCACCGCTGCTGCCGACACGCCGTTCTTTCCCCGCGATCTGGTGGCGCGGCAGATGCAGGCGGCTGAAGGACAGGCGCATCCGCTTGTATTGGCGACGACCCCGCGCACGGGTGACGAAGCTCTGAAATCCGGCGGTGGAAAGCGGGTCAACCGGCACCCGACATTCGGGTTGTGGCCAGTCGCATTGCGCGACGATCTGCGGGCCGCGTTGCAGGACGGGCTGCGCAAGGTCGTCTTGTGGACCGATAAACATGACGGTCGCGAGGCGTTGTTTCCGGTAGACCCTTTCGATCCGTTCTTCAACGTGAACACGCCCGAAGACCTCGAAAGGGCGCAGACCTTGCTGGAGCAGGCATGAGGGTCTACGGCGTCACCGGCTGGAAAAACGCGGGCAAGACCGGGTTGATGGAGCGACTGGTGGCCGAGATCACCGGACGGGGGTTCACGGTTTCAACCGTCAAACACGCGCATCATGCCTTTGACGTCGATCAGCCGGGCACCGACAGCTACCGTCACCGTGGTGCCGGCGCCTCCGAGGTTCTGCTGGCGTCCGGGCAGCGTGTCGCCCTGATGCAGGAACTGCGCGGCGCACCCGAGCCGTCTCTGGACTCGCTGCTGGCCCGGCTCTCACCGGTCGATCTGGTCCTGATCGAAGGATACAAACGCGAACGCCACCCCAAGGTCGAGGCATTTCGGGCCGAGCCCGGCAACCCGCTGATCGCTTTAAAGGATGAAACGATCCGGGCGGTGGCCAGCGACACGCCACTGGATCTGGATCGCCCGGTCTTTGACCTAAACGACACTGCGCGCATTGCTGCGTTCATCCTGCAAGAGGTTGGTTTGTGACCACATTCGACACCTTTGCGATGGTCGATTGGTCTGGTGGAAATGACACAGGGCCAACGCCCCGCAAGGATGCGATCTGGGGATGTATGGTGCGCGACGGGGCCACTGGTCAGGCTGAATACTTGCGCAATCGTAAGGTCGCAGAAGATTGGCTGACCAGGTTGATTGAAACGGAACTGAATGCGGGTCGGCGCCTGTGTCTGGGGTTCGATTTCCCATTCGGCTATCCTAGGGGCTTTGCCCGCGCACTGACCGGTGCGGACGATCCGCTGGGCTTGTGGGAGTGGTTCGAACACCGGATCGAAGACGCGCCGAAGGCCAATAACCGTTTCGATCTCGCCGGCCGGATCAACCGGGATTTCGGCGGCAGGGGCCCGTTCTGGTTCAACGGTCTGGCCCGCGATGTTCCGGGCCTGCCGAAAACCAAAGCGGATTATCACAATCCCTTTCCGGATCGCCGTCAGGTGGAAGCTCTGGCCAAGGGTAGCTTCACCTGCTGGCAGATGGGCGGATCCGGCGCGGTTGGCGGGCAGGTGATGACCGGACTGCCGGTTCTGTCCCGCCTGCGTCGCCGATTTGCAGGGCAGGTGGCCGTCTGGCCGTTCGAAGTGCTGGACAAACCGGTCGCCTTTGTCGAAATCTGGCCCTCACTGACGCTGGGGGCGGAACCCGATGATCGGATCAGGGACGCCTGGCAGGTCGAACAAGTCGCGAAGTCTCTGGCGCAGATGCCAGAGGCGGAACTGACCCGGCAGCTGACCGTCAGCGCCGCCGAAGAAGGATGGATTTTGGGCGTGCCACAGGACAAACCGAATATCACACCACCGCCATTGCAAAACGACTGCTTTGCCCTGCCCGCAGGCGTGGACTGGACCCCGGTGGATGAGGCATTGGCCTTGCTGCAGGACCGGCTTTCGGTAGTGAAGGGGGCTGAGACCGTGCCACTGGGTCAGGCGACAGGTCGTATTCTGGCGGCGGATCAGATCGCGAAACGCTCCAATCCGCCGCAACCCAATACGGCGGTAGATGGCTATGGGTTTGCAGGGCCTTTTGCAGAAGGCGCACAGGTTCTGCCCCTGATCCAAGGGCGCGCGGCGGCGGGTATACCGTTTGAAGGCACCGTTCCCCCCGGTCAGGCCCTTCGGGTTCTGACCGGGGCGGCTCTGCCTGCGGGTGTGGATACCGTCATTCTGGAAGAGGATGTGACCGTTCAGGACGGCCACATTGCCTTTCACGGCCCTCTAAAAAAGGGCGCGAATACCCGAAAGGCAGGCGAGGATGTGGCCGCCGGAGATCTGGCTTTGGCCGCAGGTCGCCGCCTGACACCCCCGGATCTGGCGCTGCTGTCAGCAGTGGGAATTGCCGAGGTTCCGGTGCGCAAGACCCTGCGCGTGGCGGTTCTGTCCACCGGTGACGAACTGATCGAAGCCGGAGAGCCCGCCGGACCCGGGCAGATATTCGATGCCAACCGCCCGATGTTGCTGTCTCTGGCAGCCCGGATGGGATTCGCTGCGGTTGATCTGGGCCGTGTGGCCGATGATCGTGACGCGTTGGCGACGCGGCTGGACGAGGCGTCCGAGCGGGCCGATGTGATTCTGACCAGTGGTGGCGCATCCGCGGGCGACGAAGATCATGTCTCCGCTCTGCTGCGGCAGGCCGGGGCGATGCATGAATGGCGTATTGCGCTGAAACCGGGCCGTCCGCTGGCGCTGGGGATGTGGAAGGGCACTCCGGTCTTCGGCTTGCCGGGCAATCCGGTGGCGGCACTGGTCTGCACGCTGATCTTTGCGCGCCCCGCCCTGGGGCTGATGGCCGGCGAAGGCTGGCAGGAACCGCAAGCGTTTGACCTGCCCGCCGACTTTGAAAAACGCAAGAAACCTGGTCGCCGCGAATATCTGCGTGCACGGGTCCGGGACGGTCGTGCTGAAGTATTCGCGTCAGAAGGTTCGGGCCGGATCAGCGGCCTCAGCTGGGCCGAGGGACTGGTCGAGATCGAAGACGGCGCGCGCCATATCCGGCCCGGCGACCCTGTCCGGTTCATTCCCTATGGCAGTTTCGGGCTGTAGCGGCGCCTGTCAGTCGAAGGTACCCGCAACCCGTCCCAGCAGCATGAACGCGCGGGCGGTTCGGGTTTCACCTAGCGCGGTCAGTTCAGCATCGCTGGCGATGGGCTCGAATTCCACGATCATGTTGTCGAACCGCCGCAGAAAATGGTGCGCGGCGTCGCGGAAAATCGGGTCCTGCTTCATTCGCGCCGCCGTCAAGGCCAGCGAGGACCGGTCCCGAATGCCGCCCAGAGCGGCCACTGCACGGCCGCGTGCGCCCTGCGCGAACTGGCGCCAGATTTCAGGTCGGGCCATGTCGGGACGCAGGTCGTCCATATAGATCCCCTCCTGGCTGAGAAGGGTCAGCACATCCTGCGAGGCCTGCACCAGTTGTGCGGTCTTCCTGTCCTTCAGCGCCAGCCTCAGGGCGTCGAACCCTTCGGCATCGTCCTGTGTTTCAGGAAAGTTCAGGGCACGGATAAAGATACCGGTCGGCAGAGGGCGCGCGATGTCTTCCGCTGGTGTGCCAAGCGCAAGTGAGGTCTGGTCTCCCGGTGATGGTGCCGCCCTGCGCACAGGTTCGCGGCGCTTGGAAGAAAACGTAGCCAATGCGCTTTCCGTCTTCTTCGCTGTCTGCGCGATTTCATCCAGCTTCTTGCTGACGGCGGGCTCATACGTACTGGCGGCGCGCTGCTGCTGCGTGACATAGGCGTTTCGGATCGCGTCGATTGCCGTCTGCAGTCGGGCACTTTCCTCGCGCATGACGCGGCTGGCGCGCATGGCCATGGCCGCCACCCAGATCATGGCCACGGGCATGAACACTGCAAGCAGCGTGACGATGAAACTGCTGGTTTCGACCCGGCCGGGCAGCACCAGAAAAACCACCGAAACAACCAGCCAGATCAGGCTGAGAACAACAGCCGCGATCTCGATGCCGCTCATCGACGGCGCTCCGGGGCGATCATAGATGCCCAGAGATGTCGGTTGTTTGGTTTCGCGGTCAGGATTGGACCCCGACATGATCAACGCTCCGATCAGGCGTACTCGATACTCAGAATTTCATAAGACCGCACACCGCCGGGGGTGCGGACTTCGACACTGTCCCCCTCTTCCTTGCCAATCAGGGCGCGGGCAAGGGGGGATTTGATGTTCAATAGGCCTTTTTCGATGTTGGCCTCATATTCACCCACGATTTTCCAGGTCTTTTCTTCGTCGGTGTCTTCATCGACCAGCCTGACCTTGGCGCCGAACTTGATCGCGCCCGACAGTTTGGCCGGATCAATTACGTCAGCCAGCGACAGGATACCTTCCAGCTCTTTGATGCGCCCTTCGATAAAACCCTGTTTTTCACGGGCCGAATGATACTCGGCGTTTTCCTTCAGGTCGCCCAGTTCCCGCGCCGTCGCGATGGCCTCGATGATCGCCGGGCGTTCGACGGACTTCAGGTTCTTCAATTCCGCCTCAAGCGCGGCATTGCCCGCGGGCGTCATGGGAATTTTTTCCATTTTGTCTTCGTCCACGCATAAATTGAGTCGCCCCGCCGCTCAAAGCGTCGGGGCGAATGATGGGTCGTCAGATACCTGACCCAAATGCAGCGTGAAATGCAAGGGGGCTCAGTGGTTCCGGTGCTTTATTCGCGAACTCGCGCCGTCGGGATGGGGCAAGGCATGCCTGCGGCGATGCCCCAGAAGGTCGCCCCTGCGCCAGTGATGCGCTTCGGTTCCCAGCCACAGCAACTCAATCATACTGCACCACCTCGAATTCGATGCCGTTGTCATCCTCGAAATAGAACCGCCTGCCGGGTTCGTAATCCGCATGGTTGTGCGGCTTGAATCCCGCTTTGCGCACCTTGCTTTCAGTGGCATCGATATCCTCGACCAGCACGCCGACATGGTTCAGCCCGCCGACATAGTCGTAACTGTTCTCACCCGAGCGCATGGGTTTGCCCGGCGCATAGAGCGCGAGATAGGTGTGTGCGCTGCCCACGTGGACCGTATAGCCGCCAGCGATTGCCGGACCTTCCCACCGGGTTTTCCAGCCAAAGACCTTCTCCATCCAGTCTGCCGAAGCCTTTGGGTCGCGGACAGTGAAATTGGTGTGTTCAAGCGTCGCCATCATGGGATCTCCTTTGCGAATTCAGGCTTGTCACGACTCACCGTAATTTCTAAACCTAACTTTAGGTCAAGAAGTTTTTTGAGGTTCTGATGGCTGCATCCGAAGGGCTGGCAATTGGCGCACTGGCCCGGCGCACCGGACTGGCTGTTTCAGCCATCCGGTATTACGAGGCACAGGGCCTGATTGCACCCTGGCGCAATGCAGGCGGGCAGCGTCGCTATCAACGTGCCGATATCCGGCGGCTGAGTTTTGTCATGATCGCCCAGCAATTCGGCCTGACCCTGCCGGAGATCCGAGAGGTGTTGTCGGGCCTGCCCGGAAACCGCACCCCCACACCGCAGGACTGGAAGCAGATCAGCACCACCCTGCGCGCCCGGCTGGATCTGCGAATCGATACCCTGACACGATTGCGCGACAATCTGGATGGCTGCATCGGGTGCGGCTGCCTCAGCCTGCCGAAATGCGCCCTTTACAACCCCGATGACCGGGCAAAATCCAATGGTAGCGGTCCCAGGTATCTCATGGGTGATACACCAGACGGCTGAACTGCCGTATTGCTGCTGTTTTACGCCGTGTTTCGATTGACCAAGGTCTTGCCGACCGGGTAATCAGCCGTGAAACAAAATTGCGCACACCACGCAGTGAAAGCGCCAATTCGGAAAGTTAGCTAAGGAGCCCGCGATGGCCGAGATTGAACGCGAAGCGATGGAATACGATGTGGTGATCGTGGGCGCAGGCCCCGCGGGCCTGTCGGCGGCCATTCGTCTGAAACAGCTGGATGCCGACCTGAACGTCGTTGTTCTGGAAAAGGGCTCGGAAGTGGGCGCACATATCCTGTCGGGTGCGGTACTGGATCCGTGCGGTTTGGATGCGCTGATCCCCGACTGGAAGGAAAAGGGCGCGCCGCTGAACGTGCCTGTGCACGAAGACAATTTCTACATGCTGGGGGAGGCGGGCAAGATCCGCATCCCGAACTTCCCGATGCCGCC
Source organism: Ruegeria sp. CDSB136 (assembly GCF_059610965.1). NCBI lineage: Bacteria > Pseudomonadati > Pseudomonadota > Alphaproteobacteria > Rhodobacterales > Roseobacteraceae > Ruegeria > Ruegeria sp. CDSB136. The sequence continues at coordinate 247,438 of NZ_JBXWOP010000002.1, forward strand.
GCTGATGAACAACCACGGCAACTACATCGTGTCGATGGGCAATGTCTGCCGCTGGATGGCGGAACAGGCCGAGGAACTGGGCGTCGAAATCTTCCCCGGCATGGCGTGTTCTGAACTGGTTTATGGCGACAATGGCGAAGTCAAAGGCGTTGTTGCTGGCGTTTTTGGCCTGGAAGCGGATGGGTCCTATGGCCCAAATACCGAGCCGGGCATGGAGCTGCACGGCAAATATGTCTTCCTGTCGGAAGGTGTGCGCGGCTCGCTGTCCAAGGAAGTCATCGCCAAATACGACCTGTCGGCCGGCAAAGAGCCGCAGAAATACGGCGTCGGCATGAAAGAGATCTGGGAGATTGATCCGGCCAAGCACAAGGAAGGATCGGTCACGCACACGATGGGCTGGCCGCTGGGCAGCAATGCGGGCGGCGGGTCGTTCATCTATCATCTGGAAAACAATCAGGTCTATGTCGGTTTCGTGGTGCACCTGAACTACAAGAACCCGCACCTGTATCCTTACATGGAATTCCAGCGCTTCAAGCATCACCCGATGGTCGCCGAACTGCTGAAAGGCGGCAAGCGCGTGGCCTACGGCGCCCGCGCGATCACCGAAGGCGGCCTTCAGTCGATGCCGAAACTGGTCGCACCCGGCGTGGCGCTGTTGGGCTGTTCTGCGGGCATGGTCAACGTGCCGCGCATCAAGGGCAACCACAACGCGATGCTGTCGGGCAAGGCCGCAGCCGAGGCTGCTTATGACGCCATCAAGGCCGACCGCTCGGGCGACGAACTGACCGCCTACGAGGCCGACGTGCGCGAAGGCGCAATCGGCAGCGACCTCAAGAAGGTGCGCAACGTCAAGCCGCTGTGGTCGAAATACGGCCTGACTGCTTCGCTGGTGCTGGGCGGCATGGACATGTGGACCAACACGCTGGGCTTCTCGTTGCTGGGTACTCTGGGTCATGGCAAGAACGACGCGGAATCGACCGAAGATGCCAGCAAGCACAAGCCGATCGACTATCCCAAACCTGACGGAACGCTGTCGTTCGATCGTTTGACCAACGTTTCCTTCGCGGCCACCAATCACGAGGAAAGCCAGCCCTGCCACCTGCGCCTGGCCGACCCCGAGATTCCAGTCAAGGTCAACCTGCCCAGGTTCGACGAACCGGCGCAGCGCTACTGCCCGGCGGGCGTCTACGAGATGGTCGAGGATGAAAACGGTCCGCGATTCGTGATCAACTTCCAGAACTGCGTCCACTGCAAGACCTGCGACATCAAGGATCCCAGCCAAAATATCACCTGGACCACACCGCAGGGCGGCGACGGGCCGAACTATCCAAACATGTAAGCGAAAACCCGGGCAATGGCGGCGTCGTGAAGGCTCTGCCATTGCCTCTCAGGGGCCAAAGCCCTAGCTTATCGTTCAGATAACGATAGCGAGGCAGAATTCTGGTGATTTCCCTGGTTCGACGAGTGGCATTGGCTGCAATGCTTTCTTCCCCTATTGCCGTTCCGGTCTTGGCCGATACCGGCGCCGGGGCGTATCTTGCGGGTCGTCAGGCGATCTATGAAAGCGACTATACGGCGGCCGAGAAATATTATTCGCAGGCCCTTCGCTTTGATCCGGAAAACCTGCACCTGCTGGAAAGCGTGGTCGTGGCCCGTCTCGCGCTGGGCGAGATTCAGCGAGCCCTGCCCGTCGCGAAGAAAATCGTGGACAACGACTTGCCAAGCCAGGCCGCGCGCATGGTGCTGTCGGCGGCTTTGGTGGCAGACGAAAAATATGACGCGTTTCTGGCCCTTGATCCTGAAACGCAAGGTGTCGGGCCGCTGGTTGACGGGCTAATGATTGCCTGGACCAACATGGCGCAGGGCGCCATGACCAAAGCGATGGAGCAGTTTGACAAGGTTTCCACGCAGGACGGTCTGAGGGAGTTTTCGCTGTATCACAAGGCAATGGCCCTTGCGTCCGTGGGCGATTTCGAAGGGGCTGAGGCAATTTTTGCCGAAAACAACGGAACCATTGCCCGCTTCAGCCGCCGCGCTGCACTTGCCCGGGCCGAGGTCCTGTCGCAACTGGACCGCAATGCCGACGCGCTGGCATTTCTGGACGAAGTGTTTTCCATCGGCAGCGACCCGACCATCGAAGGCTACGAGACCCGCCTGACCGACGGCGAAACCCTGCCTTTCACACATATCGGTTCCGCGCGGGACGGCATGGCCGAGGTTTTCTTTTCGGTCGGCGCGGCACTGAATGGCGAAGCGGCACAGAACTATGTCCTGCTTTACACACGTGTGGCGACCTTTTTGCGCCCCGACCACGTCGACGCGATTTTGCTGGGGGCAGAGCTGCTGGACGATCTGGAACAGTTTGATCTTGCCGTGGCGGCCTATCGGACAGTGCCTTCCGACAGCGCCGATTTTCACGTTGCCGAACTGGGCCGGGCCGAAGTTTTAGGGCGTGCAGGAAAGAAAGACGCTGCAGCGGAAGTTTTGCAGAACCTTGCGGCACAACGCCCTAACCTGCCGTCCGTTCATGTGGCACTGGCCGATTTGTTGCGTCGGGACGAAAACTATGCCGCCGCCGTGCCGTCCTACGACCGGGCGATTGAGCTGACCGAAACCGGGGCGGGCGGCAGTTGGTTTCTGCATTATGCTCGCGGAATTTCGCATGAGCGTCTCAAGAACTGGGATCAGGCCGAGGCGGATTTTCGCCGCGCGCTTGAACTGAACCCGGATCAGCCGCAAGTGCTGAATTACCTCGGCTACTCGTTGGTCGAACGTCGCGAAAAGCTGGACGAGGCGCTTGAAATGATCGAACGCGCCGTCGCCACGCGCCCGGACAGCGGTTATATCGTGGACAGCCTCGGCTGGGTTCTGTTCCGGCTCGGCCGCTATGAAGAAGCCGTTGAGCATATGGAACGCGCCATCGAACTGATGCCGGTCGACCCGGTGGTCAATGATCATCTGGGCGACGTGTACTGGGCCGTTGGACGCGACCGCGAGGCCGAGTTCCAGTGGAAACGCGCCCTGTCTTTCATCGACCCCGACGACACCGATGGTGAGGCCGATCCCGACCGTATCCGGCGAAAGCTCGAGATCGGGCTGGACGCGGTTCTGGCGGAAGAAGGCGCAGAGCCGCTTCAGGTTGCCAATGAAGGCTGAGGCATTTGCCCCCGCCAAGATCAACCTGACCCTGCATGTGACCGGCCAGCGCGAAGATGGCTATCACCTGCTGGATTCTCTGGTCGTGTTCGCAGATATCGGTGACCACCTGACGTTCGAGCCCGGTCCGGACCTGTCGATGGACGTCACCGGTGAACATGCCCGGGGTGTCCCATCCGATCAGCGTAATCTGGTTTGGCAGGCGGCGGATGCAGTTGGCTGGACAGGCCGAATTACCCTGAACAAGTCGTTGCCCCATGGGGGCGGTATCGGCGGCGGGTCTTCGGATGCGGCCGCGACATTGCGTGTGCTCGCGGGATCGGGCAACGGAAAGCTGCCGAACCCGGTGTCACTGGGTGCTGATATCCCGGTCTGTTTGATGGCGAAAGCCGTGCGAATGCGGGGCATAGGCGAAAAGATCAAGCCTGTTTCTCTGCCACAGCTTTATGCGGTTCTGGTCAACCCTTGCGTCGGGGTACCGACCGGTTCCGTGTTCAAGGCGATGGAAACGCGCCACAACCCGGCTATGCCCGAGGATATCCCTGAATTTGAAACGGCGGAAGACTGCGCCGCGTGGCTGAAAGGCCAGCGCAACGATCTGCAGGCACCGGCCATGGGCATTGCGCCTCAGATCGGGCGGGTTCTGGATGAGCTCGACGCCTCTCGCGGTGTTCTTTTGTCGCGTATGTCCGGCTCGGGCTCGACCTGTTTCGGGCTTTACCCGTCCATGAAGGCCGCGCATTTCGCGGCCTATGAAATCGGCGCGGCCCATTCCGACTGGTGGTGCCGCGCAACGCAGCTTAATTGAGGCGCGCGACCACGTAGTCGGCCAGATCCCGGAGCAGCGACCGGATCTCGTGATCGGGCAGCACCTCCAGCGCGGTTTTGGCCTTGGCGGCCCAGCCGATGGCATCCGAACGGGTGGCCTCCAGCGTGCCGTATTTGTTCATCAGGCTTAGCGCGTGATCCAGATCGCCATCCTGCTGGCGGCCCTTGCCAATCGTGCGTTCCCAGAAGGCGTGTTCGTCTGCCGTGGCCTGCGCCACGGCCTTGATCACCGGCAGGGTCAGTTTGCGCTCGCGGAAATCATCGCCGACATTCTTGCCGGTTGCCTTGCTGTCGCCCTGATAGTCCAGCAGGTCATCGGCGATCTGAAAGGCGATGCCAAGCGCGTCTCCATAGTCGAACAGCGCTTTCACCTGCTCTTCCGATGCACCGGCAATCACGCCGCCTACCTCGGTTGCAGCCGAAAACAGCGCGGCCGTTTTTCCGCGCACCACCTGCAGATAAATGCCCTCGTGGGTGCCCAGGTCGGTGGCTGCCGTCATCTGCAACACTTCACCCTCGGCAATCGTGGCCGAAGCGTTTGCCAGAATGTCCAGAACGCGCAACGACCCGGTTTCCACCATCAGCTGGAAGCTGCGGGAAAACAGGTAATCGCCAACCAGAACACTGGATTTGTTGTCCCACAGCAGGTTTGCCGTGGGCCGCCCGCGCCGCTGGGCGCTTTCGTCCACGACGTCGTCATGCAGCAGCGTGGCGGTATGAATGAATTCGACCGTCGCGGCCAGACGCACATGGTGGTCGCCGGAATAGCCAAACAGACGGGCTGCGGCCAGAGTCAGCATGGGGCGCAGACGCTTGCCGCCCGCCTCAACCAGATGAGCGGTCACTTCGGGGATACGGGGGGCGTGTTCCGACGCCATGCGCGTGCGGATCAGATGGTTTACCGCATCCATTTCACCGGCCAGAATGTCGGCCAGCCGTTCATGTGGTTTCGAGATTGTGCTGACGTTCATCACACTCCTGATACAAGGCTCGACTTCCGCCGCCCCTTGCCCTTACATCCATCCCCATGGAAGAACTATTGCGCAGCACCGATCCGACAATCCTGGCCTTTGCATCCGCTCTCCTTGAAGGCGAGGATATAGACTGCTTTCAGATGGACGTAAATATGAGCATCCTCGAAGGCGGTATAGGAATTTTCCCCCGCCGCCTGATGGTGCGCGCCGACGACCTGATCCGCGCCGAACGGGTAATGCGTGACAACGACATCCCCTTGGGCCGATGAGCGGGTTCTCCGACAGCGAGCTGAGCTGCAACGAGTTCCTCGGCGGACGCGTGCGGCTGTGGCAGCCTTTGTCCGGCTATCGCGCAGGTGTTGACCCGGTTCTGCTGGCGGCCTCGGTTCCGGCCACGGCAGGCCAAACCGTGCTGGAGCTTGGCTGCGGGGCAGGCGCCGCCATCCTCTGCCTTGCCGCCCGCGTGCCGGGCCTGCACCTGACGGGGGTCGAATTGCAACCCGCCTACGCCGATCTGGCGCGGCGCAACGCCGCAGAGAACGATGTGCCGCTGGCAGTGATACAGGCAAACCTGACCGATCTGCCCAATGAGCTGAGGCAAAGACAGTTCGATCACATCATCGCCAACCCGCCCTATTACCGCCCCGGCGCGCACAGCCCGGCGCAGGATCTGGGGCGACAGGTGGCGCTGGGCGAGCAAACACCTCTGTCGGACTGGATCGGCGTGGCCGCCAGGCGACTGGCCCCGCGCGGCTATCTGCACATGATCCAAAAGGCCGAACGCCTGCCGGACATGTTGTCGGCCTGTGCCGGCAGACTGGGTTCAGTCGAAGTCCTGCCGCTGACGCCGCGCGCGACCCGAAACGCTGAACTGGTCATTCTGCGCGCGCGGAAAGAGGGGCGCGCCACCTTCCAGCTCCATTCCCCGCTGATCCTGCACACAGGCGCACGGCACGAGAGGGACGGTGAGAGCTATACGCCCGAGGTAACTTCGGTGCTGAGGAACGGGGCCGCGCTACCCGGATTCTCGGTTTGATAGGCGGTGACCGGCCGAATTTGTCGGATTTGTGACAGATTCTGTGCGTCTGCGGCGTGACAGGCTGGAAACGATGTGGTCAACTTCCCATGTAATACTCAGACATCCAACTAAGGAGGATCGCCATGAGCGTGAGCGCACATCTGACGGAACTGAAGAAAAAACACGAAAGTCTCGGTCTCGAAGTGGAAAAAGCCCAACGCTCGCCAGGAATTGATGATCTCCATATTGCGCAGCTCAAAAAGCAGAAGCTCAAGCTGAAAGAAGAGATCGAACGCCTGTCCAATTAAAGCGTCCAGCACCTGACCTGAATCACTCTGTATCGCCAATGTCCCGAAAGCACCAAAGGCGCGAAAGGTTATTGGCGATGCAAGTTCAGGGCAGGGCGAACTAGGACTTCAGACTGGCCCGCGCCGCAATTGTGGCCCCGCCGGTGATCAACAGCGCCGCGACCGCCAGACCCCAGGACGGGGCGGCGATCCCGGCCAGAACCAGCGCAAGCGTAGACAGCAACGGTGCCGCATAGGACGCGGTGCCCAGTATCTGAATGTCGCCCCGCTTGACCCCGATATCCCAAACATAAAACGCCAGCCCGACCGGTCCCAGACCCAGGGCAAGGATCGATGCCCAGCCGAATGCGGTCGAGGGCCAGACCGTTTCTTCCACCGCAAGATGCAGCGCGCCCGAGGCAATTGCCGCGGCGATGCAGAAAACGGCAACCGAACTGGTGGGGGTATCGCCCAGACGGCGGGACAGAACAGAATAGCCCGACCAGGTCAACGCGCACATCAGTGCCAGCGCATATCCGGGCAGGTGTTGCACCTGAAACCCGGTGCTGCCGCCACCGGCAATGATCAGCGTCGCGCCCGCGAAACCGAAGCAGGCACCAATCAGATGCCCGATGCGCAACCGCTCGCCGGGCAACAGCCCCGACAGCAGAACGATCAGCAAAGGCCAGAGATATGCGATCAAACCCGCCTCGGCTGCGGGGGCCATCCTCAGTGCCGAGAAATACAGGGCGTGATAGCCGAACAGACCCAGCGTTCCGAACAGATAAGTTGTCCAGGGTACGCGCCCAAGTTGTTGCAATCCGCCGGTGGCCCAGGTCCAGATCAGGCCCAGGGTGCCGCCGATTGAAAAGCAGACGGCGTTCAGCAGCAACGGTGGTGTCGGTGTCGAGCCGACCGTGAACAGGGCCAGCAGGGACCACAGCAGCACAGCGATAAAACCAATGGCCGTTGCGCGCATTCTGCTCATGGGGCAGCCTCTTCGGGAATCTGAAATTGACAGGGCCGGCCCATTTGGACCGGCCCGTTCAAAATTGCAATCGTTCTTGATCAGACGAAGAACTGCGCACCGTTGGCCGAGATGGTCGAGCCGTTGATGAACTGGGAATCGTCCGATGCCAGGAACGCCACGCAGCGCGCGATTTCCTCGGGCTCGCCCAGGCGGCCGGCCGGGATCTGACCGATGATCGATTCGCGGACTTTTTCAGGAACCGCCATCACCATTTCAGTGGCAATGTAGCCCGGGCAGATAGCGTTGGCGGTGATGCCCGCACGTGCACCTTCCTGCGCCAGCGACTTCACAATGCCCAGATCGCCCGCTTTTGTCGCGGCATAGTTCACCTGCGCGAACTGGCCCTTCTGTCCATTGATCGAGCTGATGACGATCACGCGGCCAAACTTACGCTCGCGCATGCCGGGCCAGACCGGGTGTACGGTGTTGAACACGCCGGTCAGGTTGGTGTCGATCACCTGATGCCACTGCTCGGGCGTCATCTTGTGGAAAGGGGCGTCTTTGGTGATGCCGGCATTTGCCACAACGATGTCGATCGGGCCAACCTCGGCCTCGACCTTTTCGATACCCGCCTTGGACTCGTCATAGTCGGCGACGTTCCACTTATAGGTGGCGATACCGGTTTCCTCGGTGAATTTCGCGGCGGCTTCGTCATTCCCCGCATAGGTGGCTGCAACGTTGTACCCTTCGGCCTTGAGCGCCTTGGAAATTGCTGCGCCGATGCCGCGGGAGCCGCCGGTTACGAGTGCTGTACGTGCCATTTAGGAATCCTCCAAATTTAGTCGGCTTGGTAATTCTGTTACTCTGAGAGAGATTGGTGCGCAATATCGTTTCGTTCAGGTCTTTGCTTTTCTGCTCAGCGAAATTGTCGCAGCTACGGTGTAAGGCTTGATTGTAACAAAAAAGGGCGTCCGTGGGACGCCCTTTTCTATTTGGTTCTCAACGCACTTAGTCGCGCTCCACGCACAGGGCGACACCCATGCCGCCGCCGATGCACAGGGTCGCCAGACCCTTCTTCGCGTCGCGGCGCTTCATTTCGAACAGCAGCGTGTTCAGAACGCGGCAGCCCGAGGCACCGATCGGGTGGCCGATGGCAATCGCGCCGCCGTTCACGTTCACGATCGACGGGTCCCAGCCCATGTCCTTGTTCACGGCGCAGGCCTGCGCGGCAAAGGCTTCGTTCGCCTCGACCAGATCCAGATCGTCCACCGACCAGCCGGCTTTCTCCAGCGCCTTGCGCGACGCGTAGATCGGGCCCACGCCCATGATCGACGGGTCCAGACCGGCAGTGGCGTAGGATGCGATACGGGCCAGCGGCTCGATCCCGCGCTTTTCGGCGTTTTCAGCAGACATCAGCAGGGTTGCGGCCGCGCCGTCGTTCAGGCCCGAGGCGTTTGCCGCGGTGACAGAACCGTCCTTGGTGAAGGCAGGGCGCAGCTTGGCCATGGCTTCCATGGTCGCGCCGTGACGGATGTATTCGTCGCTGTCCATCACGATGTCGCCCTTGCGGGTCTTGATGGTGAACGGCGTGATCTCGTCGGCGAACTTGCCGGCCTTCTGCGCGGCTTCGGCCTTGTTCTGCGAGGCAACGGCGAATTCGTCCTGCATGTCGCGGCTGATCTGCCACTTCTCGGCGACGTTTTCAGCGGTCTGACCCATGTGATAACCGTTGAAGGCATCCCACAGACCATCGCGGATCATCGTGTCGATGTATTTCATGTCGCCCATCTTGTGACCGGCGCGCAGGGCGGCGGCATGGGGCGAAAGGGTCATGTTTTCCTGGCCGCCGGCGGCGACGATTTCGGCATCGCCCAGCTGGATGTGCTGTGCGCCCAGAGCAACGGCACGCAGGCCCGAGCCACAGACCTGGTTGATGCCCCAGGCCGCGCTTTCCTGCGGCAGGCCGGCATTGATGTGCGCCTGGCGCGCGGGGTTCTGGCCCTGAGCGGCGGTCAGAACCTGGCCCATGATGGTTTCGCTAACCTCGCTTTTGTCGATTCCCGCGCGTTCTACAACGGCCTCAAGCACAGCGGCCCCAAGATCGTGGGCGGGAGTGTTGGCAAACGAGCCGCCAAAGCTGCCGACACCGGTACGTGCGGCGGATGCGATTACTACGTTGGTCATTCGATTAATCCTTTACCGTCATGGTCCTGTGGGAAATGTGACGGCGCAGATCGTAGAGGATCCCCCTGCAATCAAGAGCGCCCCGTGATCCCCGCTCCAGCACCATTTGGATATCGCAATGCTGCACGCGCAGCAACGGGCAGCTTGTCTCAGGGCGGCAGGTCGTAGGCTGAAATGTGTTGCGGCAGGTGTTAAGTCCCTGTCTCCTGTGTCTTTTCCGCTTTCCATGGCGGTTTGACCGAGGGCGCGCCGAACAGAAAGCCCTGCAGGCAATCGACACCGCTGGCCACCAGAAACTCGGCATCCTGCTTGGTTTCGACCGATTCGGCAGTCACGAGGATCTCGAATTCGCGGGCAACCGCGATCAGGGCTCTGACCAGCGCCTGATTGTCGGGGTTCGTGCTGACACCACGCACGAATTGTCCGTCGATCTTAGCCGCGTCGAACAGAAACTCGCGAAAGTGGCGAAAGCTGAAGTTGCTGGCGCCAAAATCGTCCAGCGCAAAGGCGATGCCGCGGGCCTGCAGACGATCCATGAAATCGACCACCAGTTCCGGTACCTGCATCGCCGAACTTTCCGAGATTTCAAGGATCAGCCGTTCACCCAGAGCGGGGTCATTTTTCATGAACCGCTCAAGAATACGCGACCAGCGGGCGTAACCGATCGAGCGGGCCGACATGTTGACCGACAGACGGATCCCCGGATTGCGCGTCAGGGTGCGCAAACCCATTTCAAGCGCGACACAGTCCAGCTCGCGCCCGATTGGCGTGTTTTCAACCTCGGGCATGAACTCGCGCGCGGGAATGACCCGCCCGGTTTCGTCCAGCACCCGGATGAACCCTTCTTAGAACGCCACACGGTGGGGGGCATTGGCCTGCATGACCGGCTGAAAGGCCAGCTTGCATTGCTTGTGTTTCACCGCCTCTGTCGCCATTTGCACCGTCGACAAATCGCGCGAAGCCACCGCCGCGTTCAGCGGATTGTCCGCGCCTTCCGGCAGATCAGCCAGTTTCCTGTCCCGCATGGGCACGCCCAATCCTTGCGTAAGATCAATAGGGGTCCGCGCCCATATCAGAGCAAAGAAGTGAATCTGACGTTAATCGAGACAGAAGCGTAAAAGCTGCTATGTGCCGGGGATCATTTGGCCGATCGGCTGGTCTGGCGCAATGTGTTTGCCGCGCCGATCAGGGCCCCAAGAAGGCCCAGCGTCATCATTGCAAAGCCCAAACCCAGGAATACCGAAGGTCCTCCGCCAATGGCTATCAGCATGGCAAGGACAAGGCCGGTCAGGCCAAAAACAGTATAAAGGGTCGTTGTACGAGACATAATGGCCTCCGGGCACGCTAAATCAAAACATCGTTCTAATATGAAGCCGGGGCCAATAATATCAAGTATTCAGCGTAAGATAGTCGTTGCGCTCAGGAATGTTCCGCCTGTTTTGCGGGCAAAAATTCCTCGAGATGTTCAAATCCGGGCGTTCCGCGATCTTCGGGATGTCGGGCCAGATGGCTGGCCTTGATCTGCTCAGAATTCTTCCGGCTTCCGTCATGGCTGTAGCCCGGCGGCGCAAAGCAATAGGCCAGGCGCTGCCGCCATGTCAGCTCGGGCTGCGTCGCGTCGCGCCAGATGCCGACCCATTCGTGAAAGGCCACGCGCAGCGGGTTGAACGTGCCGATATTATGCACCAGCCCATAGTCGACACGGTCATCATCCTGTTCCGGTACAAAAGTACCGAACATCTTGTCCCAGATGATGAACACACCAGCATAGTTGCAATCCAGGTAACGCGCATTGCGGCCATGATGCGCGCGGTGATGGCTAGGGGTGTTCATCACCGCCTCGAACCAACGCGGCATTTTGCCGATGGCTTCTGTGTGAATCCAGAACTGATAGATCAGGTTCAGCCCGCCGACGAACAGCACCATCGCGGGATGGAACCCCAGCAGGATCAGCGGCGCGCGTACCACCATCATGAAGGTGAACGTATAGGTCCACGTCTGCCGTAGCGCCGTGGTCAGGTTGTAATGCTGCGAACTGTGATGGTTCACATGGCTGGCCCAGACCCAGCGGATGCGATGGCCAAACCGGTGCACCCAGTAATAGCGCAGGTCATCCAGCACGAAGCAAAGAAAAATCACCGGGATCGAAGTGCCCAGGTCCAGCGGCGTAATCCGCCACAACCACATGAAAAACGCGTATGCGATGAAGCCCAGCAGAAAGCCCGAGGCGATGTTGCCCGCACCCATGATCAGCGAGGTTACGGCGTCGCGCGTCTCATACCGTCCGCCGCGGCCCTTGATGGCAATCCACAGAAACTCGGCCAGAATGGCGGCGATGAAAAACGGGACGGCCCATTGCACGGCGTCGGGAAAGCTCACTTGGTCGGTCATGAAGGGTCCATCATCAGACGCCAGTGCTGGCGTTCGCTGTTATCAAGGCTGAGGATTACGCGTGGGGTGCTGAAATCATGAAACTGAACCTCGATGCCTTTGGGATGGTCCATCCAGTCGAAATCAAGCAAATGCCGCGCCACGGTATCCGCACCGAACGACCACAAAAGCCCCTTGCCAGCGTCCGTGCGGATCAGCGCCGCATGGCCGTCATGGGCAATCATGACATCAATGATGTAGTCCTCCGGGGCATGTCGCAGCCATTCCGACCGCGCCGTGTCCGGTGTCAGAAGGCGCAAACGGGACTTGCCCGTCGCATGCAGCAACAGGGTAATTCCGGCGATACCGCCGACCACCAGAACCAGCAGGATTTCAAGCGGCATTCCGTCCTCCCGCCGACAAGTTGCAAGGCGGATAACCGACTGTCAAAGGTGGCGTCGCGTCAGCCTTTTTCCAGACTTTCCAGGATTTCATGCTGCACCACGCGCCGGACGAACGGGACCAGACCTTCGGGACCAGACGTGCGGTCTTTCAGGTGAATGCAGATATCCGGACGGCGGGAGGCGATTATGCCCACCATTTCGCCCCGTACCTTGTCATCCAGTCCCGCGCCCATGATGGCGCATGCGATCCGGGGTTCGGCGTCCAGTTGCCGCCGCACCTCATCAGGGTCATGTGCACCCAGCCATTGAATCGGCAGGTGATCCAGTTGCTGCGCGACATCTCCGATCACATTCGGCAAGCGTCCAATCAGCAAAACCACAGGTCTCATCGTCACCTCCATTCCCAAAACGCAAACTGCCCCGCCCAACAGGAGGGGCGGGGACAGTATATCACGAGATTGAAATGGACGGGCCTACATTACCGGATTGTACCGATAGTCTTTTTCAGCTTTCGCCCTCTGTGCCGACCAGCGCCGCGATGATCGCCTTGGCGCTGTCCGAGTTCCATTCCGCATCCCCGATCAGGCGCGCGATCTCCTTTCCCTCGGGGTTCAGGATGACGGTGATCGGCAAGGCGATGACGCCGAATTCACGCGCGGCGGCCTGGCTGGGGTCCTGATGGCGCGGAAGGTTGACGATTCCGTTCTCGTCGAAGAACTTCTTGATCCCGGCAGGGGTGTTACGACCGGTGGCCAGGGTGAGAACCTGAAATTTGTCGCCGCCGAATTCTTCCTGCAACTCTGCAATCTGGGGCATTTCCTTGCGACAGGGCGCACACCAGGTGGCCCAGAAATTCACCAGCACATATTTGCCGGCGTAATCTTCAAGTGTGCCGACCCCGCCGTCGTCTTCCAACTGGAACTCGATGGTCTTGGCCGGTTTGGGTTCTTTATGCAGGATCAGCCGTTTCAGGCTGCCGTCACGCAGCGGCGCCAGAGTTTCGGCATCACTAGCCAAAGCCGCATTTGCACCCAGCGCAAGGGCCATATAAAGGGGGATCAGACGTAACAGGCGCATATCAACTCCGGGTTTTCCAACATGACCGATCAATCCTCGAACCAGATGTGGGGCGGCCGCTTTGCCGCCGGACCAGACGCGATCATGGAGGCGATCAACGCCTCGATCGGGTTCGATCAGCGGATGGCAGCCCAGGACATCGCAGGCTCGCGCGCCCATGCCGCCATGCTGGCTGCCACGGGCGTTATAACTGATAGTGACGCGCAGGCCATTCGGGAAGGGCTGCTCACCGTTTTGTCAGAAATCCAGAACGGAGAATTTCAGTTCTCGACCACGCTGGAAGACATCCACATGAATGTCGAAGCGCGCCTGAAGGAAGTGATCGGAGAGCCCGCAGGCCGTTTGCACACGGGCCGCAGCCGTAACGATCAGGTGGCAACCGATTTCAAACTCTGGGTCCGCGATCAGCTGGACGCGGCGGAAACCGGGTTGCTGGCCCTGATCCGCGCGCTTTTGGCGCAGGCCGAGGCCGGGGCGGACTGGGTCATGCCCGGATTTACCCATCTGCAAACCGCGCAGCCAGTGACGTGGGGTCACCACATGATGGCCTATGTCGAGATGTTTGGCCGCGATCTATCCCGCGTGCGCGACGCCCGAGCCCGGATGAACGAATCGCCGCTGGGTGCCGCCGCGCTTGCGGGCACTTCTTTCCCGATCGACCGGCACATGACGGCCGAGGCGCTCGGTTTTGACCGCCCCGCGGCGAACTCGCTGGATGCGGTCAGCGACCGCGACTTCGCGCTGGAATTCCTTTCGACCGCCTCGATCTGTGCTGTGCATCTGTCGCGCTTCGCCGAGGAACTGGTGATCTGGTCCTCGGCCCAGTTCCGGTTTGTGACGCTGTCCGACCGGTTCTCGACCGGATCGTCGATCATGCCGCAAAAGAAGAACCCGGATGCGGCGGAACTGATCCGCGCCAAGGTGGGGCGCATCTATGGCGCCAATACCGCGCTGATGATGGTGATGAAGGGCCTGCCGCTGGCCTATTCCAAGGACATGCAGGAAGACAAGGAACAGGTCTTTGACGCCGCCGACAACTGGATGCTGGCGCTGGCGGCGATGGAAGGCATGGTCAAAGACATGACCGCCAACCGCGACAGCCTTGCCGCCGCCGCCGGATCAGGTTTTTCGACCGCTACCGACCTGGCTGACTGGCTGGTGCGCGTTCTGGGCCTGCCGTTCCGCGACGCCCACCACGTCACCGGCGCGCTGGTGGCCATGGCCGAAGCCAAGGCCTGCGACCTGCCCGATCTGACCCTTGAAGATATGCAGTCTGTCCATGCCGATATCACGAATGATGTCTATTCTGTCCTAACCGTCGAAAATTCGGTAAACTCACGTCAGTCCTATGGCGGCACGGCACCGGATCAGGTCCGCGCCCAGGCCGAGCGATGGAAGGGACTGGTGTGAAACAAGTCATGCGCATCCTCATGCTGATCGCGGTCGGAGTTGCTCTGGCCGGGTGCGGCGCGGACGGCGAGCCGACCACCCCAACCATGAGCGCCAGTGTCGGTGTCGGATCAAATGGCGTTCACGTCGGCGCAGGCGTCGGATTCTGGCGCGGACCCGTCGGTGTGTTCTTTGGTGTCTGACCGGCCGAACGAAAGAACGAAAAACTCTTGATGAAAACCTTTCTTCTGATCCTTTCGCTGGCCGCCCTTGCAGCTTGCGACCCAAACTACAAACCGCGCTCTGAACCGGCGTCGGAACCCAGAGGTTCGGGCATTTCCATCTCGGGGTATGGCCGCGTGGGAATTTCGACGACAAAATAAGGGTTCCGCCGGAATCATTTGCTCCGAATGCCCTTTTTGGTCTAAGCGCGCAGTCATGGATCACTTTCTCTACCGCGACGGCGCGCTCTACGCCGAGGATGTCCCTATTTCCGAGATTGCAGCCGCGGTCGGAACGCCGTTCTACGTCTATTCCACCGCGACATTGCTGCGGCACTTTCAGTTGTTCGATGACGCGCTTGAGGGCACCGATCACCTTGTCTGCTACGCGATGAAGGCGGCCAGCAATCAGGCGATTCTGAAAACGCTGGCGCAAGCCGGTGCGGGAATGGACGTGGTCTCGGGCGGGGAATACATGCGCGCCAAGGCAGCCGGTGTGCCGGGCGACAGGATCGTGTTTTCGGGCGTTGGCAAGACGGCGGATGAAATTCGCACCGCACTGACCGGTGGCATCCGCCAGTTCAACGTGGAATCCGAGCCCGAGATGGAGGTGATCAATGCCGTCGCGCAGGAGCTGGACGTTGTGGCGCCGATCACAGTGCGGGTGAACCCCGACGTCGACGCCAAGACCCACGCCAAGATCGCGACCGGCAAGTCCGAGAACAAGTTCGGCATCCCGATTGCGCGCGCTTCCGAAGTCTACGCCCATGCTGCCAGTCTACCCGGGCTGGAGGTGATCGGCATCGACGTTCATATCGGCTCGCAACTGACTGAGCTTGAGCCGTTCGAGCTGGCATATACCAAGGTGGCGGAGCTGACAGAAAAGCTGCGGTCTGAAGGGCACGATATTCGTCGCCTCGATCTGGGCGGTGGCCTCGGCATTCCGTACACCCGCTCGAATGACGCACCACCACTGCCAGTGGAATACGGTGCACTGATCAAGAAAACGCTGGGCCATCTGGGTTGCGAGATCGAGATCGAGCCGGGCCGATTGATTGCCGGAAATGCCGGGCTGATGGTCAGCAAGGTGATCTATGTGAAATCCGGCGAGGGTCGCGATTTCCTGATCCTTGACGGCGCCATGAACGACCTGATCCGCCCCGCAATGTACGAGGCGTATCATGACATTGTCACCGTTCACGAACCCATGCCCGGGGTCGAACAGCAACCCTATGACATCGTGGGCCCGGTCTGCGAAACCGGTGATACCTTTGCCAAGCAGCGCGATATGCCGCCGCTGAACGCCGGTGATCTGGTCGCGTTCCGCAGCGCCGGGGCCTATGGTGCGGTGATGGCCAGCGAATACAATACCCGTCCCCTGATCCCCGAGGTTCTGGTGCATGGGGATCAATTTGCGGTTATTCGTGAACGCCCAAGCTTTGACGAAATCATAAACCGCGATACCATACCCCCATGGCTCTGACGCGATGATCGCACGGGCCTGATCAGGAGGCCCGCCTTGAGCGACAGATCAAACCTGCCTATTCCCCGGCTGTCCCTGTGGCTGACGCACGCAGGGATGCTGGCCGAGCGGGTTTTGCGCGCGTTTTGGCCGTTTTTCTCGGTTTTGATGGCCATTCTGGCCGCTCTGATGTTGGGTCTGCAGGATCTTGTCAGTGTCGAATTTGTCTGGGCGGCGGGCAGTGTCGCGCTGATCGGACTGCTTTCTGCGCTCATGTTCGGGGTCAGGCGATTCCATCTACCGACACGCGCCGAGGCGTTGGTGAGGCTAGATGAAACACTGCCGGGACGCCCGATCCAGGCCTTGGTAGACGATCAGGCCATCGGCTCCATGGACGCGGCCTCGGTCGCCCTGTGGCAGGCGCACCAGAAACGCATGGCACAAAAGGTGGCGCAGGCCGAACCCGTAAAGCCTGACCTTAGGCTGGCAGACCGCGACCCCTTTGCCCTGCGCTATGCAGCGCTTCTGGCGCTGGTGATCGCAACCCTGTTCGGGTCGTTCTGGCGTATCGGATCCGTGGCCGAGATGACGCCGGGTACTGCGACAGCGGGGCAGGGGCCAAGCTGGGAAGGCTGGATCGAACCGCCCAGATACACCGGTCTGCCGACGCTCTATCTGGCCGATCAGCCGGGCCCCGATCTGACGCTTCCACAGGGCAGCCGCATCACGTTGCGCTTTTACGGAGAAGTCGGGTCACACAGCCTGACCGAGACCACGTCTCTTTTGGGGGCCGAGGCCGAGACCAATCCCGAACAGGATTTCGTGGCCGAACATTCAGGGCAATTGAAGATCGAAGGCCCCGCAGGGCGCGAATGGGCGCTGAACCTGCTTGCCGACGCGGCGCCGCAGATTGCGGTGACCGATGTGGCCGAAGCCGAGGCGGGTGGTCAGATGAAACTGCCCTTTGCGGCAAGCGATGATTATGGCGTGGTCTCGGGCACCGCATTGATCGAACTTGATCTGGCCTCGGTTGATCGCCGCTTTGGCCTGACTGCAGACCCTGAACCGCGCGAAGCCGTGACCGTTGAACTGCCCATGCCGATCACCGGCGACCGGGCCGATTTCACGGAAGACCTGATCGAGGATTTCTCGGAACATCCCTGGGCACACCTGCCGGTCACGATAACCCTGATGGCACGGGATGCCGCCGATCAGGAAACCTGGTCCGATCCCTATCAGACGGCCCTTCCTGCGCGCCGTTTCTTCGACCCGCTGGCTGCCGCGGTGATTGAACAACGGCGTGACCTGTTGTGGGCCCGTTCCAATGCGCCGCGCATTGCGCAAGTTCTGCGCGCCGTGTCCCACCGCCCCGAGGATTTGTTTCGGTCCGACACCGCCTATCTGAGGCTTCGGGTCGTGCTGCGCCGGTTGGAGACGTTCACCGATTATGGCCTGAAGCCGGATCAGCAAGCCGAAATAGCCCAGGCCCTGTGGGATCTGGCCGTGCTGATCGAAGATGGCACTCTGGCCGATGCGCTGGAACGCATGCGCCGCGCGCAGGAGCGCCTGACGGAGGCGATGAAGAATGGTGCCAGTGACGAGGAAATCGCCGAGCTGATGCAGGAGTTGCGCGAAGCCACGCAGGATTACATGCGACAGCTTCAGCGGCTGGCACAAGAAAACGGTGAAGGCGGCGAGAACCAGACAGGCCCAAATGGCGAGTCTCTGCAGATGACCCAGGACGATCTGCAGCGGATGATGGACCGCATTCAGGAACTGATGGAACAGGGCCGCATGGCCGAGGCGCAACAGGCGCTGGAAGAGTTCCAGCAGATGATGGAAAACATGCGCGTGACCCAAGGTCAGGGGCAGGGCGGACAGTCCGAGGGTCAACAGGCCATGGAAGGGCTTGCGGAAACCCTGCGCGAACAGCAGGGCCTCAGCGATCAGGCGTTCCGGGATTTGCAGGAACAGTTCAACCCCGGTGCGCAGGCCGGCGAAAGCCGCGGCAACGAAGGCCGTTCCGGTGGCCTGGGCCGGGGCCAGAGCCATGAAGGCCAGGGCGGTCAGGGTGACGGCTCGAACGATCAGGCCGGCGGCGGACAACAGGGCCAGGGATCGCTTGCAGACCGCCAGCAGGCCCTGCGCGAGGAACTCAGACGTCAGGAACAGGGCCTGCCGGGTGCCGGAACCGCCGAAGGTGAAGCGGCGCGCGAGGCGCTGGGCCGCGCCGGTCGCGCCATGGACGAAGCGGAAGACGCCCTGCGCGGCGACGATCTGGCCGAAGCCATTGACCGACAGTCCGAAGCGATGGAGGCCCTGCGCGAGGGCATGCGCTCGCTGGGCGAGGCGCTGGCGCAGAACCAACAGAACCAACCGGGACAGGGCTCGCAGGAAGGCGACATGGAGGCCAACAACCGCGATCCACTGGGCCGCAGCCCGGGTGCTGCCGGGTCGATCTCGACCGACGACAACCTTTTGCAGGGGGAAGACGTCTATCGCCGCGCGCGTGAACTGCTGGACGAAATCCGCCGCCGCACCGGTGAATCCGATCGGCCCAAGATCGAGCTGGAATACCTCAAACGCTTGCTGGAACGTTTCTGACGCTTGGTTTTGCGCGGTTCAGTTCTGAACCGCCCCGGATTGCGCTTGAAGCCAGACGCGCGCCTGATCCACCAGCGAGACATAGGGTTTCAGAACAGGGTCGGCCTGCGGAACAGCTTCACTGATCTGCTGCGCGTTGCCGTAGATCAGAAACAGAAGAACGCCGATGATCAGGATCAGTGAGAATCCCCGCAGAAAGCCGCCCGATTTGCGCTGCGCGGGCTGATCGTCGGTATCGGACGCGTTCACTTCATCGCTGCGCAGGCTGGAATTGATCGCCTCGACATCCGGCAAAGCGTCTTTCTGCCCCGCATCTGCGGCGGTTTCCACGGGAACGGATTGCGTCGCAGGCGCCGGTTTGGCGACCGGTTCCAGCGCAAGATCAGGCTGGCTTTCAAGGCCGCCCCCTTCCTTGGCCCGCAATTCCGCCTCGCGGGCTGCCTCCTCCTTCAGGATGCTGGCGACAGAGGGGTCGACACCGCTTTTGGCTTCGGCAGGCTGCGCCTCTGCGGGCTCGTTCATGTCGTCCGCTGGCGGCGATGCGGGCTCGGGCGCCTCATCGGTTGCAGCATCCGGTGCTGCCGGTTCGGGCGCAGAGACTGCTTCAGCCGGGTTCTTCGCCTGAAACCACGTCTCTTCACAATTGGAACACTGAACGTCGCGGCCTTCTTCCGGAATAACCTCATCCGGAACTTCATACTGGGCACTGCAATTGGGACACGTAAGACGCATGCTGCCTCCTGGCCGATTGATCGGCCTGATAGTAGTTTTTTAAGGAACCATATTCCGTTAAGACCCAACAGCAAAGGGCGATTTCGGTTTCACGGGTCAAGTGTCACCAAATCGACCCGGTGCAGGCATTGAAACCGCAACCGCGCTCGGGCAAGAAGAGCGGCAGAAAAAACCTGGGGGCGCACCTTGTGATCGAGCTGGAGAATGTCAGCTACACCTATGGCGACGGCGAACTGCTGAGCGACGTGTCGATTCAGCTGCCGCCGGGGTCCTTCCACTTTCTGACCGGTCCTTCGGGTGCGGGCAAGACCACGTTCCTCAAACTGTGCTACGGCGCTCTGTTGCCGACATCCGGTCGTCTCAGCGCGTTTAACAGCGATATTGCCCGGCTGGACCGCGACCAGATGGCCCTGTTGCGTCGCCGGATCGGCGTGGTCCATCAGGATTGCCAGTTTCTCGACCACATGACACTGGCGGAAAACGTGGCTCTGCCGCTGATGGTTTCGGGGCGGGCCGAAACGGCCGAACAGGACAACCTGACAGAACTGCTGAGCTGGGTCGGGCTTGGATCAAGGCTCGAGGCGCATCCGCCGGAACTGTCGGGCGGCGAACGCCAGCGCGCCGCGCTGGCCCGCGCGGTGATCCTGTCGCCGGATGTGGTGCTGGCGGATGAACCCACCGGCAATGTGGACTGGGAAATGTCGCAGCGCCTGCTGCGCCTGCTGGTCGAACTGAACCGGATGGGCAAAACGGTGCTGATCGCGACCCATGACCTCAGCCTGATCCGCGCCGCCAAAAGCCAGGTACAGGCGCGTGTTCTGCGGATCTCGCAGCGCAAGCTGCAGCTCGCGGGGGCCGATCTATGAGCAATGGCACCATCCGCAACCTGCTGTCGCGCGACAAACGCGCCGACCGGGTGGTTCCGCCCACAGGGTATACCGCGCATCTGACCCTGTTCGTCTCGGGCGCGATGGGATTTCTGGCGGTATTTGCGCTGGCCCTGTCGCTGGCTTCGGGCCGCGTGGCGGATCGCTGGGCGTCGGAACTGGCCGGTGCCGCCACCTTGCGCATCAACGCCCCTGCCGGACAGCTTGCGGCCCAGACCGAAGCCGCCCTGACCGTCCTTGGCCAGACCCCTGGAGTCGCCTCGGCCCGCGCCTTGACGGATCAGGAACAGGCCGCTCTGCTATCGCCATGGTTCGGACCCGATCTGCCACTGGACACTCTGCCCGTGCCGCAACTGATCGAGATTATCGAAGGCGAACCGGGGCTGGATGCCGCCGGGCTGCGCCTTCGCCTGAGCGCCGAGGTGCCTGGCGCGGTTCTGGATGACCACACACGCTGGCGCGAACCGCTGGTTGACGCGGCCATGTCGGTGCGGCGACTGGGCTGGATTTCCATTCTGCTGATCGGCGGTGCAACCGCCGCAATGATCACGCTGGCTGCCAACGCCTCGCTGGCCGCCAACGCCCGGATCATCGAGGTCCTACGCCAGGTCGGAGCCCGCGACCGTTTCATCGCCGGAGCCTTCGTGCGCCGCTTTACCTATCGGGCGCTTCTGGGGGCCGGGATCGGAACCCTGTTTGGAATGATCGGCGTGTCACTGCTGCCCGATACCTCGGATGCGGGCGGGTTTCTGACCGGGCTCGGCTTTCAGGGGGCAGGATGGTTGCTGCCGGCCGTCATCCCGCTTCTAGGTGCTACGGTTGCGTTCTTCGCGACCTGGAGCGCCGCCCGCAGAAAACTAAAGGAGCTTTCCTGATGCGAACAGGTTTTCAATGGATTCGCTCTTTGATCTTCATGATCACAATCTATGCCTGGATGCTGATCCTTGGCGTTGTCTTCGCGCCCTATGCCCTGTTCACCAAACGCGGCGCATTGCAGGCCTGCAAGACCTACGCCCGCAGCACGATCTGGCTGGCCCGCTGGATGGTCGGCATCCGCTGCGAGGTGCGCGGATCACCCCCCCATGACGAAGTCGTCATCGGCGCCAAGCACCAGTCCTTCCTCGACATCATCATGATCTTCAGCGCCATCCCCCACGGCAAATTCATCATGAAACAAGAGCTTCTGTGGACCCCGATCATTGGCATGTATGCCCGCCGCTTGGGGTGCATTCCGGTCAACCGCGGCAAAAGGGGCGCGGCCGTGGCGAAGATGGTCAAGGATGTTGCAAAGGAATTCACCGAACCCGGACAGCTGGTGATCTACCCGCAAGGCACCCGTGTCGCGCCGGGCGTTCAGAAACCATACAAGGTCGGAACCGCGGTGCTATATGAAGGTCTCGGGTTTCCATGTGTTCCGGTGGCCACCAATGCGGGCGTTTTCTGGCCCCGCTCCGGGATCATGCGCAAGCCCGGCCTTGCGATTGTAGATTTCCTGGATCCGATCGAACCGGGTGTGGCCCGGGACGAATTTCTGGACCGGCTGGAACAGGAGATCGAGACGCGGTCGAACAGTCTGATGCGGGAAGTGGGGTTTGATCCGGATGGAGTTCATTGACGATATAACCGCGCTTGAGGCGCTTTATGGCAAACCCGGCGCGCCGTCCTTGCGCAAGGTGGTGCGCCATCTGACACCGCTTTACCGAAAATGGATCATGGCTTCACGCCTTTGTATTCTCAGCACGGTGGGCCCCGAAGGTGTCGATGGCAGCCCGCGTGGCGATGATGGCCCCGTGGTGCTGGAGCTTGACGCCAAAACTCTGGCGCTTCCGGATTGGCGTGGAAACAACAGGCTGGATTCCTTGCGCAATATCGTCCGCGACCCGCGCATTTCGCTGATGTTTATTGTGCCGGGGTCGAACAACGTCGTTCGGCTGAACGGCACCGCGCGCCTGACCGCAGACATCGGAATGCGTGACCGGTTCCTGAAACACGGAAAGACCCCGGCAACCGTCATCGTCATCGAGATTGACGAAATCTACACCCAATGCGCCCGCGCCCTGATGCGGGCCGGAACTTGGGCTGGCAGGGACGAGAGCACCGATCTGCCAACGATCGGCGAAATGCTGGCCGAAGCGTCAGGTGGCGAGGAAGGCGGCGCGGACTACGATCGTGAATGGGTCGCCCGCGCGGCAAAAACCATGTGGTAACGGGGGCTCTGCCCCCGCCGCGCGTGCCGCGCGACTCCCCCGGGGTACTTTCGGCCAGATGAAGAGCGGATCCGAACTTCATCTGGCTCCAAATATCCCGGAGCGCGAGGCAGAGCCTCGCATACCTTGGTTCAGTCTGGTGGATCCCTACGAGTGTATCGGACCGTCGCCACAGGCCAGTGCTGCCTCGCGCACTGCTTCGGAATAGGTGGGGTGGGCATGGCAGGTCAGGGCCAGATCTTCGGCCGACGCACCAAACTCCATCGCCACGCAGACCTCGTGGATCAGATCGCCGGCAGCCGGGCCGATGATATGCGCGCCCAGAATTCGGTCCGTGTCCTTGTCGGCGAGGATTTTGACAAATCCATCGGCGGCAAAATTCGCCTTGGCGCGGCCATTTCCCATGAACATGAATTTGCCGACTTTGTAGGCGCGGCCCTGTTCCTTGAGGGTCGCTTCGGTCTCGCCCACATTGGCCACCTCGGGCCAGGTGTAGATCACGCCGGGAATGACACCATAGTTGACGTGCCCATGCTTGCCTGCAACCTGCTCGGCGGCGGCCATGCCTTCGTCTTCGGCCTTGTGCGCCAGCATCGGGCCTTCGGTCACGTCACCGATGGAATAGATCCCCGGCACATTGGTCTGCCAGTCGGCCCCAACCTTGATCTGGCCGCGTGGCGTCATCTCAACACCGAGAGCGTCCAGTCCCAGTCCGTCCGAGTACGGCTTGCGCCCGGTGGCGACCAGCACGGTATCGGCTTCGATCACGTGTTCGCTGTCGTCCTTGAGCAGCTTGTAGGTCACCTTGGCTTTGGTCTTGGTGGCTTCGGTCTTCTGGACTGCCGCCCCCATGACGAATTTCAGGCCCTGTTTCTTGAGGATGCGCTGGAAGGTCTTCTGCACCTCGGGGTCCATGCCCGGCGTGATTTCCTTGAGGAATTCGATCACCGTCACCTCGGCCCCCAGGCGGCTGTAGACCGAGCCCAGTTCCAGCCCGATCACGCCGGCGCCGATGACAACCATCTTCTTCGGAATCTTGCCCAGCGACAGCGCCCCTGTCGATGTCACGACCACCTTTTCATCGACCTCGACACCCGGCAGAGCAGACGGTTCGGAGCCGGAGGCGATGATGATGTTCTTGGCCTCATGCACCTCGTCGCCCACCTTGACTTGACCGGCAGCGGGGATCGAACCCCATCCCTTCAACCAGTCGATCTTGTTCTTCTTGAACAGGAACTCGATGCCCTTGGTGTTGCCCTCGATCACCTCGTCCTTGTAGGCCTGCATCTGTTTCCAGTCGACAGAGGGGCTTTTGCCCTTCAGGCCCATCTTGGCAAAGTTATGCTCGGCCTCATGCAGCTGATGGCTGGCATGCAGCAGCGCCTTCGACGGAATGCAGCCCACATTCAGGCAGGTACCGCCCAGCGTATCGCGGCCTTCGACCACGGCGGTTTTCAGCCCCAGCTGGGAGCAACGGATGGCGCAGACATAGCCGCCGGGTCCGGCGCCGATAACGATGACATCATAATTTGCCATAATATTCTCCTAAATCGACCGGATCACCCGGTGGCCGCACGACCCGGCATCTGCGGGTCGGGGCATGTTCGTCCTTAGACGGGTTCCAACAGCTTGATCGTGATATGGGCAATGCCGCCGCGCTCGTGATGCATGGCCAGCTCCTCGGATCCGAAAAAATCCCTCGCCTTGTTCAGGTCCACCACCTCGAACATAGCAATTGCGTGATCCTTCTGATCGGGATCGCGCCAGACATGCAGGTCGCGGATGCCCGCGGCCTTGCGCATTGGCTGATCCTCGCGGAACACTTTCAGCCAGGCATCGAAATCGGCCACGTCGGCCTGCCAGAGTACATGTGTCGCCATGATTACAGATCCATCAGGAGGCGGCGCGGATCTTCCAGCGCCTCTTTTACACGTACAAGGAAGGTCACGGCGCCTTTGCCGTCAACGATCCGGTGATCGTAGGACAGCGCCAGATACATCATCGGGCGGATCTTGATCTCACCATTGATGACCATCGGACGATCCTGGATCTTGTGCATGCCCAGAATACCCGATTGCGGGGGGTTCAGGATCGGCGACGACATCAGAGAGCCGTAGACACCACCGTTCGAGATGGTGAAGGTGCCGCCCTGCATTTCGGCCATCGACAGCTTACCGTCACGGGCGCGCTTGCCTTTTTCGGCGATGGCTTTTTCGATTGCTGCAAAGGACATGCTGTCAGCATCACGGATGACCGGAACAACCAGACCTTGAGGCGTGCCGGCGGCAACCCCCATGTGCACGAAGTTCTTGTAGACGATATCGGTGCCGTCGATCTCGGCGTTGACTTCCGGAACTTCTTTCAGCGCGTGGCAGCAGGCCTTGGTGAAGAAGGACATGAAGCCAAGCCGCACACCGTGCTTCTTCTCGAACTGCTCCTTGTACTGGTTGCGCAGGGCCATCACCTCGGTCATGTCCACCTCGTTATAGGTGGTCAGGATCGCTGCGGTGTTCTGTGCATCCTTCAGGCGCTTGGCGATGGTCTGGCGCAGACGGGTCATGCGCACGCGCTCCTCGCGGGCCTCGTCCTCGGCGGCAACCGGTGCGCGCTGGGCCTGGGCAGCGGGGGCGGGCACAGCCGCCGCAGGCGCTGGGGCTGTAGCCGCTGCAACAGCTTTTGCCACGTCTTCCTTCATGATGCGGCCATCGCGGCCCGTGCCCGTGACCTGATCGGAGGACAGACCGGCCTCGGCCATCGCCTTTTCGGCGGACGGCGCGTTTGCAACGTCCTTGCCAGCGCTGGCCGCCGCCGGAGCAGCCGCAGCGGCAGCAACAGCCGGTGCGGGCGCCGCGCCAGCGGCCGCGCCCGAGATCACCGCCAGTTTCGCGGTTGCATCCACGGTTGACCCTTCGGGTGCCACGATTTCGGCCAGAACGCCGGCTGCCGGGGCCGGGACCTCGACTGACACCTTGTCGGTCTCCAACTCACACAGCATCTCGTCCTGGGCCACGGTGTCACCAACCTGCTTGAACCAGGTGGATACGGTTGCTTCGGTAACGGACTCGCCCAAAGTCGGGACCATCACGTCGACGCTGCCTCCGGATGCTGCCGGTGCTGCCGCCGGAGCCGGGGCGGCCGCAGCAGGCGCAGGGGCGGCGCCTTCACCGGCGGTAATGGTGGCCAGCAGGGCGTTCACGCCAACCGTTTCACCCTCTGCCGCTACAATCTCGCCCATCACGCCTGCGGCGGGCGAGGGTACTTCAACTGTCACCTTGTCGGTTTCCAGTTCACACAGCATCTCGTCCACTGCCACGGCGTCGCCGGGTTTCTTGAACCATGTTGCGACCGTGGCTTCTGTGACGGATTCGCCAAGCGTGGGAACACGAACTTCAATCGTCATCGCTTACTTTCCTTCAATGCTCAGCGCTTCGTTCACGAGCGCCTCTTGTTGGGCTTTGTGTTGGCTGGCCAGACCCGTCGCGGGCGAGGCCGAGGTTGCGCGACCGGCATAGACTGGGCGAGTATGTTTTGCGCCGATACGGGTCAGCACCCATTCGATATTGGGTTCGATAAAGGACCAAGCGCCCTGGTTTTTGGGTTCTTCTTGACACCAGACCATTTCGGCACCCTTGAAGCGCTCAAGCTCGTTGATCAGCGAATGCGCCGGGAACGGGTAATACTGCTCGATCCGCATCAGATAGACGTCATCAATGCCGCGTGCGTCGCGTTCCTCCAGCAGGTCGAAATAGACCTTGCCGGAACACATGACGACGCGTTTGATCTTGTCGTCCGCAACCAGCTTGGTGTCCGAATTACCTTTCTGCGCGTCGTCCCACAGCACCCGGTGGAAGCTTGAGCCGGTGGTGAAATCCTCGGCCGTGCTGACCGCCAGCTTGTGGCGCAGCAACGATTTGGGCGTCACCAGGATCAGCGGCTTGCGGAAGGTGCGGTGCAGCTGACGGCGCAGGATGTGGAAGTAGTTCGCAGGCGTCGTACAGTTCGCCACGATCCAGTTGTCCTGACCGCACATCTGCAAGAACCGCTCCAGACGGGCCGAGCTGTGTTCAGGTCCTTGACCTTCGAACCCATGCGGCAGCAGTGTGACCAGACCGGACATCCGCAGCCATTTGCTTTCGCCCGAGCTGATGAACTGGTCGAACATGATCTGGGCACCGTTGGCAAAGTCACCAAACTGCGCCTCCCAAAGAACCAGTGCGTTGGGTTCGGCCAGCGAATAACCGTATTCGAAACCCAGAACCGCATATTCGGACAGCATCGAGTCAATCACGTCATATTGCGACTGGCCCGCGCGAATATGGTTCAGCGGGTAATAACGCTCTTCGGTTTCCTGGTGGACGAAACCCGAGTGGCGCTGGCTGAACGTGCCGCGCGTCGCGTCCTGACCTGCCAGTCGCACCGGGTAGCCCTCGGTCAGCAACGACCCGAAGGCCAGCGCCTCGCCCGTGGCCCAGTCGAACCCTTGACCCGACTCGAACATCTGTTTCTTGTGATCCAGCAGACGACCCACGGTCTTGTGCAGGGCAAAGCCCTCGGGTGCACGGGTCAGCGCACCTCCGATTTCGCTCAGCGTTTCGGGTGTGATGGCCGTCTCGCCGCGCATGTATTCTTCTTTGTTCTTGTCCAGATGAGACCAGCGCCCGTCCAGCCAGTCGGCCTTGTTGGGTTTATAGTCCTTTCCGGCCTCGAACTCATTGTTCAGATGCGCCTGGAAGGCCGCCTTCATGTCCTCGATCTCGCCCTCGGGGATCAGGCCGTCCTTGACCAGCCGCTCGGTATAAAGCGACAGCGTGGTCTTATGCGTCTTGATCTTCTTGTACATAATCGGGTTGGTGAACATGGGCTCGTCGCCCTCGTTGTGCCCGAACCGGCGATAGCAGAAGATGTCGATGACCACGTCCTTGTGGAACTTCTGACGGAACTCGGTTGCCACCTTGGCGGCATGTACCACGGCCTCGGGGTCGTCGCCATTCACGTGGAAGATCGGTGCCTCGACCATCAGCGCGATATCGGTGGGATAGGGGCTGGAGCGCGAGAAGTGCGGCGCGGTCGTGAAACCGATCTGGTTGTTCACGACGATGTGCATGGTGCCGCCGGTCTTGTGCCCGCGCAGACCCGACAGACCGAACCCTTCGGCCACGACACCCTGACCGGCAAAGGCCGCATCGCCATGCAGCAGAATGGCCATCACCTTGGTGCGGTCGGTGTCGTTCAACTGATCCTGCTTGGCGCGGACCTTGCCCAGAACCACCGGGTTCACCGCCTCAAGGTGCGATGGGTTGGCGGTCAGCGACAGGTGCACCGAGTTGCCATCGAACTCGCGGTCGCTGGACGCGCCGAGGTGGTATTTCACGTCGCCCGAACCGTCCACGTCCTCGGGCTTGAAACTGCCGCCCTGGAACTCGTTGAAGATGGCGCGATAGGGTTTGCCCATCACGTTGGCCAGAATGTTCAGACGGCCCCGGTGCGGCATCCCGATCACGATATCGCTCAGACCCAGCGCGCCGCCGCGCTTGATGATCTGTTCCATCGCGGGGATCAGCGCCTCACCGCCGTCCAGACCGAACCGCTTAGTACCCATGTATTTGACGTGCAGGAACTTTTCGAACCCTTCTGCCTCGACCATCTTGTTCAGGATCGCCTTGCGGCCTTCCTTGGTGAAGGCGATCTCCTTGCCGTATCCCTCGATCCGTTCTTTCAGCCATGCGGCCTCTTCCGGGTCAGAGATATGCATGTATTGCAGTGCGAAGGTGCCGCAATAGGTCCGCTTCACGATCTCGACGATCTGACGCATGCTGGCCATCTGCAGGCCCAGAACGTTGTCGATGAAGATCGGACGGTCCATGTCGGCATCGGTAAAGCCGTAGGTCCTTGGGTCCAGCTCGGGGTGGTTGCTGGCGGCGCGCATGCCAAGCGGGTCCAGATCGGCCGCCAGGTGGCCCCGGATACGATAGGCCCGGATCAGCATCAGCGCCCGCAGGCTGTCCAGCACCGCGCGCTTGATCTGATCGTCGCTGACCTCGACACCCTTGGCCGCAGCCTTGTCCTTGATCTTCTTGCCTGCCGCCTTGGCGTCGATCTCGGCCCATTCGCCGGTCAGCGCACCCGTCAGGTCATCCGCCGGCACTGGCGGCCAGTCCGTGCGCGCCCAGGATGGCCCTTCCGCTTCTTTCTGCACATCCGGCGCGTCGTCGCCCATGGCTTTGAAGAACTCGGCCCAGGCGGCATCCACCGCACCGGGGTTCTTGGTGTACTGGGCGTAAAGCTGCTCCAGATATTCGGCATTGTGCCCCTGCATGAAGCTCGAGGCATGAAAGGCTGAGTTGGGCGAATGTTCGGTCATTGGGCTACCTCATATGGGTTGGGACCGTATTGGTTGGTGCCTGGCTGGCTGGGGCGGGTCAGCCACCACAGCACCAGAAGGGGCGACACAAACAGAACAAGCAGTGTCGGAATGACGATAAGCAGCGTGGCACGTGTCAGCAGAATATCCATCGTACCACCGTGGAACTGGTTGGCGAGGCCGATGCCAAAGATCAGAACCGCAAACGCGCCCACGATCAGCAGGATCGGCAGCAAAGCATAAAGCCCGCTGCGCCCGGTGTCGTGCATCCGGCGGAAGGCCACGGCCAGATGCGGAAAGAACACGATCAGGCCGACAATGCTCTGCACAGGTTGCCGGGACGTGGCGGCGACGGACTTGACCTCATCGCTTTCGCTGACAGCGACCTGAGTGAAGAACTGCCAGTCGATGATCCCGGCAATGATGTTCCAGATCACGATGAACAGGAAAAAGAACCAGTATTCGGGCCGCGAAGCACGACCCGAGAAGGTAAGGAACTTGCCGAAACAGGTGCGGATGGCGTCAGAGAAAGTCATGACAGTCCCAATCGGAGCTCAAGGCTATGAGACATTATTCGTCTCCCATCTGGTTCTCAGTGTGTTGCCAAATTGAGGCGACAACCATGAGTTCCCCGGGAAACTCTTGTTGGAGTTCCATGCTTATGTGCGCGGTGTCCCAAAGGTAAATCTCTACATTTTGTTCAATGCCATTGTGGTAATTGTTCCAAGTTCCAACACGAGCAACAAGTGAGCTCTCAAAGTTGGCAGACTTAAGGTTCCGTTGTAGGTGTGCGAAGAGACGGGGCGCAGTTTCTTGGATATAGAAAAAGGTGCAGGTAGTTCTTTCAAATTTCGGAAGATTATCTGCTTGAATACTAACTAAGTCTTGCGTGGAACTGTTTCGGAAAACAGCGCCACCGGAAAAGCTTGAAGCGGAAGTATTGCGGGCCATCTGCTGTTCGACGCGTCTAATCGCAATCTTGGCGGTCTCTTCGAAAGATTGCTGCCTATGGGGGTTATTTGGCCGCCGGGCTTTGAACAGGAAATGCTCGGTCGCAAGTATCTCTTTTTCATCTAGCGAGAGTTCGACTGGCATCACTTGTTGCCAGCCGAGACTTTGCAAATTGGCGTAAGCCGACTCTTCATCCAGTTGCATACACGCGAATGCGGCACGCTCGCTGGCGGTTTGTGCAAGTGCTGGCGTCGTAAAGCTCGCGACAGCACCTATGCAAATGGCCAAACCCCAATGGATGCTAAGCCGGTCAGAGGTCATGATTTATCCAATCGCTTCCAGCACAGCCTCACCCAGCTGTGCCGGGCTTTCGGCCACGACGATACCGGCCGAGCGCATGGCTTCGATCTTGTCCTCGGCACCGCCTTTGCCACCGGCAACGATCGCGCCCGCGTGGCCCATGCGACGGCCCGGAGGGGCTGTGCGGCCCGCGATGAAACCGGCGGTTGGCTTTTTGCGGCCCTTCTTGGCCTCGTCTGCCAGGAACTGCGCGGCTTCTTCCTCGGCGGAACCACCGATCTCACCGATCATGATAATCGACTCGGTCTCGTCATCTGCTAGGAACCATTCCAGCACGTCGATATGCTCGGTGCCTTTGATCGGGTCGCCGCCGATGCCCACACAGGTAGACTGGCCCAGACCCACATCGGTGGTCTGCTTGACGGCCTCATAGGTCAGCGTGCCCGAACGCGACACAACACCGACCGAGCCGCGCTTGTGGATGTGGCCGGGCATGATGCCGATCTTGCAGGCGTCGGGCGTGATGACACCGGGGCAGTTCGGGCCGATCAGACGCGATTTCGAACCTTCCAGAGCACGCTTAACCTTCATCATGTCCAGAACCGGGATGCCTTCGGTGATGCAGACGATCACTTCCATCTCGGCATCGATCGCTTCGAGGATCGAGTCGGCTGCAAACGGCGGGGGAACGTAGATCACGCTGGCGTTGGCTTCGGTCACATGCTTGGCCTCGTGGACCGAGTTGAACACGGGCAGGTCAAGATGGGTCATGCCACCTTTGCCCGGGGTCACACCGCCGACCATCTTGGTGCCATAGGCGATGGCCTGCTCAGAGTGGAATGTGCCCTGCGAGCCGGTGAAGCCCTGACAGATGACTTTGGTGTTTTCGTCGATGAGGACTGCCATTTACTTTCCTTTGTTCCTGCTAGCCGGGATAGGTCATAGAGACGCGCACAGTGCCCGGAGTTTCATATCTGTGGTTGTTCTGGATGGTTGAGAGTTCGATGATCAACGGCATGCCGCCGTCCAGTGAGATATGCCAGCTTGTCGGGCTGAACTGCTCAGTCGTCGGAAAATACTGGTAAAGCGTTCGGCCCACGATCGCCGCCATGTCCGCCTGATTCAGATGGGTTGTGTACACAGTGCAAAGACCGGCGGGACGGCTGGTATCGTCCACCTCGGCATGCGCCGTGTTTGCGGGTGCGTCGAAATAGTGGCTGCTGCCCCGATGAATGCCGTATTCGTTCACGCCGCGATCGACCTTGCGATAGGTGAACCCTGCCGCCGGAAAGGCCTGCGCGGCCTGCGCCCGACGGAACATCACCTCGACACACCAATAGGTCAGGCCGGTGACATTGGCCTGCGCCGCATCACGCAGCGTTACGCCCTGCTGCGCCAGAACCGGTTGCGCCAGCGTCAAAAGCGATATGAATGCCCAACGGATCATGACAGGGTTTCAGCGCCTTTCATGACGCACCTCTGTGCCGCTCGAGGGCGGCGATGACCTGTTCGCGTAACCAAATGCCCAATGACCGCTGGTTCTGCCCCGCCGGGCTTTGCAGATACTCGGGGTCCAGGTTGATCTCGCCTGTTTCCGAAATGGTCTCAACGGGGTCTTCGAAATTAAATGGCGCGGCGCAGGGGTTGAACCTTTGAAAGCCAGCATTGGCTCTTAGCCTTCCATTGACGGGAACGTAATGCATTGTGGTCAACAGGTAGGGTGTCCCGCTTCGCACGAAATTTTCGAAGAAGGCCCAGCGCAGCCACCATTTCAGGTGAAACAGGCAATCCCGGCACATCATCAGGTCGACCCGGGGCAACGGATCGGACGTGATGTCCAGATGCATGAAGGAACGACCCGGTGCCCCGTGCCGGGCTTTGACCGCGTCAACCACCTCAAGCGAGATATCGCCGCCGGTATAGTCGATGCCCGTCAGATCCACATGCTGCATCCATGTCCAGTCCCCACAGGGCGCATCAAGAAAGGTCCGGACCCGATAACTTTCAAAGATCCCGGGCAGTGCCGCGCGTAGCGGAGCCGTCGCCTCAAGCGTCGAGCCCTGACCCGAGCGCGGCCCTTTATGGCGCCCCGCCCAGCTCAAGTTTTCAAACGCGTTTCTCAGACCGCTGCGCATCCCGGATGTCCTATCAGCCCCTGTGGTTGAACCAGCTACCCGAGCTTACCCCTTGACCGCCTTCACGATCTTCTCGGCACCGTCTTTCAGGTTGTCTGCCGCAATCACGTCCAGGCCGGAGGTGTTGATGATCTCTTTGCCCTTCTCGACATTCGTGCCTTCCAGGCGCACGACCAGCGGTACTTTCAGGCCGACTTCTTTCACAGCCGCGACAACGCCCTCGGCAATTACGTCACAACGCATGATGCCGCCGAAGATGTTGACCAGAATGCCTTTGACGTTCGGATCGCTGGTGATGATCTTGAACGCTTCGGTCACTTTCTCTTTGGTAGCACCGCCGCCAACGTCCAGGAAGTTGGCGGGCTCGGCCCCATAGAGCTTGATGATATCCATCGTCGCCATCGCCAGACCCGCGCCGTTGACCATGCAGCCGATCTCACCGTCCAGCGCGATGTAGTTCAGGTCGTATTTCGACGCTTCCAGTTCCTTGGGATCTTCCTCGGTCGTGTCGCGCAGTTCGGCGATATCGGGGTGGCGGTAGACCGCGTTGCCGTCAAAGCCGACCTTGGCGTCCAGCACCTTGAGGTCGCCCTTGTCCGAGATGATCAACGGGTTGATCTCCAGCATCTCCATGTCCTTCTCGACGAAGGCGTTATAGAGCTGGTTCATCAGCTTGACGCATTGCTTGACCTGCGCGCCTTCCAGACCCAGCGAGAAAGCGATGCGGCGGCCGTGATAGGCCTGATAGCCGGTTGCGGGATCAACTGAGAAGGACAGGATTTTCTCGGGCGTGGCTGCGGCCACCTCTTCGATGTCCATGCCGCCTTCGGTCGAGCATACGAACGAGATGCGGCTGGTCTGGCGGTCCACCAGCAGGGCCAGGTACAGTTCACGCTCGATGCCCGAACCGGCTTCGATATAGATGCGGTTGACCTGCTTGCCAGCCGGGCCGGTCTGATGGGTGACCAGTGTGCGGCCCAGCATCTTCTTGGCTTCTTCGGCGGCTTCCTCCACCGACTTGGTCAGACGGACGCCGCCCTTTTCGCCGGCATCGGCTTCCTTGAATGAGCCCTTGCCGCGCCCACCCGCATGGATCTGCGCTTTGACGACCCAAAGCGGTCCATCCAGTTCACCGGCTGCGGTTTTGGCTTCCTCGGCGCGCAGAACCGCGCGACCCTCGGAGACCGGAGCGCCATAGCTGCGAAGAAGAGCCTTGGCCTGATATTCGTGAATGTTCATCGAAACTGTCCCGTCTGACTACGATTAAACCGTTATAGGGGGGTCTAAGGGACAAGTTTAAAGGGTTTTTTGATGGGGGTGGGGAAATTGGCGAAGATTTTTCGGATTTGTGATCACAGCGTTTTACCGTGTGATCACAAAATTCAACCGCCGTCGTCATTGATTCGAAAGTTCTTTGACCGCTCTGGAAAACATATTCAAAAAAGGCATTTGCGACGTTTGCGCCAACACTGCCGATTGGGTTTTGTTCTGAAATCCGTCGTCGTCCGGATAGTATGAAAAAAGAGCCGGCCCGAAACGGACCGGCTCAGCTTTAGTGCAGGCGCGAGATTAGCTCAGCGAGCCGTCGATGCCCTTGCAGGCTTCGATCAGACCTTTGACGGCGTTGACCGAGTTGTCGAACCCCGCCTGCTCGTCTTCGTTCAGCTTGATGTCGACGATCCGCTCGATGCCGCCGGCACCGATAACGGTCGGCACACCAACATACATCCCATCGACGCCGAACTCACCGTTGCAATAGGCCGCGCAAGGCAGAACGCGCTTTTGGTCTTTCAGATAGGCCTCGGCCATTTCGATCGCCGAGGTGGCGGGCGCGTAATAAGCCGAACCGGTTTTCAGCAGGCCAACGATTTCGGCGCCGCCGTCACGGGTGCGCTGCACGATGGCGTCCAGTTTCTCCTGCGTGGTCCAGCCCATCTCGACCAGATCGGGCAGCGGGATGCCGGCGACGGTCGAATAACGGACCGACGGCACCATGGTGTCGCCGTGGCCGCCCAGGACAAAGGCGGTGACGTCGCGCATCGAGACGTTGAACTCTTCCGACAGGAAATGCGCAAAGCGCGCCGAATCCAGAACGCCCGCCATACCGCAGACCTTGTTGTGGGGCAGACCCGAGAATTCGCGCAGGGCCCAGACCATCGCGTCCAGCGGGTTGGTGATGCAGATCACGAATGCGTCGGGGGCGTGGGCCGCGATGCCTTCGCCGACCGACTTCATGACTTTCAGGTTGATGCCCAGCAGGTCATCGCGGCTCATCCCCGGCTTGCGGGCCACGCCTGCGGTGACGATGCAGACATCAGCGCCCGCGATATCCGCATAGTCGCTTGTGCCGGACATGGCCGCGTCAAAGCCCTCGGACGGGCCGGACTCGGCAATGTCGAGCGCTTTGCCCTGCGGCAGCCCGTCAGCAATGTCAAACAGGACAACGTCACCCAGTTCCTTGACAGCTGCAAGGTGCGCGAGCGTGCCGCCGATGTTCCCCGCGCCGATCAGCGCAATCTTGGGTCTGGCCATTTGGAATATCTCCGGTCGGTTTTGAAATCGCGGTTTTGCTAGTCCTTAAATGGGTTTCGCGCAAGGGCCGCGCAGCGCGGCATGCGACCGCATACCGTTTGCGCCGGGCAATCAGTTTGCGCTAAACCGGCTGGGAAATATGCCAAATCGGGGCCGCCCGCATGTTCGATCTGAACCTGATGTTTTTTGCCGTGGCGATCCCGGCGGTGATATTTGCGGGGATTTCCAAGGGCGGTTTCGGCTCGGGCGTGGCTTTTGCGTCCTCGTCGATTCTGGCGCTGATCCTCGAGCCGGGGCAGTCGCTTGCCCTGATGCTGCCGATCCTGATGGTGATCGACGTGGCCACCCTGGGGCCCTACTGGAAACGCTGGAGCTGGCCGGATTCGCGCCTGTTGATCCTGGGTGGCGTGCCAGGCGTGGCGCTGGGCGCATGGCTCTATCGCGCCACCGATGACGACCTGCTGCGGCTTCTTATCGGCGGGATCTCGGTCGGGTTCGTGATCTGGCATGTCGCGCAAACCCGGGGCTGGATGCGCGGCTTCGCCAACCGGCTGCCGCCTTCGGCAGGTCTGACAGCCGGTCTGGTCGCAGGCTTCACCAGCTTTGTCAGCCACGCCGGCGGCCCGCCCGCCGCCGTCTATCTTCTGTCACAGCGCCTGTCGAAGACCGAGTTTCAGGCCTCGACCGTTCTGGTGTTCTGGGTGATCAACGTCGCCAAGTTCATCCCCTATGCTTTTCTCGGCCTGTTCACCTGGCATACCGCGCTGGCGGACCTTCTGCTGGCACCCTTCGCAATTCTCGGCGCCTGGCTGGGCGTCCGAGCGCACTGGATGATGTCCGAGCGCCTGTTCTTTGGCATCGCCTACGTCCTGCTGACCCTGACCGGAACCAAGCTGATCTGGGATGCGCTGACCTGACGGGTCAGATCTTGTCACCTTTTGGCGGCAGCGCATCCGCCAGCGCCTCATAGGATTGACCTGATGCGACCAGACACGCCATACCGTCAGGCAAGGTGACGATGATGGTCCAACTGCCGGTTTCGTCTGACGCGTAGATCTCCATCACCGCGCCTTGGCGGGCAATTCCGATGCCTTTTCGTGTTTCGCCGTATGTGGCCGCCAACCGCTCGATTACGTCCGGGCGCAGGGCGCAGGTGCCCGGCCGGGCAAAGACCTGCTGCGCGGCGGCGACCATGATTATCAGACCCAATGTCATCCTCAGAACCGTCATCCTCATATCCGACCCCTTTGCTGTAAGACCTCAAAAGCTGGCGGCAGAGGTGTGAAATCCGGTTAAGCCGCCGAGCGTTGCGTGCCGATGCTGCGCTGCGGCGATTTTTGCCTTGAACTTTCCGGTAAAAAATGCCCCATTCCGCGCAACATTATTTCTTTGGGAGAAGCCAGATGGACCCGCGCCAGCGCCCCTATCGTTCCGTTCTTTATATCCCCGGTTCGAAAGAACGGGCGCTGGACAAGGCGCGCACTCTGCCTGTGGACGCGATTATTTTCGATCTGGAGGATGCGGTTGCAGCAGACGAAAAGGACAATGCGCGCGAAACGCTGAAAGGTGTTCTGGCCCAAGGCGGTTACGGCAACAGGGTTCGGATCGTGCGAATCAACGGGCTCGACACCGAATGGGGCCGCGCCGATGCCGAGGCCGTGCGCGACATGGACGCAGACGTCGTGCTGCTGCCCAAGGTCAACTCTGCCGCAGATGTGGACGCGCTGGCGGCCATCACCGGCGATCTGCCAATTTGGGCGATGATGGAAACCCCGCGCGGCATGCTGAACGCGGCTGAAATCGCGGCGCATCCCCTGATGGCCGGATTTGTCATGGGAACCAACGATCTGGCCAAGGAACTGCAAACCCGGTTCCGCCCGGACCGGCTGCCTCTGATGACCTCATTGGGCCTGTGCCTGCTGGCCGCCAAGGCCGAGGGCCTCATTATCGTCGACGGCGTCTACAACGCCTTCAAGGACAATGACGGGTTGGCCGCCGAATGCGCGCAGGGTCGCGACATGGGCTTTGACGGCAAGACGCTGATCCACCCGGCGCAGGTCGACGTCACCAATGCGGCCTATGCGCCATCGGACGCCGAGATCGATCTGGCCCGTCGTCAGATCACCGCGTTTGAAGAGGTCGAGGCCCAGGGGCAGGGGGTTGCTGTCGTCGATGGGAAGATTGTTGAAAACCTTCACGTTGTAACCGCACGGGAAATTCTGGCAAAAGCAGAGGCAATATTGGCTTTGCAAGCGGGGTAGCCGGCAATGGGTTTTCTTCTTCTGATTCTTGGTGTGGCGCTTTGGTGGGCGGCGCATCTGTTCAAACGCGTCCGTCCGGAACAGCGCGCCGCCATGGGCGAAAAGGGCAAGGGCGCGGTGGCATTGGCGCTGCTGGTGTCGGTCCTGCTGATGATTTTCGGCTACCGCATGACCGATTTCATCCATGTGTGGTCGCCGCCGACCTTCATGATCCACATCAACAACCTGTTGGTCCTGATCGCGATTTTCATGATGAGCCCCGCAGGAACCAAGGGAAAGCTGCTCAACGGCATGCGCCACCCCATGCTGGCCGGGTTCAAGACATGGGCCTTCGCGCACCTGCTGGTAAACGGCGATCTGGCGTCGATCATCTTGTTCGGCGGGCTTCTGGCCTGGGCCGTAGTAGAGGTGATCGTGATCAACCGGTCCGAGCCTGAATGGACGCCCGGCGAACCTGGCACTTATGGCAAGGACGCGATGTTCTTTGTGGCCTCGATTGTTCTGCTGGGCGTCATCGGTTACATCCACGGGCTGGTCGGCCCCTCACCTTTCCCCTCGTAAGGAGCTGACAATATGGCATTTCTCTACCGTCTCCTGACCGAGGAGGACACGTCAGCCTTCTGCCACAAGGTTTCGGACGCGCTGGCCAAAGGGTGGGAATTGCACGGATCGCCGTCCTATGCCTTCGATCCGGCCGGCAACGTCATGCGCTGCGCGCAGGCCGTGACCAAAGAGGTTGCGGCCGACTATTCACCTGACATGAAACTGGGACAGCAATAATGGCAAAGACAAATCCGGGTCATTTCTTCGAGGATTATTCGGTCGGGCAGGTTCTGCATCACGCGGTGCCCCGCACCGTCACGACCGGCGAGCGTGCACTGTATCACGCGCTTTATCCCGCGCGGCATGCGCTTTACTCCTCGGATGAATTTGCCCGGAATTGCGGCCTGCTGCAAAGCCCGATTGACGATCTGGCCGCCTTTCACGTTGTGTTCGGTAAAACGGTCCCCGACATATCGCTGAACGCGGTGGCCAATCTGGGCTATGCCGAGGGTCGTTGGCTGCAACCCGTCTATCCCGGCGATACACTGCGGTCGGAATCCGAGGTGATCGGGCTCAAGCAGAACTCGAACGGCAAGGCCGGTGTGGTTTGGGTGCGTACCCGCGGGCTGAACCAGCGCGACGAAGTTGTGATCGAGTATGTCCGCTGGGTCATGGTGCGCAAAGCGAACCCCGATGCCCCTGCGCCGGAAACGGTTGTTCCGGATCTGAAAAAAGTGCTGGACCCGCAAGATCTGGTGGTGCCGCAGGGCCTCGATTTCTCGAAATATGACTTTGTACAATCCGGCGAATCCCACCGCTGGGATGCGTACAAAACAGGCGAAACCATCAATCACGTCGACGGCGTGAGCGTGGAAGAGGCCGAGCACATGCTGGCCACCCGCCTGTGGCAGAACACCGCCAAGGTTCATTTCGATCTGACCTTCCGACCCGAAGGACGTCTGATCTATGGCGGCCACGTCATCTCGATGGCACGTGCGCTGTCGTTCAACGGGCTGGCAAACGCGCAGATGATCGTCGGCCTGAACGGTGGTGCCCACGCCAATCCGTGCTTTGCCGGCGACACGATCAAGGCTTGGAGCGAGGTTCTGGACAAGGCCGAAACCGGCACGCCCGGCATTGGTGCCATCCGTCTGCGACTGGTGGCGACCAAGGGAGGTGAACCGTTTGCGTTAAGAAACGATGACGGAAAATACCTGCCGGACGTTCTTTTGGATCTGGACTACTGGGCCCTGATGCCGATCTGACAGATTACATTCATTTGAACGCAGATCGCGCCAACCATGCTAATCTGCGTTCATGTCTTGGCTTCGCAATATTCTGGCCTGTCTCTGCTTTGCTCCACCGGCAGCCGCGTGCGATCTGGCGCTGGCGCTGGCGGTTGACGTATCAGGATCGGTCGACGCGCAGGAGTTCCGTATTCAGATGGATGGCCTGTCTGCTGGATTGCGCGACCCCGTTGTGTCCGAGGCACTTGTCAGGGGACAGGCGCAACTGATGCTTGTCCAGTGGACTGGGTCCTCGCGTCAGAGGATCACGATCCCCTGGACCCGCATCGACAGCTTCGAAGCGCTCGACCGGTTTTCCCAACAGGTTTCTGATGATCCAAGGGTATGGCGCAACTTTTCCACGGCGATTGGCGAGGCACTGGAGATGACGGTTCCCAGCTTTGACGAGGTTGCGGACTGCAAACGACGCCTGATCGACATTTCCGGGGACGGGATTTCGAACGAAGGGGTTGAACCCTCGCAGCTCCATGCGGTTCTGCGCAGCCGGGGCATCACCGTAAACGCCATCGCAATCGAAGAAAGCGAGCCGGATCTGACCGCCTATTTCTTTGAGAATGTCATTGTCGGCGAGGGCGCATTTGTCGTCTCGGCGGCTGGATTTGACGATTACCCGGAGCGTATCCGCAAGAAACTGCTGCGCGAAGTGACGCAGCAGACGGCGGGCTTGCGACAGAGCAGATGAGATTCGTGATCACATTGCTTTGCCGTTGAAAACGCTAACATAGGCGGCGCAATATGTGATTTGTGATCACGAGAATATTTACCGTGATCACATATTAACTTTATCTGTGATTTTGGACCGAATATGCGGCTTTTTGCATCCGCAGCACGTGACAGACCCACAAAAAACGGTAAAACCTTCGGTAGCCAACCGAAAAGGAGCCGCCATGGCCGATGTTAATCGGGGCAACCGCCCGCTTTCTCCGCATCTGTCGATTTATCGTCCGCAGCTGACGTCGGTCACGTCCATCCTGACGCGCATCACCGGCAACGCCATGATCGTGGCCGCTTTGCTGATCGTCTGGTGGTTCCTGGCCGCTGCCACATCGCCCGAAGCGTTCGAGCGGGCCAACTGGTGGCTGACCTCGGTTCTGGGCGATCTGATCATGGCCTTTTCGTTGCTGGGCCTGTGGTATCACTTGCTGGCGGGCGTGCGGCATCTTATCTGGGACAACGCTGTGGGGTTGGACATTCCAACCGCCTACAAGCTGGGTTGGGCCGTTGTGATCGGTTCCGTTGTACTGACCGTTCTGACCCTTTTGATCGTCGGATAATTAGGAGGCCCTCATGCGTTATCTTACCGACCGCAAGCGTGCGATTGGCCTGGGCTCTGCCAAGTCCGGCACGGCTCATTTCTGGGCGATGAAGGTCAGCTCGATTGCGTTGCTGATCCTAGTGCCACTGTTCATTTTCACTTTTGGACCGATATTGGGGCAGCCGTTTGACGTGGTGCTCGACTACTATGCGCGCCCGTTCCCGGCCATTGTCGCCGCGCTGACCCTCGCGGTCGGTTTCAAGCACTTCGCCGACGGCGCGCAGGTGATGATCGAGGACTACGTGCATGGCACGATGAAAAAGGTCCTGATCATCCTGACAATCTGCCTGTCCTACGCTGCTGCTGCCGCTGGTATCTTTGCCATCGCGCGCATCGCCCTGTAACACCCCGGAGCTGAACGAAATGGCTGCATACGAATACGAAACACACGAATATGACGTGGTCGTTGTCGGCGCTGGCGGGGCAGGTTTGCGCGCCACGCTGGGCATGGCCGAGCAGGGGCTTCGCACAGCCTGCGTAACCAAGGTTTTCCCGACCCGTTCGCACACGGTTGCCGCGCAGGGCGGTATTGCCGCGTCGCTGGCCAATATGGGCCCCGACAACTGGCAATGGCACATGTACGACACCGTCAAAGGCTCGGACTGGCTGGGTGATACCGACGCGATGGAGTATCTTGCGCGCGAGGCTCCCAAGGCGGTCTATGAACTGGAGCATTACGGCGTGCCGTTCAGCCGGACCGAAGAGGGCAAAATCTATCAGCGTCCCTTTGGCGGTCACACCACCGAGTTCGGCGAAGGCCCCGCAGTGCAGCGCACTTGTGCGGCGGCTGACCGAACCGGTCACGCAATTCTGCACACGCTTTACGGCCAATCGCTGAAGAACAACGCCGAATTCTACATCGAGTATTTCGCCATCGACCTGATCATGTCCGAAGACGGGCAGTGTCAGGGTGTCGTCTGCTGGAAGCTGGACGACGGCACGATGCACGTCTTCAATGCCAAGATGGTTGTGCTGGCCACGGGTGGTTACGGCCGCGCCTATTTCAGCGCCACCTCGGCCCACACCTGCACCGGTGACGGTGGCGGCATGGTGGCCCGTGCCGGTCTGGCGCTGCAGGATATGGAGTTCGTTCAGTTCCACCCAACCGGCATCTATGGGTCCGGCTGCCTGATCACCGAAGGTGCACGGGGCGAGGGCGGATACCTGACCAACTCGGAAGGCGAACGGTTCATGGAGCGTTATGCGCCCCAGTACAAGGACCTTGCACCGCGTGACTATGTCTCGCGTTCGATGACCATGGAGATCCGCGAAGGACGCGGTGTTGGCAAGGACGGGGATCACATTCACCTGAACCTGAGCCACCTGCCGGCAGAAGCGTTGGCCGAACGTCTGCCGGGCATTTCGGAAAGCGCCAAGATCTTTGCCGGCGTTGACGTCACCAAGGAACCGATTCCGGTACTGCCGACCGTACACTACAACATGGGCGGCATTCCAACGAACTATTGGGGCGAGGTTCTGAACCCGACGGCCGAAGACCCGACCGCCGTGGTTCCGGGTCTGATGGCCGTGGGTGAGGCAGGATGTGCCTCGGTGCATGGTGCGAACCGTCTGGGTTCGAACTCGCTGATCGACCTGGTGGTTTTTGGCCGTGCGGCAGCGATCCGCGCCGGTAAGGTTGTGGACGCAGATGCGGCGAATCCTGTTTTGAATCAGGCGTCGGTCGACAAGGCCTTCGACAGGTTTGACGCCGTGCGTAATGCCGATGGTGCAATCCCGACCGCCGATCTGCGGCTCGAGATGCAGCGGACCATGCAGGCCGATGCAGCCGTGTTCCGGACCGCTAAGACAATGGCAGAAGGCGTCGAAAAGATGACTACGATCGCGGCCAAGATGGACGACTTGAAAGTCACCGACCGCAGCCTGGTCTGGAACAGCGACCTGATGGAATCGCTGGAGCTGACCAACCTGATGCCCAGCGCGCTGGCCACCATCGTCGGTGCCGAAGCCCGCAAGGAATCGCGCGGCGCCCATGCCCATGAAGACTTCACTGAACGCGATGACAAAAACTGGCGCGTTCACACCGTCAGCCGTGTCGAGGGCAACAAAGTCGATCTCAGCTATCGCCCCGTTATTGTCGATCCGCTGACGACCGAAGATCAAGGTGGCATAAACCTGAAGAAAATCGCGCCCAAGGCGCGGACGTTCTAAACAATTCCACAGGCCATTTCCAAACAAAATGGCCTGCGCTCTCGAGGCGGCGAATGCCTGCGAAAATACTTATCTTATTGTGCTGCGACGTAGCGGTGAATGTACGCCTGCGTATCCGCTTCGGAAATTGCTTGCCGCTGTGCCAGGATTTCAAGAATCTTGATGCTCACATCCGTGAAGCCGAAAACACCCTCGGACAATATCGCCATTCGTTTCAGCTCGGCCGTGCCGATCTTGTCGGGCATTGACAGATCCCGAAGATAGATGATGTCACCGTCCAGCATTTGCGAAGGTTTGAAATCGGTCAGCAGGCCGGACCATTTTGAAACAACCAAACGATTTTCGATATGGGCGAAGCTGTGCGGAACCAGCCCAAAGCTTCTTATGAGCGTATCTATTTCGCCGAAACCGGGCTGATCTTCGTAAAGCGGAAAGAACGAAACCTCGGTTTGTATCGCAACGACATCCCTGAGGGTGGTTTTTCCGGCCTCGAACACGGAAAGCTCGGCCCCCTGAATGTCGATTTTCAGAAAATCTACGCGACCGAGATCCTGAATATCATCCAGCTTTCGTGTCTGGATTTCCATCGAACCTATTTGCCGGGCCGCTCGGCGCAACCCTCTCAGGTGCCGCAATGTAGCATCGCGCAG
Source organism: Ruegeria sp. CDSB136 (assembly GCF_059610965.1). Taxonomy (NCBI): domain Bacteria; kingdom Pseudomonadati; phylum Pseudomonadota; class Alphaproteobacteria; order Rhodobacterales; family Roseobacteraceae; genus Ruegeria; species Ruegeria sp. CDSB136. The sequence goes on from NZ_JBXWOP010000002.1 coordinate 290,732, forward strand.
GTGCAACAGCGACGTCAGGCCAGACCCTTTGTAGATGTTCAGGGTCGCCAGCCGTCCGTCGCCGACAGCGGTATTGAAATATTGCTCGTTCGGTCCCTTTTTCCGGATCAGGTCGCGCATGGTTTCTTCTTGGGGTTCAAAGCCGATGACGTCGCAATTTCCGGATGCCAGAAGATCGCGATAGGGCGCATCATGGCGCATGGGGTTGGCGCCGATATCGGCGATGCGCACCAGATCGGGAAGATCAAGAAGGCTATTGAGAGATGAGAGTCTGGAACTAAAGTCCTGATTCACCGACAAGCTCCTTCAGGGTGTTGGCGAGCATTTGGCTAACGTTCTCCGGGTGCCGCGCTGTGGCGAAATCGAAACAGGCCTGCCGTTTTTCGGATAGCTCCTGGTCGGTCATCTGCATCACGTGACGCAGCATTCGTATCAGACCCCGCGCGTTATGAGGCTGATACAGCAGATCATGGCAGGCCTCGGGTGTGGTATCTCGGTGCGCTGCCGTGTCGGGGGCAATGATCGGCAGACCGAAACTGAGTGCCAGCATGGCTGTCCCGGATGTGAATGTCTGAGCGGACGGTAACACATAAGCATGGGCCTGCGCGAAAACCTCAGGGATGTCTTCGTTGGGAATACGCGTATCGGTCACGTCAACAGTGTCGACTGACTGTAGCTGGCGGATCACGCGGCGATTGGCAGGAAATACCTTGCCCGCAACATGCAGATGAAAATCGTAGCCCCGTCGCGACAGCTTAGCGACCGCCGCGTGCAATATGTTCAGCTCGCGACCGCCTCGCATTGTGCCAAATGTAAGAAACCGGGTCTTGTCCCGCGCGGGAAGCGGGCGGTTCAGGGTGATCTGGCTATCTTCGTAAACGTCAAGATAGCTGGGGTGCGGGATCAGCCGGATCTTTTTCGGATCGGCATTGTACTCCTCAATCATGTGCTTTTTGGCATGCGGAGTGTGTACGTGGATCAGATCGACAAGCATGGTTAGCTGTATGCGACTGGCTCTGAATAACTCAATCTCACCGGGATTCGAATGCGCGACCTGATTGTGAATGGTCCAGATAACCCGGCCGCCATTGTCCTGAAACTGGCTCAGATTGTCGTGGGCTATCTGAAAACGCAAAATATGGGAGTCAGCCAGCCCGTCCTTGCTTTGAAACAACCGATCGTCCCAATGCAAATGAACAATGCCGTGCTGTTCCCTGAATTCCGGCTGACCAAAGGTTGCGAATTCTCCATTTCGGGCTCCGCGTAGGATGAATTCCGGCCCACATTTCTGGTACATCATGTGTTGATACGGATTCCCGGTGCCGAAAGGTATGTTGGCTACTTTTGTCGGCGGCATGAGTTAGGTTTCCGTCTCAAAACATCAAATAATCTCAGTGCTGCAGAAAGGTTTGTAAAGGTCAAATTTCCCAATTTATTCGGCTGTTTCAATGGCTATACTGTTGGCTTTTTGCGCTGCAGTATGTATCAATGGCCGTGAAATTCACGAGGTCGGAAATGGTACAACTTACCCTACCCAAGAATTCCCGTATCACGACAGGAAAAACCTGGCCCAGGCCGGACGGCGCCAGCAACGTGCGCAAGTTTCAGATTTATCGCTGGAACCCGGATGACGGGCAGAACCCGCGCGTGGATACGTATTTCGTTGATATGGACGATTGCGGCCCGATGGTTCTGGACGCGCTGATTTATATCAAGAACAAGGTGGATCCGACCTTGACGTTCCGCCGCTCGTGCCGTGAAGGCATCTGCGGTTCCTGCGCAATGAATATCGACGGGATAAACACTCTAGCTTGTATCTACGGCACGGATGAGATCAAGGGCGACGTGAAGATTTATCCTCTGCCGCACATGCCGGTGGTCAAGGATCTGATCCCCGACTTGACGCATTTCTACGCGCAACACGCCAGCATCATGCCGTGGCTCGAGACCAAGACCAACCGCCCGGTGAAAGAGTGGAAGCAATCCATCGAGGATCGCAAGAAATTGGATGGCCTTTACGAATGCGTTATGTGCGCCAGCTGCTCGACATCCTGCCCCAGTTACTGGTGGAACGGTGATCGTTACCTAGGCCCCGCCGCTCTGCTGCACGCCTATCGGTGGATCATCGACAGCCGGGACGAGGCCACGGGCGAGCGCCTGGATGAATTGGAAGATCCGTTCAAGCTGTATCGCTGCCATACGATCATGAACTGCGCCAAGACTTGCCCCAAGGGGCTTAATCCGGCCAAGGCTATTGCCGAGATCAAGAAAATGATGGTTGAGCGCGCCGTTTAATCGAAACACGACAATATGCGCTTGCCGCCTTGCGGCAAGCGCATTGCCCGTCTGCAAAATTGTATGATGTAGCGGTGACCCTGCAGCTATATCTTTGCGACAGGGAGGAGTGACAGGATCTAACGGGGTCACTCCGATGAAAAAATCTAAAGACAACAAAAAGATCAACGCGTCCGAAGCATTGGAAATTCTGGGTCAGGCCTGGGCCTATTACACGCCGGAACCTGTGCTGAGGCTGGCTGAGGGTGAGCCTGAGTTGTTCGAATACGCAAACGCAGCTTGATGCGCGCGGCAAGGGCAACCCTCTTGAAATTCACCGGCAGATGAGCAAAGCAGAACCATGCCAGTTCTTCTGCTTTTGCTCGCTGCGGGTGTTTTTGCTTATTTCTTTTGGAGGTCGCGCCATTCGTCTCTGACCCGGGATTGCCGGTGGCGTCAGCATCTGAAAGAGGGCACGTGGTCCTGCGCTTTTTGTGGGGCCGTTGTCCAAACAAATGATCAGCCTACGCAATGCCTGAGGAATCAGGCTTAGCCGGAACGCCGAGGCTTTTCAGGTCGGGCGATATGAGGCACTCTGGCCAAAAAGCTGGATGGACTGAAGATGGCTCTGCCCCCTGAAGATGCTGCGGCCCGCCGGGCGATAAAACCGGTAATCTGTTATCCTAATGACACTTTGCCCATGCCTGATATTGCGCTGTACCGGCGCGCCCGAAAGGATGCGATCAAGACGGATGACGTGTTGGTTCCCCCGCGCGATGCCCGGTGTTTCGAGGTGCCCGCAGGCCACTTCTTTCGCATCACTTCTGTCGAAGGGCCACAGGTCGGCGATCTGAATATTTGGAATCTCAACGACTTATCGGAACGATTCTATTCTGGCAAATCGCGCGCCCTGCATGGCACGCATCTGACAGTCGGAGAGCGGATGTGGTCAAGCTTTCCCAACCTGCGCCCGCTGGCCACGATTGTCGAAGACACGCTGGACTGGTACGGGATCGACGAATTTGGCGGGTCCGTGCATGACGTGATTGGAACCCGGTGTGATCCTTACACCGGAAACCTGTTGTCGGGGACGCAGTACCACCATTGCTGCCACTCCAATCTGACCCGCGCACTGGCGGACCACCTGCAAATTGAGATGTCCGAGGCTGAGCAGGCAGTTCACGACGTCCTTAACGTTTTCATGTGCACCGGATTCGCGCGAGATACCGGTCAGTATTTCATGAAGGCGTCACCCGTCCGTCCGGGCGATTACCTGGAGTTCTTTGCCGAGATCGACCTGTTAGGCAATCTGAGCGCATGTCCGGGCGGGGATTGTTCATCCGTGCATTCTTCGGATACCGCAACCTGCCATCCGTTGCTGGTTGAAGTCTTTGCCCCGTTGGACGGTGCGCTGGACGGCTGGGCAAGCCCTGATCCGAACGGGTATGACCGGTCGCACGGGCGTTAGACTGACGGGGCAATAAAGGGCGAAAGGACCGCCCCTAGTTTGGTCACGTCGCGTCCGGGAACGCGGCCTGCAATGCGATTTCGACCATGTCGCCAAAGCTGCTTTCACGTTCTGACGACGGCAGCGCCTCGCCGGTCAGCAAATGGTCTGAAACGGTTAGAACCGCCAGCGCCTGGCATTTGTGGCGGGCGGCCAGAATATACAGTTCTGCAGCTTCCATCTCGACGCCCAGAATGCCGTGCCGGACCATCTGTTCATTCAGATCGGGACGCTCATCGTAGAATACGTCCGACGAATAGATGCCGCCGACATGCGTGGTCGTGCCCTTGGCTTGCGCGGCGCTGGCTGCGGCCTGCAACAAGCTCCAATCGGCGCAGGGGGCAAAATTCAGTTCTTTCATGATCCCGCGCGAAGGCGTGCTGAGCGTGGTCGAGGTCATGGCCAGGATAACGTCACGGATATTGACGCTGTCCTGCATTCCACCGCACGAGCCGATGCGGATCAGGGTTTTCGCGCCATAATCACGGATCAGTTCATTGACGTAAATTGACAGGGACGGCATTCCCATACCGCTGCCCTGAATGGTTACAGGATTTCCCTTCCAGGTGCCGGTAAATCCCAGCATTCCGCGTACGTCATTGATTTTTCTGACATCCGTCAGAAACGTTTCCGCCGCCCATTTTGCCCGATACGGATCACCGGGCAAAAGAACGGTTTCAGCGATTTCACCTTTTTCAGCGCCGATATGAATAGTCATTTTCCGGCCAGCCCTGTCAGATTTCCAGATCTGCGATATCCGCGCCCGATTTCAGCGCGTCATGTACCCATTGCGGTTTGCGACCGCGGCCAGACCAGGTCTGTTCGGGTGCGGCCGGATTGCGGTATTTTGCCTTAGCTTTTGAGCCTTTGGGTCCACGCGGCGCGTCGCTCGACAATTCGGCCAGTGAAAACCCAAATTCGGCGGCAGCTTGTTCTGCCGCTTTCAAGGCGTTTTGGCGCTCGCGTTTTTCCGCTGTTTTAAGTGCCTTTTCGATCTGATCGCGCAATTCCAACAGGTCCTTGCGGGACATATTGTCCAGATTGATCCCCATTATTTCTCTCCCATTCATTTATTTTACGAAAGGCCAATTGGCCTTTCGCATCCCGAACAATGCCGTAATCCATTCATTCGGGTTTGGGAATAGAAACTGGGAATTAATCTCGGTTTTGTGCGTTATTCCGCTGCAAGGTTTTTTGGATCGGCCAAGGTGACAATATCGCCCATGATCGCATTCAGTTCGAAATTTTTTGGCGTGTAAATTTGGGCAACGCCAAATGATTTCAGTTTTGCCGCATCGTCATCCGGAATAATGCCGCCGACGATGACCGGGATATGATCCAGTCCGGCTTCGCGAAGCCGGGCCATGACATCCTGTACCAGCGGCAGGTGGCTGCCGGAAAGGATTGACAGGCCAATGACATGAGCGTCGTCCTCGATCGCAGCCGTCACGATTTCCTCGGGCGTAAGGCGGATGCCCTCATAGCTGATATCCATACCGCAATCGCGGGCACGGAAGGCGATTTGTTCGGCTCCGTTGGAATGACCGTCCAGCCCCGGCTTGCCAACCAGGAACTTCAGACGCCGCCCCAGCTTGTCGCTGACCGCGTCCACTGCGGCCCGCAGATCCTCCAGGCCTTCGGTCTTGTTCGAGACCGAGCCCGAAACGCCGGTCGGGCCGCGATAGGTGCCGTACACGCTGCGCATCTCTTCGGCCCATTCGCCGGTTGTTACGCCCGCCTTGGCGGCGGCAATCGAGGGTTCCATGACGTTGGCCCCGGATTGCGCAGCCTCGCGCAACGCCGCCAGAGCCGCTGCGACCGCGTTGTCGTCGCGGTCCGCCCGCCATTCGTTCAGCCGCCCGATCTGTTCCTGTTCAACCGCCGGGTCGACGACCATGATGCCGCCATCTTCGGTTTGCAGCGGCGAAGGCTCGCCTTCGGTCCATTTGTTCACGCCGACCACGACGGTCTCATTGCGCTCGATGCGGTTCAGGCGATCCGCGTTGGAATCCACCAGCCGCGATTTCATGTATTCGATCGCGGCAACAGCACCGCCCATCGATTCGAGGTTTGCCAGTTCGGCCCGCGCACCCTCTTTCAACTCTTCGACCTTTGCATCCACGGCCGGGTTGCCGTCGAACAGGTCGCCAAACTCAAGCAAGTCGGTTTCATAAGCCAGAATTTGCTGCATCCGCATCGACCATTGCTGATCCCAGGGCCGTGGCAAACCCAATGCTTCGTTCCAAGCAGGCAACTGCACCGCCCGGGCGCGCGCCTTTTTCGACAACGTCACGGCCAGCATCTCAATCAGGATGCGATAGACGTTGTTTTCCGGCTGTTGCTCGGTCAGACCAAGAGAGTTCACCTGAACGCCATAGCGGAATCGGCGGAATTTGGGGTCTTCGACCCCATACCTTTGTTGCAGGATTTCATCCCAAAGGTCGACGAATGCCCGCATTTTGCACATTTCAGTGACAAAGCGGATTCCCGCATTCACAAAGAACGAAATCCGTCCGCACAGCGCGGGGAAGTCTTCGGCCGGAACGCGCGGGCGCAGTTCGTCCAGAACGGCGATAGCGGTGGCCAGCGCATAGGCCAGTTCCTGTTCAGGTGTCGCGCCAGCCTCTTGCAGGTGATAGGAACACACGTTCATCGGGTTCCACTTCGGCACGTTGGTGTAGCAGTATTCGGCCACGTCCGCGATCATCTTAAGCGACGGTTTCGGCGGGCAGACATAGGTGCCGCGGCTCAGGTATTCCTTGATCAGATCGTTCTGAACCGTGCCCTGCAGCTTGGAAACGTCCGCGCCCTGTTCTTCGGCCACGGCGATATAAAGCGCCAGCAGCCAGGGCGCTGTGGCGTTGATCGTCATCGAGGTGTTCATCTGCTCCAGCGGAATCTGGTCGAACAGAACCCGCATGTCACCCAGATGGCAGACGGGCACACCCACTTTACCCACCTCGCCCCGTGCCAGCGTATGATCGCTGTCATACCCCGTTTGAGTCGGCAGATCGAAGGCAACGGACAGGCCGGTCTGCCCTTTAGCCAGGTTGCTGCGATACAGCGCGTTCGAGGCCTGTGCGGTGGAATGACCAGCATAGGTTCGGATGAGCCAGGGGCGGTCTTTCTGCATCTGCGTCATGGGTGGGCCTCGTGTTTGGGTGGGCAACATAATTTCGTCTAAGGGTTCTAAAGCGCAATTTTTGGGATATGTCAATTCGCTGCGTTGCGGCATCCCGAATTGTTCAGATTGTAGGTGTTTTGGAATAATGGCACTGTGCCGCCATGACGCAGACCGTGGAACTTCCGCTTTGGCTGTTTGTACTGATCGTGGTCTTCGCTGCGGTCACTTTTGCGTCGCATTTTCTGTTCCCGTCGGTGCGCTGGTTTTTTCGCCGCCGCCTGGAGCGGGCCGTGTCGCGCCTGAACCAGCGACTGCAAAGGCCGATTCAGCCGTTCAAGCTGGCCCGGCGGCATGACATGATCGAGAGGCTCATCTACGACCCGCAGGTTGGCTATGCGGTGCAGCGACATGCGCGTGAAGAAGGTATCCCCGAAGGCGTCGCCTTCGAGCAGGCTCGCCGCTTTGCCCGCGAGATCGTCCCGTCTTTTTCAGCCTTTGCCTATTTCAGCTTTGCGATCCGTATTGCGCGCATGCTGAGCAACGCGTTTTACGAAGTCCGGCTGAGCCATCAGGACGAGGACGCCTTAAAGAAAATAGATCCCGAAGCGACGGTTGTCTTTGTCATGAACCATCGCAGCAACATGGATTATGTACTTGTCACCTACCTGGCAGCGCAGCAATCGGCTCTGTCTTACGCGGTCGGAGAATGGGCGCGCGTCTGGCCGCTGAGCCGCCTGATCCGGGCGATGGGCGCGTATTTCATCCGGCGAAAATCGGGAAGTGACCTCTACCGTCATGTACTGGCTTGTTATGTGCGTCATGCAACCGAGGCCGGTGTTACGCAGGCGATGTTCCCCGAAGGCGGGCTGAGCCTGACCGGCGCATTGGGGCGGCCCAAGCTTGGCTTGCTTAAATACATCATAGACGGGACCACATCCGATGGACGGGATGTGGTCTTTGTTCCCGTGGCGCTGAACTATGATCGCGTGCTGGAAGATACGATTCTGACCCGGGCTGCGCTGGGAAGCGAGCGGCGCTTTCGCGCAAGGATCGGGGTTGTGACGCGTTGGATGCTCAAGCAGGTCTGGCGACGCATAATCGGTCGATACACAAGATTCGGCCTTGCCTCCGTGCGCTATGGCGAGCCCGTTTCGCTGCGGGCCTATCGGGCAGGTGGCAGCAAGGACCTGATGACCGATCTCGCACGTCTGCTGATGTCGCGTATTGGCGAGGCGATACCCCTGGTGCCTGCGCCTGCAGCCTGTTGGCTTGTGCGCGAACACGGCGAGATGTCCGGTGCAAAGCTGACCGACCTGATCGCCCGCTTCATGCAGCGGGACGGAGGCGGATCCGAATCCAACAGCGATGCGATCACGTCCGCTGTCAACCAGCTGGTCGAGCGCAGGGTATTGCGACAGGTTGACGGAAAAATCTCATCCTCAGGGCAAAGATTGGATCTTCTGAACTACTATGCCGCCTCTGCGCCAAAAGAAATCGAGACGTATTATGCTGCAGAAGCGAAAGGTCTTTCTGCAACTGCTGGGTCATAAAATTACAAAAACAGTGTCAATATCTATTGCAATGTTACTCGATGGCCAATATTCCATCGGTTAACGGGCGCGATTCTGCGTCGCGGCAAACGAACTGACTAAAGGAGGCCAACATGGCTCTGGACACCGACAGCGGTATCGCGTCGTACGAGGCACCTGAAAAAGACCTCTATGAGATGGGTGAGATCCCTCCGATGGGGTATGTCCCCAAGAAAATGTATGCCTGGGCCATCCGCAAAGAGCGCCATGGCGAGCCTGACACTGCCATGCAGCTGGAAGTGGTTGATGTGCCTGTATTGGACAGCCACGAGGTGCTGGTTCTGGTGATGGCCGCAGGTGTCAACTACAATGGCGTCTGGGCGTCGCTGGGCAAGCCGATCAGCCCGTTTGATGGCCACGGCCAGCCGTTTCACATCGCAGGTTCCGATGCTTCGGGTATCGTCTGGGCCGTGGGCGACAAGGTCACACGCTGGAAAGTCGGCGATGAGGTCGTGATCCACTGCAACCAGGATGACGGTGATGACGAGCACTGCAATGGCGGCGATCCGATGTACTCGCCCAGCCAGCGTATCTGGGGCTATGAGACTCCGGACGGGTCTTTTGCCCAGTTCACCAATGTCCAAGCGCAGCAGTTGATGCCGCGCCCCAAGCACCTGACCTGGGAAGAAAGCGCCTGCTACACGCTGACGCTGGCAACCGCATACCGGATGCTGTTCGGTCACGAGCCGCATGACCTGAAGCCGGGTCAGAACGTTCTGGTTTGGGGCGCGTCGGGTGGTCTGGGCTCTTACGCGATCCAGTTGATCAATACAGCCGGCGCGAATGCGATCGGTGTGATATCAGACGAAAGCAAGCGTGACTTTGTCATGGGGCTGGGCGCCAAGGGTGTACTGAACCGCAAGGACTTCAATTGCTGGGGTCAGCTGCCCACCGTGAACACGCCGGAATATGCTGAGTGGTTCAAAGAGGCCCGCAAGTTTGGCAAAGCGATCTGGGACATCACCGGCAAGGGTGTGAACGTCGACATGGTGTTCGAACATCCGGGCGAAAGCACCTTTCCGGTCTCGACATTCGTCGTCAAAAAAGGCGGCATGGTTGTGATCTGTGCCGGCACCACCGGCTATAACCTGACCTTCGACGTGCGTTACATGTGGATGCACCAGAAGCGACTTCAGGGGTCTCACTTCGCGCATCTGAAACAAGCCGCCTCGGCCAACCAGCTGATGGTCGAACGCCGTCTTGATCCCTGCATGTCCGAGGTCTTTTCCTGGAACGAATTGCCTGCTGCGCACATGAAGATGATGCGCAACGAACACAAGCCCGGGAACATGTCCGTTCTGGTGCAGGCACCGAGAACCGGTATGCGCACACTGGAAGAGGTTCTGGACGCGCGCGACTAAGTCCACGAAAGCCAATTTCAGCGCCCGCGAATCACATTTTTGGTTCGCGGGCGTTTCTTATTTTAGAGGGACTTCAATGCTTTCAGAGAGTTGCAATATCGGCCCCCGCTATTTTTGGGGAGTAGAAAGCAGTGAATATGCGAAAAAACACTATGCATGCTATGGTTGTGTTAACCCTTCGTTAACCGTTTCGGAGAGACCCTGATGGCGCAAAATGAGTGGATACTGGACGTATTGTCGGACCTCAACGCCTTTGCTTCGGCAAACGGTTTGACCGCGCTGGCCGAGCAGCTTGACGATACCAGGCTGATCGCAGCGGCCGAAATCGCGTCCATGAAGAATGAGGTGCGGGCGCCGGCGGATGGTCACAAGACTCGATTTGAGCCAGATCCTGGAGGATTTGGAAAACACCAGCACGCTTGATGAGCTAAGCGCTATCGCTGTTCATCTCAGAGACAAGCTGCAGATTGAACACATCATCTATCACTGGGTTGATGGGGCAGGGGACCAATACGGATATACGACCTATCCCGACGCCTGGGCCGAGCGATATCAGGAAAAGAACTATCACCGGATCGACCCGGTCATAATCGGGTGCTTCCAGCGATTTCATCCTGTTGACTGGAAATCACTGGACTGGTCCGGAAAGGTCGCCAAGGCTTTTCTTCTGGACGCGCAGCAGCACGGCGTCGGCAATCAGGGTTACTCCATCCCGATCCGCGGTCCCAACGGCCAGTTTGCTCTGTTTACAGTGAACCATTCCTGCGATGACGAAACCTGGCAGGATTTCATCTCCGAAAATGGACGTGGCCTGATTCTGATTGCCCATTACTTCAACCGAAAGGCGCTGGAGTTTGAGCGTGAGCGGCAACCGGACGCTCCACGTGCCCTGTCCCCGCGCGAGATTGACGCGATGACCTTGCTTGCGCTGGGCTATAGTCGCGCTCAGGTCGCGCACTCCCTGTCGATTTCGGAACACACGCTGCGTGTCTATATTGAAAGCGCGCGGGCAAAGCTGGGCGCACAGAATACCACCCATGCCATCGCCACGGCCCTCAGCCGGGGACTGATCGTGGTTTGATGGCCTGTGGTTCCGGTTTGTCTTTGTGGATGAGCAGGTGCTCAGCCTTTAGGGCCGGACGAATCTTGCATTACCGACCGAACGCACGCTCGTGGCTGGGGGTCGTTGTTGTGTCTGTCCGGTCGAAGAGGCTTGATTGAGAATCCCGCAGGCGACACCGTCGCCATTTGGATCGTTGCGTTCATGATACCCTGGTTGGCCCCGGATGAATGGTCCCGGGACAATCTTCAGAACGGTGTCACACCCCGCCATCGCCACAAGATGAATAATGGCGTCGTTTCTTTCGTACTCGGACGTCCGCAAATAGATGTTGACGGCGACCAGTGCCGTAGTCAGGGGCAGGGCCAGAACCATGAACAGAATGCGGATCGGGGACAGAGCCCTTTTGCGCGTCGCGTCTGCCCGACGATACCGGTGAGCGGCGCGCGAATTCAGTTCGGGCTCAGGTGGTACGGATCTTTTCAACATTTCGCGCTGATCTTCGCCCGGATTTGTGGCAAAGCTTTGGCCTCGGAATGGCGAATGCTGAAGGACTGAATATCAGCGTACTACGTGAACCGCGCAGGCCGCATGGCGCACCACATGGTTGGCGGTTGATCCAAGCAACAGATCCTGCATGCCCGGTCGGTGGGAAGCTATGATGATCAGATCAGGTTTGTGCTCCTGCGCCCAATCCAGAATGGTCCGGCCGGAATGCCCTTCGACCACAACGCCCCGCGCGTTGGGAATATTTGCTGCCAGTTTGTCCAACTCGGCTTGAATGGCCCTGCGGGCTTCGGTCAGATATTCCGTCGGCATGTACGAGATCGCGTAGCTTGGAATATGTTCAACGACATGCAGCAGCGTGACCTTTGCCTCAGGGGTCGCCAGAATTTGCGCCAGTTTCAGTGGTCCGGACGTGTCACGTTCGACATCGAACGAAATGGGTACAAGAATGTTGTGATACATGACACGAGCCTCCGTTTCAGGTTTTCAAACTGAACCCAAGTTCAGTTGTGGTCTTTGATTCAGGTCAGGATCAGCCGAATGTTTCCGCGACATCATACATGACCGGTTCGAAACTTTTGCACAGCTCATTGATCTTGCGGTTCCGGTCGCGCATCTCGGGAGTGCGGAGCATGGCAAGGAAGTCTTCGCGGCGTTCCCATTGCGAGTAGTTTGCGATCCTGGTTTGGGCATCGTTGACGTGCAGACCGGCGGATACGAAACCCGGTTGTTTTGAGATGAATTCCGCATAGGCATCCGTCAGCGCCTCAAGCAGGTCCTGACAGGTCCCCGGTGTCATTTCGAATGTGGTGATAACAGTCTGAACGCTTGCGGATTTTGAAATCTGTAGCATCTGGAATCTCCTTTGGCTTTTCTCAGCCTAACACAGGAACCGGAAACGTCTCGTGTTTCGTTTTGTGTCTTCGGGAATTAGTTTCCAGAAAACAAACGAAAAACTAACGATCCGTTAACCATGCTCGGGGAAGGTGCGGTCATGATCCGCATCTTGCTTTTCCTTTTTCTGATGACATTGGCCGGTCCGGTTTTTGCCGGGGCCTGGCTGAGGGAACAGAATACCGGCTTTGTCGCGGCTGCAATCACGGGATTCAGGACCGAGGACGGCAGCTACGAATACAAATCGTCACTTTATGCAGAATGGGGGTTACGCCCCGGACTGACGATTGGGCTAGACGCCGAGGAGCACCAACACCTTTATGGCCACGCTTTGATTTTCGCCCGTACTCCGGTCGCGGATCTTGGGCGCAAAGGTCGGTTTGCCGCCGAATTTGGTGTCGGCGCACATCACCGGCAAAAAAGCGCGTGGGCCTTGTACAAGGCGACTGTGTCTTACGGAAATGGGTTTGAAAGCGGTTGGGGAAATGGCTGGATCGCGATCGACGCAGCTTTGGAATACCGCACGCACGATGCGCTGTTTCGCAAACTTGATCTGACGGCGGGGCTGTCATCTCAGCGATGGATCAATCCACTGCTGCAGCTTGAAAGCACATATACCCCCGGCCGTCCGGTTTATTGGAGCGCACGGCCGTCAGTGATGATCCGCCGAAAGGGCGGGAGTACAACTTGGGTTGTTGGTGCCGAACGGAATGCCTTCCAAAGCAACGTCGGGATCAAATTTGCCTTGTGGCGCGACTTCTGATGCGGCGGGAGTTGGCCGTCCTCCGGGGACGGCCATGTCGGCCTCAGCTGTCCATGCGTAGGGTAACGGATACTTCCCCGCTAAGTTGCTCTGGCCAGCGGAGGATCACGTCGCGAGCGCCAAAACCCTGTTCGAGCTCGGCATATGGGCTCGCGTGGCTCACACTGCCAAACACCGTTCTCAGGGGACCAAGCGTGGTCACGGCGTCACACCCCCGCGCTTTGCCCGCGAATGGAAGCTTGCCCACCGACAACACACCCCATGCAAAGGATGGCGTCTGTTGCTTGTGCCGCACCCGAACCGGGTTTTCTGAATCCGTCAGCGTTCCGTGGAATGTATTGTGTTGGAACGTGACATTCATGTGCGCGTTATTGTTCAGGTCCGCAAAGCTCGTGTCCACGCGTTCGGCCTTGTAGATACTCCCGCTCGAAGACCGGAACTTGTTTCCGGTGACGATGAAGCCGTTCAGGAAGTGGCCGGGGCCGTGCGGTCGGATAACGATGAAACTGAACCATGACGGCGCCTCGCTACAGTAAAAAATATTGTCTGTGATACTCAGCGCGCTGAAGGAATAGCCGGACGTATAGGTCGGAGCGGCATCCCGTTCATTCGTCCATTCGAAGTAGCAATTGTCGATGTAGTTCTCAGCAATGGTCGAACTGTTGTAAGTGCGCGTCAGGATCAACCCGGCGGTTCGCAACCCCTGCGGAATGCTGTCGCCCTGAAAGAAATGATTGCCCAGAATCAAGTTGTTGGTGCCGCCCAACAGAGCAAAATGCAGGAACCGAACCGCCCGATTGTGCCGCAGTTTGACATCATTCGCTGTTGCATTGAGGGCGATCGAACGGCGATCGGTAACGTTCAGGGACTCCTCGGCAGACAGGAACTGGCAATTGTCGATCAGCAGGCCCTGACAACCGGTTCCGATGGATGTGATCCCCCGATCCATGGGACGGCTGATAAAGCAATTGCTGACCGCAAACGTGCTGCCGGATGGAGCCAGACGAATGGCGCTACATCTGCTGTTGCACTGAAATTCGATCTCTTCCAGGCCGAACTTCCGCAGCGTGTCGAAGCCGCTGAAATCAAGCAGATACTTGAAGCTGGTGAAGGTGAATGTCTGTGTGCCAGCAGCATTGTAAATCGGCGCGTTCAGCGTGATTTCACCGGCACCCTCGTTCTTCGAGCGGACATAAATCTCGCGCCCGACACCATTGCCCTGAATCAGGGCACCAACCGGAATATTCGCGACGTTAGCGACATTTGTCAGCCGTGTTTGGTCCGCAGGGTTGTAGGTTGCGACCGAGGTGAAGATCTCGGTGTCCCAGGCCGAGCTGCTTTTGACGTCAAACTGACCATTGCGGATCACGCGCCGGGTTAAAACCACTTTTCTTATTGGGAACGGCAGCGGCCATGTCGATGGGCTTGCTCACCGAAATCTTGCGCCCGCCCATATCCAGCGATTCATGATCTGAATTGTTCAGCAAAGCCTGAAACGCTTTTTTGAAGCCAAGCTCTTCATCGCCAAAAGCCGATATATAAGTCGGCAGGTCAAAACCTTGGGTCAGCAACAGCATCTTGTCGTCGGGCATTGTAACGGTGCCCGCAAAATCAACTTCTGACACGATGGTTGTGTTTTCTGCCAGCAAATAAGTACCCTGCGGCACAAATACACGACGGCCCCCCGCCGCCTGATCGGCTGCTTCGAACGCAAGGGAATCGTCCACAACCCCATCGCCGACTGCGCCGAAATCCGTGACATCCACGCTGCTGATCATGTCGCGCAGAAAAACACTCGTGATGTCGGTGATCTGAAGATCGTCAATGCGCACCACGGCCCCGTTTGGCCCGTCGATATCCAGACCGAAATGTCCATACAGTGCCTGTGCGCCCCACGCCATGTCGACGCCAGCCCGCTGGCCAGTTCCGACAATGGCGGTAATCTCATGAACTGTGCCGTACCCCGACAATTGCGCGGCAGGCCCCTGTTCGACGACACCGGTCACGTGCACGTCGCCGGCAACACCGGCCTACCCCTCCGATCCTGACGGTGGGCAGTGGACCACTGATGGCTTTGACCCGTGCCTTGATCTGCAGGTAACAGCCGGGCAGCAACGGCGTCTGCCCCATATACCGCAAGTGTTGGGTCGTGCTCACTTTGAGGATTTCAAGACATCCGGCAAAGTTCGGATCCGAGGGCACAAATGCGCCCGTACCCGACCCGGCATATGTCGGAGACCCCGGGGTGCCATCGCCGCTGGACCAGACGCCCAAATCATCTGCGAACTGAGGCGGCACAAACACGATGCCGTCGGTGATTGCCTTGTTCATTCGAATCCCTTTCCCAATCGCTGCCGATCAGATTGCAGCGCGCACCAGACCATTGCCCGGGTGAATTCCGGGCGCGAAAGTCTGGATATCGAATGGGGATTAACCGGGTCTCATGTCACCGTGACGGTCGTGTTGTGTCAGGCTGCGGGGTCTGCTTTCCCCAGCAACTGAACCGCGTTGATTTTCCAGCCGTCTTCCTGCTGAACCATCTGATAATCCAGGATATGGGTTTGGCCGCGACCGTCCACGATCAGAACTTTCTGCCACAACGCCCCGGCAATTTCGCGCAGTTCCAGAAACCGCAGGTCCGACGGGCGCCAGACCATCGGATATCCATTGCGAACCATTGCCCCGAAATTATCGGGGTTTCGGAACAGACGCTGGATATTTGGGCTGGCGAAAGTAAAGGCGGTATCAAAATCATCGACTTTGAACGCCTGAATCTGCGCCGCTATATTTGCCTCGATTTCGGAGCTTTGGGCAAAAACGCCCGTAGCCACTGCGACAGATAACGATAAGGCAAGTAATGAACGACGCATGGGGTCACCTCCAAACGGAAGGGTAGCCCTATGCGGGATCAGGTCAAATCAGGCCAGTTCTCCGGCCAACGCCTTGTCGATCAGCGCGATGGTTTCAGGCACGCCATAGAGCGCAATGAAGCCGCCGAAACGCGGCCCCTGAGAGGCGCCAAGCAACACTTCGTACAAGGCGGTGAACCAGCCGCGCATCGGATCAAACCGCTCGCGTCCGATGGAATAAACCACTGATTGCAGCGCCTCATCTTCAATCGGGCCGTCATAAACCTCCAGCGCGGCTTTCAGCGCCTCCAACGCCTCGCGTTCCTGATCCGTCGGTGCGCGATGTTTGCGGGTCGGCTTAACGAAATCATTGAAGTAACGCACCGCAAAGCCTGCCGCCTGATCCAAGTCGGGATGCGTCTCGGCCGTGGCCTCCGGCGCGTAGCGACGGATAAAGCCCCACAGCGCTTCTTTGTCTTCGGCACCAGATACCGATGCCAGATTCAGCAGCATCGCGAACGGAACCATCAGCGTGGATTCAGGGACATCCCCACCATGGATATGCCAAACGGGGTTGTTCAATTGCGCTTTCAGATCCTGCCCCGGATAAGCGCGCAACTGCTGATGATACTCATCATAGGCCTTTGGGATCACGTCGAAATGCATCCGTTTTGCCGTCTTTGGCTTTTGATACATGAAATAGGCCAGCGACTCGGTCGGCGCGTAGGTCAGCCATTCATCAATCGACACGCCATTGCCGGAGGATTTTGAGATCTTCTGCCCGTTCTCATCCAGAAACAGCTCGTAAGAAAAATGCTCGGGCGCGCGACCACCCAGGGCCCGGCAGATTGCGTCGTAGATTTTCTCGTTGGTGGCATGTTCCTTGCCATACATCTCGAAATCCACACCCAGCGCCGCCCAGCGCGCACCGAAATCCGGCTTCCACTGCAGTTTGACGTGGCCACCGGTGACAGGAACCGTCCATTCCTTACCAGTCTCATCGTCAAAGGTCACAGTATAGGTCTCGGCGCAGACCTTTTTCATCGGCACATACATCACCCGCCCGCTTTCGGGGTGCAGGGGCAGGAAGATCGAATAGGTCTGCTGGCGCTCTTCCCGAAGGCTTTTGAGCATGATCGCCATGATCTCGTCATAACGCTCAACTGCGCGTTTGAGCACCTCGTCAAACTGCCCGGACTCATAAAATTCCTTGGCCGAGTAGAACTCGTACTCGAAACCAAATGTGTCCAGAAACCGCCGCAGCATCGCATTGTTATGCTCGCCGAAGCTGTCATATTCGCCAAACGGGTCCGGCACCGAGGTCAGCGGGCGCTGCAGATGCTGCTCCAGAATCTCGGGGTTCGGCACATTGGTCGGCACCTTGCGCATCCCGTCCAGATCGTCCGAGAAGCAGATCAGCTTGGTCGGAATATCCGACAACGCTTCGAATGCGCGCTTGACCATCGTGGTCCGCGCGACCTCGCCGAAGGTTCCGATATGCGGCAGACCGGACGGGCCGTAGCCGGTTTCGAACAGCACATACCCCTTATCCGGAGCCCCTTTCTGATAGCGTTTGAGCAACCGGCGCGCCTCTTCAAAGGGCCAGGCCTTGGACGACATCGCGGTTTCACGCAGGTCAGACATTTGCTTTGAACTCCATAGGGAAATGCGCAGGCCGCCCGATGCGACCAACCCGGCCTCTCCTATTGTGCCGGTGCAGCATGAGTCAATAAAGGGCGTTCGTTTTCCCGGCAAATTCGAGCCGTCTGCCAAATGCACAGGGGTAAAACACTGAAAAAGGGCAGGCGACCACGGCTTTACTCGACGCGCAGCACAATTATTATTTTATATCGGATAACTTGGGTTACACGGAGGCGATCAAGATGCGGATTGCAAAGACTGCGGCTCTGGCGATGTTGATCGTCATACCGGGGATAGCACAGGCGGTCGGTTTTGGCATTGCCGTGCGGCCCGCGTTTCGGACCACGGTGACGCCGCTGCCAAACGGTGTCTACGAGGTTGCCGCGATCGGCACTTCTGCCCCGGTGGCGTACTGGTGCGGCATAGGGGATTATGCAATCCGGACGCTGAGAACCAAATCCAACCAACGCATATATATTGCCGGCGCCTATGTGCCCAAAGCAAGGACTGTACAGTTCTCGCTGACACCGCCCGAGGGTGCCGATACCAGCCCGGGCTATTCCGTCACCGTCAAACGGGTAGGCGCGAACATGACGGCGGCCTCAGCACAGGACTATTGCTATGACAATTTCATGGATTTCGGGTTCTGAACGAGATTGATCAGACCCATTTGGCCATAGGCGGCAGGCTCATCAGAACGGCGTCCGGATCGTGCCCGGTTTCCAGTCCGAATTTGGTGCCCCGGTCGTAGACCAGATTGTATTCCGCATAAAGCCCGCGATGCACAAGCTGAGCGTTCTTGTGGGTGTCATCAAAACCCTGGACCCGACGCCTTTCCACCAATGGCAGGAACGCAGGCAGGAATGCGCGGCCGATGTCCTGCGTCAGGGCAAAATCAGCCTGCCAGTCGCCGGTGCAGTAATCATCCATGAAAATGCCGCCAACCCCGCGTGCCCGCTTCCGGTGGGGGATATAGAAATACTCGTCAGCCCAATCCTTCAGCCGCGGGTAATGTCCTGGCCCGTGCGGGTCCAGATGGGCTTTTTGGGTGGCGTGGAAATGCGCAGTGTCCACGTCATATTCAATGCAGGGGTTCAGGTCTGAACCGCCCCCGAACCACCAGGCATGAGGTGTCCAGAACATCCGCGTGTTCATGTGCACCGCCGGTACGTGCGGGTTTTGCATGTGCGCGACAAGGCTGATGCCTGATGCCCAGAACCTGGGGTCTTCGGTCATGCCCGGAACACCCTTGCGGGCTGCCATGGCCTGCTGCGCACGCTCGCCCAGTGATCCGTACACGGTCGAGACGTTGACACCGACTTTTTCAAAAACGCGCCCACCGCGCAGGACCGACATCAACCCGCCACCTGCGTCCGATCCATCCTCTGATTGCCGCGTGGTTTGTTTGACTTCAAAACGTCCGGCTGCGGCGTCCGAAAACGGCCCGGTCTCATGTGTATCCTCCAGAGACTCGAACGCATCAACGATTTCATCACGCAATTGGCGGAACCATGCGGCAGCGGCGGATTTTTCGTTTTCGAACATTTGTCTCAGTGCGCTGGAGCGGCGACCGGATCCAGCAGGGTTCGGCCTCCGTCGATTGTCATGATCTGACCGGTAATGAAGCCGGCCGCATCAGAGGCCAGAAACTGCGCGGTTTCCGCCAGTTCGTTCGGAGCAGCAATCCGGGCCAAAGGCGTATGTTTTTCAATGTCTTTGCGAAAATCGCGGTTTTCTTTCAGGGTTGATTGCAGCGACGCACTCATGACCGAACCCAATGCGATGGAATTGACGCGGATACGGTTCGGCGCCAGTGCAACCGCCAGAGAACGCGTCATCTGATCCAGTGCAGCGGTCGAGACAGAATAGGCCAGCAAATCGGGGTGCGTGCGCCGCGCCGCTATGGAAGACAAGTTGATGATCGAACCCGCCGGGCCATCATCCTGATCTTCGGCCTGTTTCGTCATGCGTTTGGCAACCAGTTGACTTAGCCGCAAGGCAGGCATCAGGTTTTGGTTCAGCAAATCACGGACCGAGTCGTCTTCCGCATCCAGCGGGTCCGTCTGCCGGACCTGTCTTGATCCATTGACCAGAATATCCACCTGATCAAAGGCATCGATGGTTGCGGAAAGCAAATTGGCAATGGTCAGCTTCTCGCGCAGATCGCCTGCGAAATACCGAATGTTGCTGTCATCTGCCTGTTCCCCCAACTCCTCAATCAATCGCTTTTCGTCCATATCCGCGAACATGACGTTTGCACCCGCATCCGCAAAATGACGGCCGATTGCCAGGCCGACACCACTGGCACCGCCTGTTACGATTGCGGTTTTGCCTGATATGGAAAACGACATGAGCTTCCTCCGGAGGTTTGGCGCAGGTTAACCGGGATCACCGGCGAGGGCGAGAGGCGTGGAACACCTTGAAACGGTTGTCACCGGCGACCTCTTCAACTTGCCTGAAACAGTCTGACAACGTGGCCTCATAGGGCAGATGCCGGTTTGCGACGATCCACAGTTCGCCATTGCGGGTCAGGTTGCGTGCTGCCGCCTTGATAAAGTCCTGGCCCAGCGCAGGTTCAGCGCTTCTTCCGGTGTGAAAGGGTGGGTTCATTATCACCGTGTCCAAGGGCTCGGGCGCTTTCCACGTCACGGCATCAGCCCAATGAAAATACGCAACCCGAGAAGTCACGTTAGAGCGGGCGCAGGACAACGCTGTATGATCGGCCTCGACCACATGCAGCGTGCGAACTTCGGCTCGTTCCAGCAGTTTGGCCGAAAGAAATCCCCAGCCCGCGCCGAGATCGGCAACCCGAGGCCCCGGATTTTCAGGCAGTACCTGCGCCAGCAATGCCGATGCCGGATCGATACCGTCAGCCGAAAAGACACCGGGGGCTGTTAGATAGCCGTCAGCGTGCTGAACTTCCGGCGCGGCCCAGTCGGAAAAGGTCGATTTGTCGGACTGGAACCAGAAAATCTTGCCATGCGCCTTTGCAATCGGTCCCTCGACTGGCACCCGTTTGCGAACGTCTTTGAGAATGCTGTCAACGCCATTCGTTTTGCCGCCGTCGACGACGATCCTACCGCTGGCACGGTGACACGCCTGATGAATCATGGACCGGGCAAGCGCTTTGGCGCGTGGCAAAAAGACAATTGCGTCCTCGCACGGTTCCTCAGATGCCGGCGTGACATCGAAACCCAACGTCGCGAAATGGTCGTGGAAGGGTTTGAAGGGCTGAACCACCTGAGTTCCGCGTGGCAGAGCGGAAAGATTGCAATCCGGCGAAGGGCCGATCACGGTCAGCGGCTGCGACAGCACCAGACCGCTTTCCAGAGCAAGATCAATACGTGACGTCATGTGTGATACCGGCAAGAGGTCCGGCTCGGAGCATCAGGCCCGGCCGCTTTTGCTTACTCTTCTCTTTCCATGGTGCATTGCAGGGGGTGTTGGTGCCTGCGGGCGAAATCCATTACCTGTCCCACTTTGGTTTCGGCGATCTCGTGGCTGAAGACACCCACGACGGCAACACCCTTCTTATGGACCGTCAGCATGATCTCGAACGCCTGTGCATGGGTCATCCCGAAGAATCGCTCCAGTACATGCACCACAAATTCCATCGGCGTGTAGTCGTCGTTCAGCAGCAGAACCTTGTACAATGGCGGACGCTTGGTCTTGGGGCGTGTCTGCACAAGAACCGACGAGTTCGCATCGTCGTCCGATTGGTCAGACATCATCCATTGGTAATGCAGCATCGCGTTTAACAATTCGATTCAGGCTTCGGTTTATCTGAGCGCTTATATAACGTCGTTGGCGTCAGAGGAAAGAGCAAGCGGACGTATCGGAATGCATGAAAAACTGACCACCATCGGCTTCGATGCAGACGACACACTGTGGCACAACGAGCGATTCTTTCAGCTCACCCAGGCCCATTTCGCGGATCTGCTGGCCGATCACGCGGACCGCGATCACTTGATGGATCGCCTGTTGGCTGCCGAAAAGCGGAATACCCGGCACTATGGATACGGTATCAAGGGCTTTACCCTGTCCATGATCGAAACTGCGATCGAAGTGACCGAGGATCGGGTGCCCGCATCCGTCATTCGGCAGCTTATCAATGCGGGGCAAGAGATGCTGGCCCACCCGATCGAGCTTTTGCCGCATGCACAGGCCGCTATCGAAGGTGTATGTGAAACCCACCGTGTGGTTCTGATCACCAAGGGAGATCTGATCGATCAGGAAAGGAAACTGGCACAGTCGGGATTGGGCGATCTGTTTGATCACGTGGAAATTGTCTCGGAAAAAACACCCGAGGTTTATCGTGGGATTTTCGAACAGCATGGCGATGGTCCGCTGGCTTCGATGATGGTCGGCAACTCGATGCGGTCGGATGTCGTTGCGCCAATTCAGGCCGGCGCATGGGGCGTTCATGTACCGCACGGGCTGGTTTGGGAGGTCGAGCAGGCCGAAACCCCCAGCGACAATCCGCGATTCCACGAGCTTGCCGATCTGGGCGATCTGGTCGATCTCGTCAGGGGTCTGACCTGATGTTGCCAATAGGTCTCAGTTTCATAAATTCTTGATCTACCGTGACCAAACCCGAGTTCGGGGTATGCATCTAGTGGGCGGATTTGGTCGCGCCGCTACATATTGGGG
Organism: Ruegeria sp. CDSB136; assembly: GCF_059610965.1. Taxonomy (NCBI): domain Bacteria; kingdom Pseudomonadati; phylum Pseudomonadota; class Alphaproteobacteria; order Rhodobacterales; family Roseobacteraceae; genus Ruegeria; species Ruegeria sp. CDSB136. The sequence goes on from NZ_JBXWOP010000002.1 coordinate 312,951, forward strand.
TTTTGTTAGGCGTCACGAATGGGCGAATTGCCCAGCTTTCGGTTTATTTAGCGACAGCCCTGTGCTAGCCTTGTTGCCAACAAAATAAATGAAGCCGACCGGGAAAACCCGGCGGTGCGAGGCAGACAGAGGCAAAGATCGTGCAGATTCGGCGGACAGTTCCAGCCCGAATGGGCTTATTCCTTACAGCACTGTTGTGGTTACTTGTTTTTGTGCCATTGCAGGCCATTGCAGCACCCTACGCGGCGATGGTGATTGATGCGCGCACCGGTGAGGTTCTTCATTCGCGCAACGCCGATACGCGCCTTCACCCGGCCTCTCTGACCAAGATGATGACGCTATACATTGCGTTCGAGGCGGTGCGTAACGGTGAAATCACGCTGGATACGCCGGTTCGGATCACCAGCAAGGCTGCTTCCGAGCCGCCTTCAAAACTGGGCCTGCGGACCGGACAAACCATCGCGTTCCGCTATCTGATCCGCGCAGCCGCAGTAAAATCGGCCAATGATGCGGCCACGGCCATCGGGATTACTCTCAGCGGGTCCGAGGCAGCCTTTGCCCGCCGCATGACGCGGACGGCCAAGGCGATGGGGATGAGCCGCACGACCTTCAAGAACGCGCATGGCTTGACCGAGTCGGGTCATTTGTCGACAGCCCGCGACATGACAACGCTGGGGCGCCATCTGCTTTATGATTATCCGCAGTACTATAACCTGTTTTCGCGTCAGTCGACGCATGCGGGCATTAAGACCGTGCCCAACACCAACCGCCGGTTGCTGGCTGCGTACAAAGGCGCGGACGGGATCAAAACCGGATACACACGGGCTGCGGGCTTCAACCTCGTTGCATCGGCCAAGCGCAAGGATGAACGGATCATTGCAACTGTCTTTGGCGGCAAGTCGGGCGCGTCGCGCAACGCCAAGGTGGCCGAATTGCTGGACATGGGTTTCCGCCGGGCTCCGTCGCGCGCGCCAATTCGCAAACCCGCACGTCCCACCTATGCAGGAAACGCCGGACTGGGCAGTACAACACAGGTCGCCAGCCTTGTAGGCGCGCCGGAAAAAAGCCTGCGACCGGTCCTTCGCCCAACCGCTGGTGGTGCGGTGCAGGTGGCAGGAACCGTCGCCGAAACAGCAGCCGAGAACGGAGAGCGTATTCAGGACGGGATAGCGGCAGCGATTGCGGCGGCAGATATCGCGCCGACCGCACCTCCTGTCGAAAATTCGGACACGCGTCCGGCGCTTCGCCCGGACAATCTGGTTTTGGCGTCGGCCGAACCTGCAAAGGAGCCAGAACCCGAGCAGGAGGTCGTTACCCGGCTGTCTACTTCAGGTGGGCATCTATGGGGCGTGAACGTGGGACGCTACACAACTCGGTATGAAGCTGAGAAGATTCTGCTGAAAACGGCGCTGTCGGAGATGACCACGCTGGAAGGCACGTTGCGCAAGGTGAACCAAAGCTCGCGCGGGTTTGACGCCACCTTTCAGGGCATGACCCGCGAACAGGCCGATCTGGCCTGCCGCCGCCTTCAGGCGCGCAATGTCACATGTTTCATGATCGGGCCATCATAAGGCCCGGCATATTCTCTCCTGGATGGGTCTGGGCTGCGAGTTCCTCTCGCAGCCTTTTTTCAGTCGAATACGTGGCCGTGTTCGTATTGTTCATCCTGACCGGCGGCGGCTGTCAGGGCAGCGACGTTGTCCTTGGTGAAGAACCCGTCATACTTGTGGCAGCGTTCGATATACTCGGTGATCAGCAATGTATTCTTCGAGTGTTTCGAGAAGATCTGTTTAAGGTTTGGGTCGTCTTTGCATTCGCCCACCACATGGGCCAGAAACGGTACGCCCTTGTCCTTGAGGGTGTTCACCACGAAATCGACGTTCTTTTCACCAGCGCCGTGATCGCCATCCAATATTTCGACGGCCATGTGATGCAGGCGGCGTCCGAAATTGCGGACAAAATCCTCGGTCGGCATCGGCAGCTTGGCAAATGAATTCACGAATGACGGTGTGTTGTTGGCCGTGAACACCTTGGCAGGCGATTTCTTGTCGTCATCGACATTGGCGTTCCGGTTCACATTCGTGGACGAATTCATGTCAAAGATGTTGTACGCCCCCCAGAAATAGTAGGGAACCATGGTCAGAAACTCGAGGATCGCATCTTCCCGCTCACCGGCCAGAACACGGGTGGCCAGATGGTCGAACCCCAGCATCAGGGGACCGATCTTGGTGTCTTCCGCGAAGGCCGCCGCCTCATGCAGAAGCTGCTTCTCGGCGTCGCTCAACAAGACGCGGTCGCCCAGGCCAAGGCTGTCGGGATCATTGAAATCATGTGAGGAATAGCCGACCCGGTTGCAGGTGAAATCCGACGGGGTGGTAAAGCGGAATCCGTCCAGCGTGTAAAACGGGTTCTCGGTATCACCGCTATATTCAAATCGGATGTACTGATCTTCCAGCGTTTTGCTCAGATCATTCAGGTCCGAGGCCGCGAATACCTCACCCACGTAGCGGGTTTGCGGTGTTTTGCGCGCCAGAGGGTACATGCGGTTGATGCGGGGTATGAAATCCTCGAACGTGTCGCTCAGCGGCGCCATGATGATCAGCGACGGATATTCGGGATGAGAGTGCATTACCGCGAATTTGTGCGTCGCCCCAAGATAGCTTGCCGAGTGGCGATACGGCGTCATCACGTAAAGTTCGACCATCGTGTCGAACAACGCATTCGGTTCAACCTGAATGACAATCGCCCGCATTGGTCCGACCTGATCAGCAATTCCGGAACTGGTTCGCCGCTCATAAATCATTGGCAGATACTCAGCGAAAAATTCGGAATTCTTCTTGTCGCCTCTGGGCTGATACGACATCAGGTCGAAAGACATTTGTGTGCCTCCTTGCGAGAAAACAGGCTGCGACGGTATTGGCCGGACCAACCATCGCGAATTACGTTGTTTTAATTACAGTATTCAGAACATGCACTTGCGCACATGCTAGGGGCTGACCGGTGATCGGGCAACAGTAAGATACTGGGGGCAGATGGTTGCGAAGACCTGTCTATCTGGTGAATTTTGTGACCTCGACCCCGCCGTCAATCAGGTTCTGGCGTACCGAGCGGGCGATCTGAACAGCGGTCGGTCCATCGCCGTGCAAACAGATCGTGTCGATCGAAGTTTCCAGCCGCTTCCCGCTTTCGGTGATGATTGCGCCCTCCCGGATCATGTTCAGAATGCGTGGCCCGGCGATGTCGGCGTCGTGAATGACGGCTCCGGGCAGGCTGCGGTCGACCAGAGTGCCATCATCGTTGTAAGCGCGATCGGCGAAGATCTCGCCCACCCAGTTGCAGCCCAGTTCGCGCACGGCTTCTTCCTGCCGGGTTACTGCCAGAACCATTATGATGATGTCGGGGTCCACGTCCAAGGCACCCTGATAGCAAGCCCGCGCCATGTCTAGATCGACCGAGCACATGTTGGCCAGCGCGCCGTGCAGCTTCAGGTGGCGTACATGGGTCCCCACCGCTTTCGCCACCCCAATGGCGGCGCCCAATTGATACCGCACCAGATTGCGCAGGCTGGCATGCGGCACTTTCATGTTGCGCCGTCCGAAGCCCTGAAGGTCCGGGAAGCCGGGATGCGCGCCGATGCCGACGTCATTTTCAGCGGCAGTGGCCATTGCTTTTGCCATCACATCCGGATCGCCTGCGTGAAAGCCGCAGGCTATATTGGCCGAGGTGATGATCTTTAGAAGGTTCTCGTCGTCCCCCATTTTCCAGGGTCCAAAGCTTTCACCCATATCGGCATTCAGATCAACGCGGGGCATCGGCATATCTCCTTAGTCGGTGGCAGAGACGACTCCGCCGATTAATTGGTAAGACAACAGGTCGGCGATGTCATGCGGATCGCGCACAAGTGCCTCGACACGGCCCGGCAGGCGCGCAAGTTCAGATTGGTAAGCGGCATGCAGGTTCAGGGCCTCGTCCACGGTGACAAACAAAAACCGGATTTTTCCACCCGCCGGGGTCTGCGCAGCGCGCGGCAAATCGCATGGTAGAACGGTAGCGATACGCGGGTAACCTCCGGTGGTCTGGCACTCGGGCAGCAGAATGAACGGGTTTCCAGTGCCGGTCATCTGGATGTCGCCGGGCGTAATGACCTCGGACAGAATATTGAGCTGACCTTTGGCGGCAAAGCCTTCGCCATCACTCTCCAGTTGCATGCCCATCCGATTGGCCCGCGTGCCCCGCTGGAACTCGGTGGCGGCAAAGCGGTCCAGGGTTGCATTGTCAAACAGAGGGGTCTGAAAACTTCTGACAACGCGCAGTACGCCACCCGAAAACCGATCATCGGGGCGCAGTTTCATCCCAGTATTGCCGTTGTCAGATCCAGCGACCAAAACATCGCCAGGCTGCAATGGTTGCCCGATCCTGGCGGTCAGGTGGGTCGAGCGGGACCCAAGAAAAACCTCGGCATCAACGCCACCGCCCAGATGCAGGTAGCCATAGTTGCCTTGAAGCGCCGCCCCGATTACCAATCGCTGCCCGGTCTCCAAACTGTGCGAGGCGTGCCACGCGACGGCGCTGCCATCAATGCTGGCCTGCATCGGTGCACCGGTCAAAGCGATGCGAATGGTCTGGGTGGCTTCGAACTCCCCCCCGGTCCCCGCCAATTCCAAAGCTGCACATTCCGGGCTTTGCCCCAACAGGGCCGCGCCTTCGTGCAATGCAAGATTATCGGCGGCTCCTGACCTTGAAAGACCTTGATCCAGATAGCCAGAGCGTCCCTGATCCTGGAGCGTGCAAGACGGGCCAATGCGATGGACGATCAGACTCATCAGACAATCTCCTGACAGGTCGCGCCACCTGTGCCGTCACTGTTTGTTGCCTGAATATGTTCCAACTCCTTACGTGAGACGGGTTCGAATTGCATTTCGTCCCCAGGATTCAATGCAAAGCACGGATCGCTCTCGGGCCGGAAACAGCGAAAGGCAGTCTGCCCCACATGCCGCCATCCGGTCGGCGTTGGGCCGGAGAACAGCACGAACTGCGAGATTGCCAGAACCAAAGCCCCTTCTGGCACCATCGGGTTCAAATCCTTCAGTCTGGGAATGTTGAACTCCGGACCCAATGGCCCGAGATATGGCTGCCCCGGTGCAAAGCCGATTGTCAGCACACGAACCCGGGACTGGCCAAGCCGATGAATCGCTTCACTTGCTGTCAGCCCGGCCGCCCTGGCGGCGTCCTCCAGTTGGGGTGCCAGTTCCGTGCCAAATACCGTTGGCACTCGCCACAGCTTGCGGCCCGAAGGCAAAGCAGCATTGTACCAGTCGTGCTGTTTCAGAAGCGCTTGGACGCGAATCTCCAACTCACGATAGTGCAGGCGTAACGGATCGAACCGAATGTAGACCGATGCAAGAGAGGTCGATGTTTCGCACACACCTTCCCAGTTCCAGTTTTCAACTTCTGTCCGAAACGCCAGCGCTGCACGATTTGACCGTTCTGTCATGGTATCGGCGTAGGTCACCAGAATGCCGTCAAGGCCGACGGTTCGAACCATTGGGAAAGGATCAACGGTATTCATGTTTTTCCAAAGCCAGCACAGTTTCAGTCGCCCGGGAACCTGACCGCATCTGACGTGCGTGTGCAAGTGTTTGGCTGGATGTATCTCCGGTTATCGCCTGCTGGCAAACAAATGGGTGCGGGAAATCGATCACCAATGTGCCTTGTTGTGTGAATCGTATCGCCAAACTTGGCGATTCAGACACGGAAAGACCGGCGACTCGCACAATCCGAGTCGTGGCTTCTTGTGTAGTGTATCCACGTAGCCTCTATATATTGTGTGCTGGTGCTGGTCCCCGTACGATTCCAACAAAGGGTTCCGCCTGCTAACCGTGATGAGGGTATGGATTCTAGGGCAGTATGGCATCTTATAATATTGATATTATTTCAGAAAATCGCCCTTCGCAAAAAATTTCCGCAGAACGTGTTTTTTCACTTGCGGCTGATAAGTGTTATGCTTAGAACCCCCTTCACCGGCGCTGCTGAGGCGGTGCTGACGGGTCGGGGAGACGGCCTGACGGACTGGAAAGACGGTTGAGACG